>NZ_CP034593.1:943546-1258061 GCF_003971195.1 Flaviflexus ciconiae | reverse complement strand
CACGCCCAACGCTGTCCTCGGCCTCATGATGGCCGGAGTTCCCATGGAGGAAGCCATGCAGAAGGAGGACCGGTGAGCACATCGACAGACACGTCGACGCCCCTGTCGCTCAAGGTGAGAGCGGCTCTTCACGTAGCCGTCCGTTCCAACTGGATCATTTCGGTTGTCGCGGTCATCATTGCCTTTATTGTCGGTGCGTTCTTTATCTGGATCGCCGATGCGTCGATTATCGACACGTACTGGAGGCTGTTCAAGGGCTCGATCTTCGACCCCGATCAGGACACCTTTGCCAGGCAGATCCGGCCCCTGACGAACACGTTTAAGGACGCCGCGCCGCTGATCCTCGCGGGCCTCGGCCTGGGCCTGGGCTTCCGGGCCGGCCTGTTCAACATCGGTGGTCAGGGCCAGATCATTCTGGGCGCTATTGCCGCCACCTACCTGGGCTTCACCCTGGACCTGCCCTACGGCGCCCACCTTCTCGTCGCTGTCGTTGGCGCGGTTATCGTCGCCGGTATCTGGGGTGGCTTCGTTGGTCTGCTCAAGGCAAAAACGGGTGCGAACGAGGTGATCGTGACGATCATGCTGAACTCGATCGCCGGTTTCCTCATGCTCTACGTCTTGAACCAGGACGTGTTCCAGGGCCCGAACAACAACCAGCCGAAGTCGCAGGCGGTTGCCGATGAGTCACGCCTGCCGATGATTCTGCCGGGCGACTTCTCGCTCCACGCGGGCATTATCCTCGCGATCCTGGCAACGTGGTTCGTCTGGTGGCTTCTGGAGCGTTCGAAGTTCGGCTTCGAGCTGCGCGCCGTTGGCGCGAACGCCCACGCCTCCGAAACTGCTGGCATGTCGACCGCGAAGGTCATCACGATGACCATGTTTACCTCCGCGGCCCTTTGTGGCTTGGCGGGTGCGAACCAGGTCCTCGGCACCCTCGGTAGCCTCACGCAGGGCGCGGCGGGTTCGATCGGCTTTGACGCCATCACCGTGGCTCTCCTTGGTCGCAACAAGCCCGTGGGTATCTTCGGCGCCGGTCTGCTCTTCGGTGCGTTTAAGGCGGGCTCGCCCCGCATGCAGGGCGCGGGTGTTCCCGTCGACATGATCCTGATCCTTCAGTCCGTTATTGTCCTGCTGATCGCAGCTCCTCCGCTGATCCGCTGGATTTTCCGTTTCCCGAAGCCTGACGGCGTCGGCTACCGCGAGTTCATTACTCTTCAGCAGGAGGCAAAGTGACCATCGACGTCGACCGCCAAGAGGCACTGCCCGCGGAAAATGAACATAGCGTTCAGGCTCCCATCTCCTGGAAGCTCCCGATTCTCTATGTCCTCGCGACACTGCTGGGCGTCTATTTCGCTATGAACGCTCACGGCGTTGCCGAGTTCGTGTGGAAAGACATCCGCCCCTCGAGGGACAGCGGAAACCTGCTTGTGTACGCGGGACAGACCTGCTGGATTCTTACGGGAATCGTGGCCGCGGCAACAATCTACTCGGTTGTTCGTGCCGTCCAGCGAAAGAAGCAGCCGCTGTGGCTGGGCCTGCTTGTCCTCCTGCCCCTGATTCTTGCCTTCCTCACCTTCTCCGGTGGCGGATCCGGCAGATTCATCACGATCGCCGGCCTGTTCGCCGCCACGATCACCGCAGCGGTACCGTTGATCTACGGATCGATGGCGGGCGTTGTGTGTGAGCGCGTTGGTGTTGTCAACATTGCGATCGAGGGTCAGCTCCTCGTCGGTGCCTTCACCGGCATTGTCTTCGCTTCCATGTTCGGAAGCTCCTGGTGGGGCCTGCTCGGAGCACCGCTTGCCGGAGCATTTGTCGGACTTCTCCTCGCGCTCTTCTCCGTGAAGTACGCCGTGGACCAGATCATTGTTGGCGTCGTCCTGAACGTGCTCTGCCTCGGCATTACGTCCTTCCTTCTCGGAACGGTTGTGAAGGATACGCCGGAGTGGAACTCGATCTCGTACTCGCTTCCCGTCTACGAGATCCCGTTGCTGGCAGACATTCCGTTCATCGGACCCGTCTTCTTCCGCCACACGATCATCGTGTACGTCCTCTACTTCCTCCTCATCTTCCTCACCATGATGCTGTTCCGGTCCCGCTGGGGCCTGCGCATGAGGTCCGTTGGTGAGCACCCGAAGGCAGCGGACACGGTGGGCATTAACGTCAACCGCACGAGGACGCTCAACACGATCCTCGGATCGTCGCTCGCCGGTCTCGGTGGCGCCGCCTTCACGATTGGCGCGAACGCCGTGTTCACGGAGAACATGTCGGCTGGCAACGGCTACATTGCCCTTGCCGCCATGATCCTTGGCAAGTGGCATCCGATCGGCGCCATGGGAGCGGCTCTCATGTTCGGTTTCGCTTCCGCGATCGTCGACTTCCTGCCGCTCGTCGCCACGAACCCGATCGACCCGAACCTGCTCGCCATGATCCCGTACATTGTCACGATCCTCGCGGTCGCCGGCTTCGTCGGTAAGTCGCGTGCACCCGCCGCAGAGAACATTCCGTACATCAAGTCATGACGGATTGGAACGCCCTGCGTCAGGCCGCTATCGACGCCATGAACATGGCCTACGTGCCCTATTCCGGGTTCCCGGTTGGAGCCGCATGCCTGTCCACCGACGGACGCATCTTCTCCGGATGTAACGTCGAGAACGCCGGATATGGGGTGACCCTCTGCGCCGAATGCGGAATGGTCTCCGACCTCGTGCGCGAGGGCGGCGGTAAGATCACCGCCTTTCTGTGCGTGAACGGCAATGGTGATCTCACGATCCCGTGCGGACGCTGCCGACAGCTCCTCTGGGAGCACGGCACCCCGGACACCGAGGTTAACCTGCCCCGGGGCATTATGCCCCTATCAGAGGTCTTGCCCTACGGCTTTGGGCCAAACGACCTCGACAAGGTAGAGAGGAAAACGAATGACTGAAGCATTCGACGCCGTCGACATTATCCGGACGAAGCGGGACCGCGAGGTCCTCTCCACGGACCAGATCAACTGGGTGATCGACGCCTACACCCGCGGCGTTGTTGCAGAGGAGCAGATGTCGGCACTTGCCATGGCGATCTTCCTCAACGGCATGAACCAAGATGAGATCTCCACCTGGACCCAGGCGATGATCAACTCGGGTGAAACTATGGACTTCTCCTCGCTGTCCAAACCCACGACCGACAAGCACTCGACCGGGGGAGTGGGAGACAAGATCACCCTGCCGCTTGCACCGCTCGTCGCTTCGTACGGCGTAGCCGTCCCGCAGCTCTCCGGCCGCGGCCTCGGCCACACCGGAGGCACCCTCGACAAGCTCGAAGCCATCCCCGGATGGCGGGCGAACCTGACGAACGACGAGATCCTTCGCCAGCTCGACACCGTTGGCGCAGTGATCTGCGCCGCGGGAAGCGGGCTTGCACCGGCCGATAAGAAGCTCTACGCCCTGCGCGACATCACCTCCACCGTCGAAGCCATCCCGCTTATTGCGTCGTCGATCATGTCAAAGAAGATCGCAGAAGGAACCGACTCCCTCATCCTTGACGTCAAGGTCGGCTCCGGTGCCTTCATGAAGGACCTTGAGCAGGCCCGCGAACTGGCTCGCACGATGGTGCGGATCGGCAAGGCCGCGGGCACCCACACGGTGGCTCTCCTGACCGACATGTCCGTCCCGCTGGGACGGAAGATCGGCAACGCCCTCGAGGTGGAGGAGTCCGTCGAGGTACTGGCAGGCGGCGGCCCCGATGATGTCGTGGAGCTGACCGTGGCACTCGCTCGCGAAATGCTTCTCGCCACCGGCATCGATACCGACCCGTCCGAGAACCTGGAGAACGGCAAGGCAATGGATTCCTGGAAGGAGCTCATTCGGGCACAGCACGGCGACCCGGATGCTGAGCTCCCCACCTCCAAGCACACGGAAACGGTAGTTGCCGAATCCGACGGCGTCATTTCCGAACTCGACGCTCTCAAGGTTGGGGTGGCCTCCTGGAAGCTCGGCGCGGGCCGTGCCCGCAAGGAGGACCAGGTGCAGGCCGGCGCCGGCATCACGATCCACGCCCATCTCGGCGAAGCCGTCAAGGCTGGCGATCCGATCCTTACCTTCCACACGGACGATGAGCCGCGTTTCGAGAAGGCACGCGAGGCCCTCGAGGGTGGCATCAAGATCAGTACCGTTGCTCCGACCCGGGAGTCCGTGCTGCTCGATAGGATCGGCTGATCCATGGCCGGGCTTCATGTGGGCAGGATCGTCGCTAAACTCCAGCGGCCGATCCACACTCGGATGAGCCCGCACCCGCCTGCTGATCCGATCGACCCGGTTCCCGTGGTCCTGGGCTCCACACTGGTCACCCAGGTCAATGAAACGACGTGCGGTGCCGCGGTTCTCCTCATGCTGGAAGCAACGGGAGACCCGGCACTCGCACGCACCCTGGAAGAAGACCCGGACCGGATTCGTTCCTACCAGCTGGAGATCCACGAGCGGATCACGAAGGATGCGGTGGGTCCCATTGACTGGCCGAAGCGTTTCGGAAGCCCTCCGTGGACATTGGCACGGGAAGCCCGATTCCCCGGCGTCACCTACAAGGCTCACGCGCTCGACGACAGCACGGAGCAGGGTCGTGCCATCCTCCAGTCCGTCTGGAATGCGAACGCTACAGGCATCCCCGTGCCGCTGTACACGGGTGGCAACTCCCGGCTGGGCCTGGATACCGCAATCCCGCGCCACGTGGTTCTCGCGGTGCCGCCAGCAAAGCAGACTCGCACGAGCAACATGAGGATCTACGAGCCGTCCTCCGGCATGCTCTACGACGTGCCTTTCGAGGATCTTCTCAACCGCAAAACCAAGCACCGTGCCCTCGGCAACTGGACGCACGTCGTGTGGGCGGTCCTGCCCGAGCCTACCGGCACGGAGTAAGCGAAACGCCTGAAGGCAACCCTGGCTTCCGGTAGAAGTAACACACCAGATCAAGGTTGACCCACGCTGAACGTGAGTTCGGTAGCCGTCATGAGAACTTAGCTAAGCAGACACATGACCCGGCCAGATTGGCCGGGTCATGTGTTTAGCTAGTCTTGCCAGCCCTTACGGCAGGGTGAGGGCCTTGCTCATGTCCGCCTGGAGTTGGGCCATGCGTGAGGAGGCGGCTGCTCGGGAGGAGTCGAGGCTCTGGGTGACGGGCTCGATAACCTCGAGATAGCACTTGACCTTCGGCTCGGTGCCCGAGGGACGGACGACCGCGCGGTCGCCCAACTCGTTGAGGATCACGATTGCGTCGGTCGGTGGGAGGGCCTGCGAGCCCTCCGAAAGGTCCTCGACGCTTGCCACGGGGGAGCCAGCGAGTTGGGTGGGCGGATTGGCCCTCAGGTGCGCCATCGTGGCCGGCATAAGCGACAGGTCGTCCACGCGGATCGTTACCGGTGCCGTGAGGTAGACGCCGTGGGTTTCCGCCAGGTGGTCGAGCTGCTCGCCGATCGTCTTGTTCTTCGAGCGGAGCTGAGCGGCCACGTGTGCCAGGAGAAGGCCGGCGGTGATGCCGTCCTTGTCGCGTACACCGTCCGGGTCGACACAGAAGCCGATCGCTTCCTCGTAACCGAAAATTAGCTGGGGAACGCGTGCAATCCACTTGAAGCCCGTGAGGGTGGAGACGTGGGTGAGGCCGTGACGGCCCGCGATCTCCTTGAGAAGACGCGAGGAAACGATTGAGGAGGCGAGGGTGCCGCCGGTGATGGCACCGATCTTTGCGATCTGGTCACCGAGAATGGAACCGATCTCGTCACCGTTGAGCTGCCGCCATCCGTTCGGGGTGGGGATCGCCGCCGAGCATCGATCGGCGTCCGGGTCGTTTGCGATCACGAGATCAGCCTTGAGGGATGCTGCCTTGCTGAGTGCAAGATCGAGAGCTCCGGGCTCTTCCGGGTTGGGGAAGGCCACGGTGGGGAAGCCCGGATCGGGCTGGGCCTGCTCCGCAACCTCGGTGACGTTCGTGAAGCCCGCGCGGGCCAGAACTTCCTTCATCGTCTCGCCACCAACGCCGTGCATGGAAGTCAGCACGATCTTGAGGTCCGAGAAGTTCTGGTGGGGGACCAGCGAGGCGGCGCGCTCGAGGTAGGCCTCGATAACGTCCTCGCCGATCTCCGTCCACCCCGTCGTGGCCAGGGGGATCTCGTCAGCATCGGAGGTGGCTGCGATCTTCTCGGCGATTTTCGCGTCGTAGGGTGGGACGATCTGAACGCCCTGAGCACCCTCGGACACTGCTCGGCCACCGAGGTACACCTTGTAGCCGTTGTCCCTGGGCGGGTTGTGGGAGGCGGTGACCATGACGCCAGCATCGGCGTTCAGGTGGCGGACGGCCCACGCCAGCAGGGGTGTGGGAACGTGGTGCGGGTAGATCATGGCGCGGGCGCCCGCGGCCGTGGCAACGGCGGCGGTGTCGAGCGCGAAGTCCTTCGAGTTGTGGCGAGCATCGTAGCCGATAACGAGGAGAGCGTCGCGGCCCACTTCTTCCTGGAGGAAGTCGACGAGACCGGCGGCGGCCTTGCGAACCACCGCACGGTTCATGCGGTGGGGTCCCCCCGCCATCTCGCCCCGCAGGCCCGCGGTGCCGAATTCGAGGGGGCCGGAGAAGCGATCATCCAGTTCGGCCTGAGCGCCCGCGTCACCGTTGGCGGCCTGTTCCTTGAGCTGGGTGAGCTCGGCCCGGGTTTTGGGATCGGGGTCGTGGGCGATCCAGGAGTCGATATCGATCATCATGCGCTCATTTCCTTAACGATGTCGGCAAGCAGGGTAGCGAGGCGAGGTCCGGCCTCGGCGCCTGCCTGGAGAACTTCCTCGTGGGACAGCGGGGCGGGAGCAAAGCCCGCGGCCTGGTTTGTGACCAGCGAGATCCCGAGAACCTCAAGACCGGCTTCGCGGGCCGCAATCGTTTCGAGAGTGGTGGACATGCCGACGAGATCGGCGCCGAGCAGGCGCGCCATCTTGACCTCGGCCGGGGTCTCGTAGTGAGGGCCGGGGAACTGTGCGTAGACCCCCTCGGGCAGGTTCGGATCAACCCGGTGGGCGATCTCCCTGAGCCGGGGACTGTAGGCATCCGTCAGGTCCACAAAGTTTGCGCCGACAATGGGGGAGGTGCCGGTGAGGTTGAGATGGTCCTTCAAGAGGACCGCGGTGCCCGGTCCCCATTCGGGAACGGTGGAGCCACATCCGTTGGTCAAGATCAGGGCCTTCGCTCCGAGCTTCGCGGAGGTGCGTACACCGTGGGCGACGGCCGCGACGCCAAGTCCCTCGTAGAGGTGCGTGCGGGCGCCCAAAATCAGTGCGTGGGCGCCCGAGGCAAGCTTGCGTACGGTGAGGGTCCCGCCATGCCCCACAACAGCGGAGGCAGTAAAACCGGGAACGTCTTCGGCCGGGAGGGTGACAACGGCGTCACCGAGGAGGTCTTCCGCGCCCTTCCATCCGGATCCGAGGACAAGGGCAATGTCGATAGCTTCGATTCCAGCGGCGGCTGCAATGTATTCGGCCGCGCTCGAAGCGAGCGTGTAGGGGTCCTGTGTGGTCATAGCACTACGGTACATTCTCGTGACCGATTTGCATGACCCATTCTGAAGAGTGCCCCACCGCGTGCGTTCTTTGACACAATGTTCACGTGGAGAACGTAACTGATCCCAGGCCGACAGGTCCGACCGCGTCGGGCGCACCGAAATCTAAGATCCCGGGAGCGTCCCGGGTCCGCGAAGGATCCCGCGTCGTCATCATCGGGGGTGGACCGGGCGGCTACGAGGCCGCCCTGACCGCCACCCAGCTCGGTGCACGCGTCACCATCATCGAAGACAAAGGCATGGGAGGCAGCGCCGTCCTCACCGACGTGGTGCCCTCCAAGACCCTCATTGCGTCCGCCGAATGGTTGCACAACGTCGAATCTGCCGACGAACTCGGCATTGTTGCCTCGGACGAGCCGTGGACCGTGAGCTTCCCGGCAATCAACGCCCGAATCCGAGACCTTGCCACCCGCCAATCCGACGACATTCACGAACGCCTGTCGGATGAAGGGGTCACAATACTGAACGGTAAGGGTACGATCCTCACCGGGATCGGCGATAACGGGTGTCGGCTGGTCTTGGCGAAGCTTGCGGACGGAACCGAGCAGACTCTCGAAGCGGAAATGGTTCTGGTTGCCACCGGTGCGACCCCCCGGGAGCTGCCCGACGCGAAGCCGGACGGGGAGCGGATTCTCAACTGGACCCAGATGTACAACATGACGGAACTGCCTGAGCACCTGGTCGTGGTCGGATCCGGTGTTACGGGTGCGGAGTTCGCCGGTGCCTACATGGGGATCGGCGTGCAAGTCACCCTCGTGTCGTCTCGTGACCGGGTCCTCCCCAACGAGGACCCGCACGCCGCCAAGGTCATCGAGAATGTCTTCGCCCGCCGCGGCATGACCATCCTCAACAAGAGCCGCGCCCAGTCGGTGCGCCGTACCGAAGACGGCGTTATTGTCACGCTGTCCGATGGTCGGGAGATCGAGGCCTCGCACTGCCTCATGGCGGTGGGCTCCATCCCGAACACGTCAGGCATTGGCCTTGAAGAAGCCGGAGTGACCCTCAAAGAATCCGGCCACATCCTTGTCGACAAGGTGTCCCGCACAACCGCCTTCCGCGTCTACGCCGCCGGTGATGTCACCGGTTCCTATCCGCTGGCCTCCGTGGCAGCCATGCAGGGGCGGATCGCCATGAACCATTCGCTGGGCGACTACGTCGAGCCTCTCGACGTGTCGAAGGTCGCCGCGAACATCTTCACGGCACCCGAGATCGCGACCGTGGGTGTCACCCAGAAGCATGTCGACGAAGGCCTCGACGCCGTCATGACGATCGTTCCTCTCATGCGGAACCCGCGGGCGAAGATGCAGGGGATGAACGACGGCTTCGTCAAGCTCATTGCTGACAGTTCAACTCGCATCGTTATTGGCGGTGTCGTCGTGGCCCCGGCGGCCTCCGAATACATTTTGCCGATTGCGCTCGCGGTCACCTCCCGTATGACAGCTGACGACATGGCTTCCGTCTTTACGGTGTATCCGTCCCTGTCCGGCTCGATTACCGAAGCGGCACGGCAGCTCCGACACTCGGTTGATGCTCAGCACATCCGGGAACTCTTTGCCGACCAGGCCTAGCGGCTGTAACGCTGGAAATCGCGGGTGAATCCGCCGACTTGGTTCGTTCCTGCGATCAATCTGGTCATCCGGCGAGATAGCGAAGCGGCGCTCACCGAGCGATTCGGTACTGTGGGCGAAGAACGAAAGGACATGATATGAAGTCATATCGACGCGGCCCCGTGCTCCTGCGGGGCGACCAGATCCCGAAGTCGACAACGGATGCGAGGCTGCTTGCACCCAACCAGGATTCCGACTGGCTCCATGCTGACCCGTGGCGCGTGATGAGAATCCAGGCGGAGTTCGTCGAAGGATTTGGTGCATTGGCTGACCTCGGCCCGGCCGTGTCGATCTTCGGTTCCGCGCGGACCAAGCCCGAGAACGCCAACTACCAGCTCGCCACCGACATCGCCGCCAAACTGGTTGAGCATGACTTCTCGGTCATCACCGGCGGAGGGCCGGGAATCATGGAAGCCGCGAACAAGGGCGCGGTCGACGCGAAGGGCATTTCCGTTGGCCTTGGCATTGAGCTTCCGTTCGAGCAGGGCATGAACGACTACGTCGATCTTGGCATCAACTTCCGGTACTTCTTTATCCGCAAGATGATGTTCGTGAAGTACTCGCTGGGCTTCATTGTTCTTCCCGGCGGTTTCGGCACCCTCGATGAGCTCTTCGAGGCCCTCACTCTCGTTCAGACCCGCAAGGTCATGTCGTTCCCCGTCGTCCTTGTCGATTCCGGATACTGGGGAGGCCTCGTTGACTGGATCAAGGACAAGCAGGTCGGGGAAGGCATGATCTCCCCGGAAGACATGGATCTCATTACCGTCGTTGATACGGCCGAGGAGGCCCTCGAAGCTATCCTCAAGGGTATTAGCGCGGTGGCTGACAAGGTCAACGGCAAGGACGAAGACGGCAATAGACCGAACGGTACGTGACATACTTCTCCCTCTCCGGGCCGTGATGCCGTAAACTAGAGACGACCTTTAGTTAAGGAGATAAACCATGGCAGCGCAGAAACCCCGCTCGGGTGATGGACCGATTGAAGTGGCAAAGGAAGGCCGCGGAATCGTCATGAGAATTCCTGTTGATGGCGGTGGACGCCTTGTCATCGAGCTAAACGCTGATGAAGCAGCAGAGCTTGGTGCGGCACTCAATGCAGTAGTGAGCTAGAACCAGCTTCACATCCCGGGTCTTGGCTAACGCTAAGGCCCGGGATTTCCTATGTCCTACTCGTGTTTCCCGGCCCGGACCCACCCCTGTTTGATCCGGTTCGCTGTGATTTTTCGAGTTCAATGACCATGACCGCATCCCGTCGCCAAGGCGGAGGGTCTCGAAACCCATTCGTTGGTAGAGACGATAAGCAGGATTTGATACTTGGCAGGACAGGGAAGCCCGCTCGAAGCCCTTTTCTTGCAACAACTCGAAAAGCCGTCCCAGCAGCTCACTTCCTATACCCCGTCCCCGATATTCGGGCAGAAGAGACATGGTGAGCTCGGGGATTTGATCATCCACGAAGCCATAGCCGGTTACCTGGCCGGCGTACATCCTGCACCAGACGGCACCGATGACGACGCCGCCGACCTCGGCAACGAGGCAGTGGTCACTGCGCCGACCCCAGTTACTGATATATGTAGCAAGCTCCGGAAGCTCAAGAACCGACCGAGACACCGGATTTGTGGGATCTTCCTGATGAATAGCGAGATAGAGAAAAGTCTCGAGCAGGTCCTCCTCGGTATCGGCAAGTCTGCGAAACGTCACCATGGGATCCATCCCGCTTCAACGAGTGGAGCTACCGTGATTGGACTCGAGGAGCCACTGTCGCTATGACATGGAGCCGGTGCTGCCAAGAACGGGAACTTCCGCGAGTTGGGGAGCGCCAAACTTAAGTGGGGGAGCTCCTGCCGCGGGTGGGTTTATTCGCTCCGTGTCTGAGCGAGCAACAGGCCCGCTCCGATCGGGACGATAGAGGACATGGGGCTGCGCTCGAGAACGTCGCGGACGAGGCCGCGCAACGCCACGGTGTCCGGTTCGCGGCGAGCGGGATCGGCGACCCGACCATCAAGAAGGGCACGAGCCACGATCAGGAGACCGCCGGGACGGAGGATACGGAGGGCTTCCTCAACATCGCCCGGTGCCTCTTCGGCGGACCCGTCGACGAGCACCATGTCGTAGGACCGATCTGCAAGGCGGGGGAGGATGTCCGCGGAACGGCCCTTGATCAGGCGGGTGCGGGATGCTCGGATTCCGGCGCGGGCAAAGAGCTCGCGTGCACACCGCTGTGCTTCGCTCTCAACGTCGATTGTTGTCAGAGTGAGGGTGGGATTGCCCTGGAGCAGGTAGAGGCCGGAGACTCCCGCGCCGGTGCCCACTTCCACCGCCGTCTGTGCGCGGGACGTGGAAACGAGGAGGCGGAGGAGCGCCCCCGTGGCCGGACTCGTTGCCGCGATGCCAAGATCATCGGCGGCGGCCCGAGCCCCCGCGAGAAGTTCGTCCTCGGTTGTCTGCTCTTCGGCGAACGCCCACAGCTGGGCCTTGTCACTCGACATGCGGTCCTCCTTGTATCTGCGGACCATCTTACCCATGAAACCGGCACGTTCCGCTGTTTCAAGCCGTGCCGTTGACCATTCGGGACAGAGCATGCTCATCCAGCCACTAACCTGTCACAAGAATTTCTGTCACTTCGGGATTTCCAAGGATATTTGGCGGGAAATGTGGTCCAGAACGCTTCTCGTCTAGTCCCTCAGTACCATGTCCGAAATGTGAAGGCCGGGTATGATGGTCGGCATGGGAATCAACACGACTGAGTTCATCGTCCTTGCGCTCATTCTTGTCATTATTGTTGGTCCCGAGAAGCTCCCGGAGCTCGCAGCGCAGCTCGGCCGCCTCATTCGCGAGGTCAAGAACATCGCCACCGGTGCGAAAGCCAGGGTCAAGGAAGAACTCGGGCCCGACTTTGAGGAGCTCAAGAATCTCGACCCGCGCCAGTACGATCCGCGCAGGATCGTCAAGGAAGCGCTCAAGGACGAGCCTCCGGCACGTGTTCCCTCCCGAACCTCCCGTCCAGTCTCAACACCTCGTTCGGTTCCCACAGCCGCCGCGGCGACCGCAACGGCCGCCGCCGCTGGAACGGCTGCGGCTGGCACAGCAACAGCAACCGCAACGACCTCTCCCGCCGCAACGGCGCCGGCTACGTCCGCTGCCAGCGGCACCGCCGCTGGGACTGCAACCGCCGTCCGGGATACGGTTCCGTTCGACGATCAGGCAACCTGATTCTGGGCCACGGGAGGCCACGTCGGGACACGGATTCGGCGACAAACCGGCTGGAATGATCCCGTCTAGAATAATCCGATTATTGTGAACGGGCGCCCGCTACATCAGTGGCATAGCGGATAAGAGTTGCCGCGCGCTGTTCGATAGGCCGGTCATCATTGCTCAGGCAGCCGCGCTTCGCAAGTCGGCTTTCCCTCGTGCTCTTGGGGACATGAGTTCCTGAGAATAATGCAGACATGAGTGTGGGCCTCCCATTTGGGAGGCCCACAGCGTCACGGGTTGATCAGGCTGATCGGCGCGCGATCAGTTGTTGATCGGGCTGAGTCCGAGGGAGCGACCTGCCAGGCCGCGTGCACGGTGCGCGAGCTTGTCCGCAATGCCGTGAATCGCGGTCGATGCGGGGGACTCGGAGTCGGTACCGGCCAGCGGGGTGCCATTGTCGCCCTGCTCGCGGAGTTCCTGCTCGAGGGGGATCTGTGCGAGGACAGGGATCTCGTAGCCAAGGATCTTCGTGAGCTCGGCGGCAACTTTTTCGCCACCGCCGGAACCAAACAGGTCCATCTTTGTTCCGTCCGGGAGCTCAAGGTGGGACATGTTCTCGATAACGCCGATGACCTTCTGGTTGGTCTGCGCCGCCATTGCGCCAGCACGCTCAGCAACCTGCGAGGCTGCGAGCTGCGGGGTGGTGACAACGACAATCTCGGAGTTCGGCAGAAGCTGCGCGACCGAGATGGCGACGTCGCCGGTGCCCGGGGGAAGGTCGAGGAGAAGGGCGTCAAGGTCGCCCCAGTAGACGTCGGCAAGGAACTGCTGGAGCGCCCTGTGCATCATGGGTCCGCGCCACACGACGGGGGTGTTGCCCTGGGTGAACATGCCAATGGAGATGACCTTGATGCCCTGTGAAACGGGCGGCATGATCATGTCTTCCACGCGGGTCGGGGCTGGGTTACGCCGAGCATGGCGGGGATCGAGTGTCCGTAAATGTCGGCGTCAACAACGCCCACACGCAGTCCCTGCTTGGCGAGGGCAACGGCGAGGTTAGCGGTCATTGACGACTTGCCGACGCCACCCTTACCGGACGTGATTGCGTAGACGCGAGTTAGCGAGCCGGGCTGCGAGAACGGGATAACCGCCTCGGGAGCTCCGCCGCGAAGCTTAGTTTGCAGGGCCTTGCGCTGTTCATCGGACATAACGCCGAAGTCAACGGTCACGGCCTGGGTTCCTTCGACCTTGCCGACTGCCTCTTCGATGTCAGACGAGATCGTGTCACGCAACGGACATCCCTGCGTGGTGAGATCGATGCCGACGGCAACATTGCCATTGTCGATGTCGACAGAACGCACCATGTCGAGATCGGTGATTGGACGACGAATTTCAGGATCAAGCACGGTGCCGAGGGCTTCCCGTACTGCCTCCTCGCTTGGTACTGTCATGGCTTTATTCTAACGATGGACCCGTAAGTATTCCAGGGTGATACGTGGGAGGTATGCAGGCTCACGTTTCGGGAGAGTCACGAGATCGTCACAGTTTTCTTAAAGGTATAGTGAGCGGTTGGCAGTTAGGAAGGACGGGCGTAAATTCGATAGTGAAATGAACACGATGATTACGGCGCCGGTATCAAAACGGCCACACTATTCGATGCGGCGCATCCCCGGACTGGATGGCTTGCGGGCCATTGCCGCCGGGCTCGTCCTCGTCTACCACCTCATCCCCGGCAGGGCGCCCCTTGGGTATGTGGGTGTCGATGTTTTCTTCGTGCTCTCCGGATTTCTCATCACCAGCCTGCTTCTCGTCTCCACACTGCGTCACGGCAGCATCCGCCTCGGTGACTTCTGGGCACGCAGGTTCAGGCGGCTCTTCCCGGCCGTGCTGGTCGCAACCCTCGGTTCCGCGGCCCTGGCCTTCTTTGTCGGTGGGGATGCCCTCGTAGCGCTTGGACGCCAAGTCGTCGGTTCGCTCACCGCCACCTACAACTGGGTTGAGATCGCTCATGACTCCTCCTATTTTGAGGAAGCGAGCCCGCTTCTGCTCACCAACATGTGGTCGCTTGCGGTCGAGCAGCAGTTCTATGTTGTGTGGCCACTCGTCGTGGCCGGCCTCGCGTTCCTGGGGACGAGATGGCGGGTGGGTGCCGCCCTCCTCATCGGCTCTTTCTCGATCTATCTGCATGGGCTTCTCGCCACGGACAATCCGACGCGGGCCTACATGGGAACCGACACTCACCTGTGGGGACTGATGCTGGGAGCGGGCCTCGCATTCGCCCTCCAGCACGTTGTCATCGGACGGGATGAGCCCCAGCGCAACCCCTTGTCCCGCGCGTGGGCAGGAGCCGGCTGGTTCGCCATCATCGCCATCATTCTTGGCGGCCTTTTTCTTCCCGACTCGGGTCCCATGTACCCGTGGGGGATGGTCGGAGCCTCCGTGCTGGCTCTCCTCGTTATCCGAACCATGCTCCCGGACGTCCAGTCCGGCCCCGCCTACGCGCTTCAGAAGGTTCTGGGTTCCAAGGTGCTCACGTGGCTCGGTGTCCGCTCCTACGGTATCTACCTGTGGCACTGGCCCCTCTACGTTCTCGGGTACTACCAGTTCCCGTTCCTCAACCCCTATGTCGCCGCGATCATCATCGCGACTCTCTCCATCATCTGCGCGGACCTCTCCTACCGTTTCGTGGAGAACCCGGTGCGCACCATGGGAGTGAAAGGCTGGCTGATCCACGTCCGCAACAGGGTTGCGGGCTTCAACCCGGCCCAGGCCATCACTGCCGTTGGTGTACCCCTTCTTGTCGTCAGCTTCGCCGTCACCGGCATCGCTATCGCCCCGCCGGTTTCATCCGGCCAGGCCGCCGTCGAGGCAGGCAAGAATACCCAGCCAATACCGCCACCGGATGCTGGCGACCACACCCCGCCACCGGGCAATCAGACCGGTGACAGTAACGAGGGCACGGACCCAAGTGCGGATCCGACCGGTGAGGCACCCGGTGATGTACCCGCTGAGGAGCCGGCCACTCCCACCGACGATCCCGGGGAACCCGCTCCCAGCGCCCCCGAGGAACCGACCGAAGCTCCCGTCGAACCAACGCTTGATCCAACCCCGGAATACGAAGGCACCCCCGCCAGTTGGGACCGCGTCACCATCATCGGTGATTCTGTTACCCTCGCCTCCGCGTACAAGCTACAGGAGCAGATGCCGGGCGTGACCGTGGATGCTGCCGAGTCACGTAGCATCCAGGTCGCCACCGATATCATTTCCAAATACGCGGCGAACGGCACGCTCGGAGACTACGTCGTTGTGTCCCTGGCAACCAACGGAACAATCCACGAATCGGACATCACTAGGTTGCTTGAAGCAATTGGGCCGGACCGCACCCTTGTGCTCGTCACCGGATTTGGCCCGGCACGCGCCAGCTGGATCCCCGAAGCGAACGAGGCAATCCACAAGTGCGCACGCAAGCACCCCGACCGCATCAGGGTTGCCGACTGGCACGACGCGATCGAGGAACACCCGGAACTGCTCGCAGGGGATTCCACACATCCGGGACCAGCGGGTGCAGACATATTCGCCGCAACCGTCCGAAGAACCCTCGACCCGAACGCGTCGTAAAACCGCGGCCGGCACCATTCCAGCTACCGGCATGATTCCGTCCAGTTGACGGAGGCATGAAGCAAAGAGCTCCGGTCAGCTGACGGAGGCATGAAGTGAGGAGCCCCGGCCGTTTGGGCCGGGGCTCCTCACACTGAGAATCATCAAGTGATTCCTCGTGTTCGGTTACTCTTCACCGCGTTCGCCGCGTAGCTCCTCGATCTCTTCCTGGAGTTGCTTGATGCGTTCCTCGCGTTCCTTGAGACGGTCGGTGCGCTCGCGGTCGAGCTCGTCGATCATGTCGCGTAGCTCGGAACGAACGAAGTCACGGGTTGCCATGTCGCCGAGAGTCATCCGCATCCCCGCAATTTCACGGGCCAGGTACTCGGTGTCCGCCAGGTTGCGTTCCGCACGTTGCCTGTCCTGCTCGGCCGCGACCTTGTTTCGATCGTCCTGCCTGTTTTGGGCGAGGAGGATGAGAGGGGACGAGTAGGACGCCTGGAGGGACAGCATGAGGGTGAGTGCCGTGAAGCCGAGGGCAGCGGAGTCGAACCGGAGGGCTTCCGGGCCCCACGTGTTCCAGGCGAGCCAGACAGAGACAAAGACTGTCAGGTAGGCAAGGAACCGCGGGGTGCCGGTGAACCGGGCAATGGCTTCGGAAACCTGCCCGAACCGGTCCGTGTCCCTGTTCGCTTTGATCCTGCGGGCTTTTCTACTGCGAGCATCGAGTGGTTCGCTGAAGTGGTCAGGCATTCGATTCACCCACTCTCATGTCGGATTCGTCATCGGGGCTGGTCCTCCAGTCGTCGGGGAGGAGATGGTCGAGAACGTCATCAATTGAGACGGCCCCGAGCAGCAGCCTGGACTCGTCAACGACCGGAAGCGCGGTCAGGTTGTAGGTAGCCAGGCGCCTGGCAACCGTTCCGATGGTGTCTTCCGGCAAGAGCGGCTCAAGATCCGAGTCCACGATCCGACCGACGAGGGTCGAGGGAGGTTCCCGTAGGGCGCGTTGCAGGTGAACAACCCCGATGAATCTGCCCGTGGGTGTTTCCAGCGGGGGACGAGCAACAAAGACCGTGGCGGCAAGAGCCGGGGTTACGTCTTTACGTCGCGCGGAGGCGAGTGCCTGAGCGACGGTGGCCTCGGGGGAGAGAATGATCGGTTCGGTTGTCATGAGACCACCGGCCGTTCTCTCGTCGTAGGTGAGTAGCCTGCGAACGTCGTCGGCTTCTTCGGGGTCCATGCGTTCCAGCAGCAAAGCCGCGTGGTTTGCTGGCAGGTCTGCCACGAGGTCGGCCGCGTCGTCGGGCTGCATGACGTCCAGGACGTCGGCGGCACGTTCGATGTCGAGATCGGACATGATCTCCACTCGTTCATCGTCGCCCAGCTCGGACAGTACCTCGGCAAGCCGTTCATCGTTCAGTCCCGATGCCACCGCCATGCGGCGCTCCCCAGGCAGGTCCCGGATCACGTCGGCAACGTCTGCGGGCTTCAGGGTGGCGACGCGTGCCAGGAGCGCGGTGGCCGCCTGGCCTTCCTTGCCGGTGGCAAGACCGTTGAGGTCCCCGACCCCGACGATCAGGGATTCTCCGCCGTGAGGGCCGTTTTTGTCCGTTTTTACGTAGACTTCGGAGACCCGCCAGTCGGCCCGGCGCTGCTCCTCGATCGATAGGTCAATGACGGTGGCGTCGCCGGAGCCGTCCTTGAAGGAGACCCTGCGGTCGAGAATCTCGGACAGTGCGAGGGTCTCGGTGGACCGTTGTGCGAACTTCCTGATGTTCACGAGCCCGGTCGTGATGACCTGTCCGTTGGCGATTGACGTGACGCGGGACAACGGCAGGAAGACGCGTTTTCGCCCGGTGACCTCGATGACGAGGCCAACGGCGAGTGGGGCTCCCACAAGACGGAAGAGCACGACAACGTCGTGGACTTTGCCGACCTTGTCGCCGATGGGATCGAAAACTTCGGTTCCTGCTAGGCGACCAACGAAAACACGGCTTCGACGCTGCATAGGCTAGCTCCTCTTGTCCAGGATCGACTTCATCCAGGCTTCCACACCTTGGGTGGTGCGGGGAATATCTTCCGACAGGCGACGGGCACCGGTCTCGGTCACGAGAATATCGTCCTCGATCCGCACCCCGATTCCGCGAAGCCACGCGGGGATCTTCAGATCGTCCTCGCGGAAGTACAGGCCGGGCTCAATGGTGAACACCATGCCGGGCTCCAAAACCGCATCCAAGTACATTTCCCGGCGAGCCTGGGCACAGTCGTGAACGTCGAGTCCCAGGTGGTGGGAGGTGCCGTGCGGCATCCACCGCCTGTGGAACTGGCCGTCGGGAGCAAGCGACTCCTCGGCAGTACCGGGCAGGCAGCCCCACTCTTCGAGGTAGCGGGCAATGACCTCCATGGAAGCCTGGTGGATCTCCCGGAACTTCACGCCCTTCTCGTTGGCCTTCGCAAGCGACGCCTCGCACGCCTCGAGAACAGCCTCGTAAACCTTGGCCTGCTCCGGGGTGAACGTGCCGTTCACCGGCAGGGTGCGGGTGATATCGGCGGTGTAGAGGGAATCAACCTCGGCACCAGCGTCAACCAGGATGAGTTCGCCGTCCTTCACCCGGCCGTCGTTGACGATCCAGTGCAGAGTATTTGCGTGGTTACCGGCAGCCGCGATCGTGTCGTAGCCGACCCCGTTGCCTTCTTCGCGTGCTCGCTGAGCAAAAGCACCTTCGACGACGCGCTCACCGCGCCAGTGCTCAACGGCGCGCGGCAGGTTCGCGATGATTTCATCGAAGCCCGAGTGGGTGACGTCGATGGCCTTCTGGATTTCGGCCACCTCCCACTCATCCTTGCGGAGGCGGATCTCGCTGGCTGCTTCGAGAAGCTTCGAGTCGAGTGCTTCGCCACCGGTGAGGGACTCGCGCTGACGGAGCTCGGTCACCTGCGCATCGATCTTCGTGTCTGCCTGGGTGATGGCAGCGAGCTGCACCTGGCCCAGGTCCTTGTCCAGAGCATCGGGGAGCGACTCGATGTGCTCGGAACGGATGCCCGTCATTGTTGTCATTTCTTCCAGGGACGGGCGGGCACCGACCCAGAATTCGCCGTAGCGGGAATCGGCCCAGAATTCCTCGGAGCTACGAGGGGACCGGGGATGGAAGTAGAGAACAGCTTCGTGCGTTTCCGCGCCGCCCTCGACCGGGTGGAGAACGAGAACGGCATTGGGCTCCAGTTCGCCACCGAGGCCGGTCAGGTGAGCAAAAGCTGAGTGGGCACGGAACCTGTAGTCCGTGTCATTCGAACGGACCCGAAGCTCTCCGGCGGGAATCACAAGCCGCTGACCCGGAAATTGCTCGGCTAGCTTCTTCCTGCGGACGGCCGTGTAGTCGGCAACATCCGACCGGGGCGGGCCTGCGGGACGCTCACCCCAGTCCTCACCAATGAACTGTCGGAATTCACGATTGTCGGGCCTCTGCGAGCGGTTCGAACCGCGGTCTTCTGTCTCTTCAGTCATGCCTCCATTCTGTCACCCCTTTCATGCCGTATCGATTCCAGCCAGTCCGCTATACGCCGAACCGACCCCATACCGTGCACGAGGAATGACGAGGCAACGTAGGACGGAGCCATAACGGACGGAGCGATAAAGGACCGAGCTATGTAAGGACCGAGCTATGAAGGACCTAGCTGTGAAGGACAGCGCAAGACCTGTGATAGCCCGAAGACCAAGCGACAAGCTTGAACGCGTCGATACTCGAAGGAGTAGCTACGACGCTCCATGTGGTGATGCTGATCGGGGAAGTGGGTTCTGCCGGAAAAGCGCGTCGGCGGGGCTGTCGAGGGAGAGTTTGTGGGCATAGTTTTCAAAAAAGCCATAGCCTAGGGCAGTGATCGATCTCCACACGCACTCCCTGCACTCCGATGGCACGCAGACACCCGGCGAGCTCATGGCGGAGGCTGCCAGCGTGGGTATTGAGATCCTTGGGCTGACCGATCACGACACCGTTCGCGGATATGGCGAAGCCAAAGCAGCCGTTGCCACGACGGGTGTTGGGCTTGTTACCGGAATCGAAATCTCTACCCGGCACGAGCACCGGACCGTTCACCTGCTCGGATACCTCTTTGATCCCGATGAAGGGATCATCGACCACTGCATCCGCGTCCGCCAGGCGCGTCAGGAACGGCTGATCAACATGGTGGACGCCATGGAGAAAGACGGCATTGTGACCTGGCAGGAAGTTGTAGCCGTGGCGGGGGAGGATGCGACCCTCGGCCGCCCCCACATCGCCGACGCTCTCCTAGCACGGGGCACGATCTCTCACCGGGATGAGGCTTTCAGCGGCTACCTGTCACCACGATCGCCCTACTACCGGCCGTACTGGGCACCCGAGCTCGTTGACTCGATCGCCCTGATTCACGACGCCGGGGGAGTAGCTATCTGGGCACACCCCAGGGCCGCTTCCCGCGGTGGCTCCCACGACTGGACGGCGATCGGGCGGGGCCTGGACCTGGGGATTGATGGCCTCGAGGTGGATCACCGGGACAATTCCCCGGCAGACCGCCGAGAACTGGCGAGCATTGTCACCGAGCGAGGACTCGTCCAAACCGGTTCGAGCGACTACCATGGCTCAGGCAAGAAGAACCTGCTCGGCGAGAACACCACCTCGCGCGAAATGTTCGAGAGGATCGCTCACAAGGCGGCAATGGAGGTCTACTACCCGTGAACAACGTCATCGATGTCACCCTGTTTGCGTCGACATTCTTTACGCTGTTCGTCATCATGGACCCCGCCGGCAACGTGCCGATCTTCCTGGGACTAACATCGAAACTCACCCCGAAAGAACGAGCCAGGGCCGCTTGGCAGGCCAATTCCGTCTCCGCTGGCGTCCTGGCCGTCTTCGGCCTGTTCGGAACCTATATCCTCGGTTTCCTCCACATCTCCGTGGAAGCCATGCAGATGTCTGGCGGCCTGCTCCTCCTGCTCGTAGCGCTGCAGCTCCTGACCGGCGAAGAATCCGATCCAGGCAAGCCCGCCGGCAAAACCAACGTGGCTCTCGTTCCGATTGGCACCCCGCTTCTCGCGGGCCCCGGCACAATCGTTGCTTTCATGCTCGCCGTCGAAGACGCCGGATCAAACACCCCGTCAATCATTGCTGTCATAGCCGCTTTCGTTGCAGTCCACATTGTTTCCTGGGCGGCACTCCGCTTCTCCGTCGTCATTCACCGCGTTCTCGGTGAAGGCGGAACAACTCTTCTCACGAAGCTCTCTGGCATGCTCCTTGCCGCAATCGCTACCCAGCTCATCGTTAACGGCATCCTCGGAGTCATCGAACAGATTTAGTCAGTCCCGCAAGCAAATGCGGCCCATATGACTAGCGATGTACTTGGCTAGCAAAGCATAAAGGGAGGGAAGGCGTGACGCCTTCCCTCCCTTGCACCTGTTGAACTTCAGTAACTAGCAGTCAGTGAATCCCAGTTGAAGCCCGGTTGCTACTCGCCGGAATTGCCTTGCGCGCGACCGTTCTTCGTGCGGCGACGAGTGCGGTTCCTGCGAGGAGCCTGCTCGGAACGGCCCTCCCCACCATCAGCCCGACGGTTCCGGTTGCCCTGGTTTCCGCCACGACCGCCCTGGCCGCCACGTCCGCCGCTGCGGCCTCCCTGACGTCCACCACCGGAACGGTTACGGCCACCCTTGCGACCACCGGTCTCGCCAAGGTCTTCAACCTCTTCGGCTTCGAGTCCGGCGCGAGTGCGCTGTGCGCGGGGCAGACGACCGGTCACGTTCGGATCGATGTTCAGGTCCGCGTAGAGGTGATCGGAGGTGTGGTAGGTTTCCACCGGCTCGGGAGTACCGAGGTTGAGGGCGGAGTTGATGACGGACCAGCGGGGAGTGTCCTCCCAGTCAACGAAGGTGACGGCGGTGCCGTGATGACCGGCGCGGCCGGTACGGCCAATCCGGTGCAGGTACGTCTTATCGTCCTCGGGGCACTGGTAGTTAATGACGTGGGTGACGTTGTCGACGTCGATACCGCGGGCGGCCACGTCCGTGGCAACGAGAATATCGATCTTGCCGGAACGGAAGGCACGCAGTGCGCGCTCGCGGGCACCCTGACCCAGGTCGCCGTGCAGGGAACCGGTGGCAAAGCCACGCTCTTCGAGTTCCTCGGCAACGCGGGCGGCCTGACGCTTCGTGCGGGTAAAGATGATGGCAAGCTTGCGACCCTCCGCCTGGAGGATCCGGGCGAGCACCTCGATCTTGTTGAGCTGGTGGGCGCGGTAAACGACCTGTGTCGTTTCTTTCACGGTCTTCTGATCGCCGGTCGGATCCTGGGCCCGGATGTGGGTCGGGCGGGTCATGTAGCGGCGTGCCATGGCAACAACGGAGCCCGGCATGGTGGCCGAGAACAGCATTGTGTGACGTGTTGCCGGGGTGGCGGCCATGAGGGTCTC
This sequence comes from Flaviflexus ciconiae, assembly GCF_003971195.1. NCBI lineage: Bacteria > Bacillati > Actinomycetota > Actinomycetes > Actinomycetales > Actinomycetaceae > Flaviflexus > Flaviflexus ciconiae. Next base: position 1,235,651 of record NZ_CP034593.1, on the reverse strand, counting down.
GACATCCTCGAGGAAACCGAGATCAAGCATCTCGTCAGCCTCGTCCAGGACGAGTGTCTTCACGTGGGAGAGGTCGAGGACCCGCTGCTTGTGCAGGTCAATGAGACGGCCGGGAGTGCCGACAACGATCTCGGCGCCCTTCTTTAGCGCATCGACCTGGGGCTCGTAGGCACGGCCGCCATACACCTCGACGATGCGGACGTCACGGTTAGCCGATGCCATCTTCAGATCGCCCGCCACCTGAACGGCAAGCTCACGGGTCGGGGCAATGGCGAGCGCCTGCGGTGCACCGGGTGCCACCAGGTTCTCGTAGCCTTCCTCGGAAGGACCAACGACGGATTCCACGATCGGAATACCAAAGCCGAGGGTCTTACCGGTACCGGTCTTGGCCTGGCCAATGATGTCCTGACGCTTCAAAGCAATCGGGAGAGTCAGGGCCTGAATCGGGAAGGGGTGGGTAATGCCCTTGGCTGCGAGAGCCTCAACGATGGGCTTGCTGACACCGAAGTCAGCGAAAGATTTCTGTTCGAGCTTGAGCTCTTCGGCCGTGGCATCAATATCCGCCTTCGGCTCGTTCGCGGTCGGCACTGCGGCCGCATCAGTATTGATCTGTCCGGATGTAGACATTCGTATCCTTTTATTTCATGAGCAAACGGGGGTGCTCGAGAGCACCGGTAGCCGATCGCCAAGAAGCAGTGCCGGGAATCCGGCGGGATAAGTCAATGTCAACAGCACGACCGGTCAACCTTCACGATCATCCTAGTCCAGTTCGTACGAAACGCGTGGATCTGTGTTGGGATCAACCGTGCAATGCGCGTAGGCAGAGGAAGTGAGAAGGTAAGAATGATCGCCGCCGTGCCTCCCTGGAAGTGGGTGGTAGCGCTACTTTGCGCACATCCAGAAACGGATCGACTTGCGTGGTCCGAAGCGTTCCCGCACGGCGCACAAACGAACCGGGATGCTATGTGCGTGGCTCTCCAGAGCCGAAAGGTGGGTTGCCTGGATAGCCCGGCCACCAACGGACCGGGCTCACACCGAGGGCTTACTGGTGGCCGAAGCCGACGCGGCGGGGCTCATCCTCACCGGTGGAAACATAGGCGAGGGTAGATACCGGGACGATGGCGCGGCGACCCTTGGTGTCGTTGACGGTGAAGACACCGTTCGAGGAGATAGCCTCCGTGACAGCTGCGGCAATCTCGTCAGCGGTCTGGTCGACCTCGAAGGTGAGTTCGCGGGCGATGTTCTGAATTCCAATCTGAATTTCCATAGCTACAATCGTACGAAAGAAGAAGGGGAACACCCTTATCGATTCGTCACTAGCCGAAAAGTGAAACAAATCGGCCCCCGGCCTGACGTATCGTAAATGCCATGGAGCAACTCGACCTTGATGATTCACAACGGCGTGCAATTAAGACAGCAGCGGGAGCCACCGCCACTGTCATCACAGGAGCATCGGGAACAGGTAAGACCACGGTCCTTCTGGAAGCTGCCTCCCACATCATCGAAGGAGGCCAATCCCTGGTTCTGCTCGCCGCGGGCCGCAAGGCCGCCGACGATCTTCGCTCCAAACTTACCCTGCGTCACGGCAGGCTCCCGCACAACGTTTCTGTTCGAACCGCCCAAGCGTGGGCTTTTGGAATCCTCCAGGAATACGCGGCCGACCGCGGACGGCAAACCCCCGAACTCATTACCGGTCCCGGACAAGACGCCATTATCACCGAGCTGCTTGCGGAGATTGGGGACCAAATCCCGTGGCCCGAAGCGATCACGCCCGACGTTATTGCCCTGCCGGGATTCCGCGCCGAACTCCGCGACCTGCTGACCCGTGCCGCTGAACTCGGCCTATCCGGTGCCGACCTCGTCCAGCTCGGAACCGACCGCAGCGAGGAAAACTGGATCGCCGTCGGGCACCTCATGGACCACTACGAGAACGCTCTGGCCCTCGAGGATGCGACAGCGCCCGGCGGAGCGGGAGCGGACCGCTTCGACCACGCTCGCCTTGTCCACCAGGCCGCACGCCTGCTCGCCACGCCCGATGCATGGTCGCAGGGCGCAATGCCGACCTGGGACTGGGTCCTTGTCGATGACTATCAGAACGCCACGCTCGCAACAGCATCGCTGCTCTCATCCGTTCACGACATAATTCCCGGTGACGGTAGGGGCGCTCGGCTGGTCATGACCGCGGACCCCGACACCGCGGTCGAAGGTTTTCGCGGCGGCATTGCACACCTTCCGGGACTGGCTCGCGGCAGTAAGCCCGGGCTCGGCGTGAATGCAGGCCTGGTCACGCTCGAAAAGCGGCATCGGGCAGGAGCCAAGCTCGCCGCCCTCCAAGATTCACTCATTGCCAGAATAGGGGTGGCCGGAACCGGCGAACATCGCAAGCCCGAGGCCGCAGACGGTGAAGATGCTTTCTCAATTACGACTTTCCCCGGTGGCGACCAGCAGCTCTCGGGCATAGCCCGCATGATCCGCCGTGAACACGTCCGCGGTAACCTCCGCTACGACGACATCGCCATCATCACCCGCTCACGCGGCGCCCACACCGAGATCGAACGCGTCCTACGCGAGGCCGGGGTGCGGGTGCGTCCCGCCGCCAGAAACCAGCCCCTGAGGTACAGCAGGGTCGTCCGTGCCCTCATGGACATCATCCGCGAAGCGGGCGGAGGAGAACTAGCTGATGCGGACCTGCTCGGCCTTCTATCATCTCCCGTTATCGGGCTCGAGCCCTCTCATCGTAGGACCCTCGTCCAGCACGTTAACGCCGCATTTGGAGAATCTGAGACCCCGGTGCGGGACGCTCTCGTAGAGCCGCCGAAGGATGATTGGGCCCACCCCCTTAGAAAGCTCTCCCACATCCTCGACAAGGTACGCGTTGCAATCGCAAGCGGTCTTGATGCCGAGGCTGTTCTCTGGGAAGCGTGGGAAGCCGTTGGGCTTGCCGAAGACTGGCGTGAGCGTGCACTATCCGGTGGACCCACCAGCAGGTCCTCGGGCGCCATGCTCGACTCGGTTATGCAGATGTTCCGCGTCGCCCAGCGCATGGTTGACCGCGATGCCAGGACCACGGCAGCTCAGCTGATAGACGAGCTTGAAGGACAGGACATCGCTGAGGACTCGATCGCAAGGACCGGTCGGGAAAGTGGCGTCCACCTGCTAACCCCCGCCATGGCAATCGGCCAAGACTTCGAACTCGTGATCGTTGCCGATCTGAATGATGGGGCTTGGCCAAACCTGCGAATCAGAGACGGGCTGTTCGGTGCGGGTCGCCTTGCCGAGCTTCACCTCGACCGGCTCACGGACGGGATCTCCGGCCTGCGCTCCGTCCTCGACGACGAGCTACGCATGCTGGCATTCTCGATCGGTCGCGCCAGGAAGGAACTCGTCTTTACCGCGGTCGATTCCGAAGATACCTCGCACTCGCGGTTCATTGACCTCATCGCAACCGAGGCCGATATAGAGCACATCGAGTCGAGCCAGCTTTCCATGTCAATCCCCGGTGTGATTGGTAGGCTGCGCTCCGCGATCAGCGACCCGACCCTGCGCGTGCGCGACTCTGACCGTGAGCTTGCCGCCGATATCTTGGCGTCCTTGCCGACATGGAGTCCGAGCGATCGAATCGGTGTGGCACCCGAAACGTGGATCCCGACTCTCGAACCGAGCAACCCTGAGCCGTGGGAAGCATCAACTAGGATCTCGCCATCAAGCGTTGAGAACATTCTGAAGTGCACACTCAAATGGTTTATGGAAGCGGCCGGCCTGAAGAATGTCGAAGATGTGCGTGCCCTGTCCCGAGGAACCTTTGTGCACGAGCTTGCTGAAAAACATCCCGACGGAGACCTTCAAGCCATGATGGAGAGTGTCGAAGCGATGTGGGATGACTATGCGGCCGATCTGGCGGACGGCTACGAGCGGGAGTTCGAAAGGGAAATACTCCTCTTCCAGGTCGAAACTCTTTCTAACTACCTGAGAGAACATCCGAAAGGAATTGTTGAGCGGACCGTCCGAGTTGAAACAGACAGCTTCACCGTTGCGGGTCGTATTGACCGGATCGAAGAAACTCCAGATGGTCCGGTGATCGTTGACTTTAAGACGGGGAAACCTAAGAGCAAAACCCTGGTGCAGGAGAATCCACAGCTGAAGGTATACCAGTGGCTGTACGAAAAGGAGACGGGACAAGCGACAGCCGGAGCGAAACTCGTCCATGTTTCAGAGGCCGATAAGAGCGGATTACCGAAGACCCGCGAGCAAGATCCGCTAACTGATGAAGGTCGGGCTCAGGTAGACGAGATGCTTATTGAAGTGAAGAACGAACTGGGCGGAGTGGACCTTGGGGCTCGTGAGAATGACGCCTGCAGATATTGCTCGGCGAAAGTTGTGTGCCCGCTGTATGAAGAAGGAGCCCTGTTCTCGTGAACCTACAAACTCCCGAAGGTGCTTCCGCCTTCCTCCAGGAAGTTGATGGCTTTGCGCCAACGCCCGATCAGCTCGAGGTCATCATGGGCGGCCCCGAGCCATCGCTTGTTATTGCTGGTGCCGGCGCCGGTAAGACAAAGACGATGGCACTACGGGTGGTCTACCACGTGGCCGCAGGCCACGTGGAACCCGGGCAGGTTCTCGGCCTGACGTTCACAAAGAAAGCAGCAAATGAGCTGTCGACCAGAATTGCTGCGATGCTCCGTAAAGCCGCACGAATTGGGGCCACGGCAATCGATGAAGAGACCGTGATTCTGTCTCGCCCCATCGTCGCGACATACAACGCCTTTGCGTCAGGAATCGCCACTGAGCATGGACTGATCGTTGGAGTTGACCCGTCGTCGCGTCTCATCACGGATGCTGAGCAGTACCAGATCATCCATGACCTTGTGAGGAACTGGAAAGGTGGATTCGGTAAGGACAACGAGAATCAGCTCGGGACTATTGCTGATCGGATCAAGGACCTTGCCGCCACAATCCTCAACAATGAACTCACAACCGACGACGTTCGTGAAGGCATGGTGGAGTTCGATAGCCACCTGCGGGAGCTTGGCGTAGAAACAATGACTCCAAAGGATGCCGCGGTCAAGAGGCACTTCCCGACCCACGAGACTCGGCTAGCCGCGCTGGATGTTGTGGACGAATATCTTGCGTACAAGAAGGTGAACCGCCTCACCGAGTACGCCGACCAGGTTGCTGTTGCACATCGGGTCCTCCAGGCACGCCCCGATATTGTTCAATCCCTTCGTGATGAGCACAGGCTGGTCCTTCTCGACGAATACCAGGACACCTCGGTAAACCAGGCCAAGTTTCTCGCCGACGTGTTTGCCGGTGGTCACGATGTTACTGCGGTTGGTGACCCAAACCAGGCAATCTATGGATGGCGAGGAGCATCAGCCGATGCCCTGGCTGACTTCACCCGGAACTTCGCTGAGCCAGGGAAGAAAATGCCGCAGTATTCGCTGGCGACCGCGTTCCGGAACAAGGGCGAAATCCTTGAGGCAGCTAACGCGGTCGCTGCACCTCTCCGAGCACACGCAGCTAAAAGCGGCCTCAACGTTGCGCCGCTTGAAGCCTTCAATACGACCGGGGGAGAAGTCCAGATTTCCTTCGAGGTCATGAAGGATGACTCCTTCAAAGCGATTGCCCGTGATATCGACGAGTACCGCAGGGCTCATGCTGGTGACAACAAGGGACAGGGCCCATCCATTGCGGTGCTGTGCCGGGCTCGTAAAACCATGAAACCGATTGCGGACGCTCTCGCGGAGCTTGACATTCCGTTTATCGAGCACGGTAATCAAAGTGCGATCACTCAGCCGGAGGTCAAGACAATCAGGGCCTTCTCAGGGCGGTTTCTAATCCGCCGCGAGGGGAAGCCATCATGCGAATGCTTGCCTACCTCAATATTTCACCCGCCGACATTCAAGCACTGAACCTGCTCCGGAAGGAACGGGTCTATCGCGACGATTCTGAGAGATCTTTTGTTGAGGTTCTCGATAACGTGGAATCTTCCAAGGTAAGCCCCGCAGGCAAGGAACGGCTTGGCCTCCTAAAGGCCTGGCTCAAGGCACTGACGGAGGCTCGCTACTCGCGTCTGGAAGACCTCGTTGGACTTGCTGTCCGGCTCGTGGGAATCGAGACTGAGGTGGCCTCTCGTTCAGCATCAGGCGGGATTGGCCGCGCCAGCCTCCTGTCACTTCAGCGCATGGCGGCCGGGTACTCGGAGAATACCGAGGGTGCAACTCTGGAGGCATTCCTTGACTGGCTCGACCTCGTTGAGGAAAAGGACAAGGGTGATGACGATGGAGATCTCCCGCTAGCCGATCTAGCGCTTGAATCAGAGGGCGTGACAAAGGACGAGCTGGAAAACCCCAACACCGTCACAATCATGACCATTCATGGCGCTAAGGGTCTCGAATGGGACTATGTTGCGATACCGGAACTGCGGCACGGGGGCTTCGACCTGCTAACAATGAAACCGACGAAACCGTGGCTTTCGTATTACGGCAAGATTCCCACGTGGATGCAAGAGGATGCTCACTCGATCCCGCAATGGAGGTGGAAGGACCCTGAGACACCCAAGGAACTAGAGGCGAGCTATCTTGCCTGGCTCAGCGAAGATATGGCAGACCATGAGAATCGGGAGATCCGCAGGCTAGCCTACGTTGCGATGACGCGGCCCCGCAGTCGCCTTCTACTTGCCGGCTATTGGTTTGAAAGACCGGAGCAGGAAATGGCGGAGCGGGAAGCCATCGAAAAGGACCCAGCGAATGCGAAACGGAAGAGGGGCCCCTCGCGACTCCTCCTTGGCATTGACGCTCCGTTGAGCGGTGTCAGCATGACCGAGATTCCCGAGGTCGATGCGGATGAGACCGACGAGCTCATGTCGGGACAGTGGATGGCCGACATGAACAGGGGCGCGACCGAACAGACTCGGGAAGCCGCTGAATTCGTTGCGGGACGAGTACCGAGAACGGCAGAAGACATGTCGGAAGCCGTGTCGGAAGCTTCGGGTTGGGTGCGGGAATCCCTCTCCGATCTTCTTGCCCTGCTGGATGGGGACGATGCTGAGGAGTTCGAGATCGGGCACCTGACTGCTAATGGCGTGGTTCAGATGGCGGCGGATCCGGTGAAGTTCCGGACCGACCTTGAGCGACCAATCCCGACTGAGCCGGCCCGAGCGGCACGGCTCGGGCAGCAGATCCACGAATACATTGCAAGCAGGTACGGCGCCCCGCGTACCGCCGACCTCATCGATGTGTCGGGCGATGCTGATCAGGTGCTTGGCCTTGACCTCAACAACCCGCGTGTAGCCGAACTGATTCAGCGGTTTGAGTCGATCCCGTTCGTTTCCTCCGGTGATATCCCGGTCGCAGTAGAAGCGCCTGTCGATGTCGTTGTCGCAGGTGTTCCCATGCGAGGCACCGTCGATGCCGTGTTCAGTGACGGCACTGATCCCGAGACGGGGCAGGAACGGCTGCGGATCGTTGACTGGAAGACAGGGCGGTGCCCGTCGGAGAAGGACATGCCAAGTAGAGAACTCCAGCTACATCTCTACCGGCTGGCGTGGTCGCGTACCACCGGTGTTGATCAGTCTCTGATCTCAGCCACCTTCGCCTATCTCGGCGAGAAGGACGAGGCCAAGCGGCTCCATCATGTCGATCCGATTCCCGAAGAGGAACTGGAAACCATCATCGGCAGCCTGCTTGAACAGGTGAAGGAGACGGCCTAGACCGCCCGGAGATGTACCAAGTCTCCCGGGGGAGACGATTCACGTTGAATAAAAGATTGAGACAGCCGATTGCTGGCGGTCTTAATCAGTTAGCACTCCTCCGTGAATGCCATTGGTTTCTTCAATCCGAGTGGCTTCTTCAATCAATCTTCGTCGGGGGAGGTGACGGGCGTCGTTGCGCTCGGCACCTCCATCTGCCACCTGGGGCCGGAGATCTCGTCGGGGTCGCTCGCGATTGTTTCGTCCAGTTCGATGAGCATGGCGCGGGCTTCCTCGATGATTTCGGGGGAGTCGATCCTCGTGCCGTGGAGGAGCCAGCGGGCCAGAGCGAACTCGGAGTGGAGGGCTACTCGGTCGAGCAGGTGGGCATCGCCTCCCGTTCCTCTCGCCATCGCGTAGGACTCGGTGACGGTGTCAAGCAGGTCAAGGTCGAGGGTGTTGGCGAGCCACACGAAGTCGATTGCCGGGTCGCCGACGTGGGCTTCACCGAATGAGGTGATCGCGGAGACTTGACCGTTGGACCAGAGGACGTTGTCCTCATCCATATCCCCGTGAACCGGGACGGTGTTGATCTGCCAGAGCTCGTCATCGGCAATCCATGTGTCCCAGCGGCCCAGCAGGCTTGAGGGAGCCATGCGGGTGAGGGCAACGTCCTCGAGTTCGGTTGTGAGGCGCTGACGCAGACCGGCTGCGTCGTAGCTGGGGACACCGGCGTCGATAAAGACCTGGGTGTCGAGCTCGTGGAGGGCGCCGAGTACGCGTCCCACTGACTGTGCTCCAGCCTTCGTGAGTTCTTCGAGGGAGATCGTTTGACCAAACGGTTCGCGGAACACCATGGCCCGGCCGCCCTCCTTCACCGTGGTGAAGGCCTTGGGGCGGACAACATCGAAGGGTAGGTTACCTTCGTCGACGGCCTTGATAAGACCGGGGGCAAGCGATGCTTCGGCTTCGAGTGAAGCTCCTGCGAGTTGGTGGCGGGGAAGTTTCACAACCCAGTGCCGGCCCTGAGAGTCCAAAGCGCCCCGAGAAGATAGTCGGGGGTCTCCTCAAACGGAGGACGGGTCGCGACGATTTCGACGTCCTCGAGGGCGGAAACGGCGATAGCCGCGAGGTAGAGGGATGAGTGTGCCACGAGATCAACTTATGCGATTGGGACCCTACCTGCCACGTCACACTCCGGGATGTGGCTACGCTGACAGGTGGTTTTTGCCGTAGCCTGGAAGGCGTGGCTACTGATTATTCTGCAGAGATCTCCGATATTCGCTCGACTTTCGAGCAGATCCGCCTCGTCACCGACCCAGAAGGTTTGAAGAAGCGGATCGCTGAGCTGACCGAGGAATCGTCAGCGCCCGATCTGTGGGATGACCAGGAGAAGGCGCAGGCGGTCACCTCCAAACTCTCGCACGCCCAGTCAGAGCTCAACCGCATTAACGCCATGGAAGCTCGCATCGATGACGTTGAGGTCATGGTGGAGATGGCGTCGGAGGAAGCGGAAACCGACGAGGAGTCCGGTGCTGAGCTTTACGCTGAGGCCGACCGCGAACTGAAGAAGATCCACAAGGACCTTGACGACCTCGAGATCAAGACGCTCCTGTCGGGCGAATACGACTCGCGCGAGGCAGTCGTCACCGTACGCGCCGGTGCCGGTGGCGTGGATGCTGCCGACTTCGCTGAAATGCTGGTCCGCATGTACTCCCGCTGGGCTGAACGCAACAACTACAGCGTCAAGATGCTTGACACGTCCTACGCGGAAGAGGCCGGCATTAAGTCCGCGACGTTTGAGGTGCAGGCCCCCTACGCCTACGGCACGCTCTCGGTTGAGGCCGGTACCCACCGCCTGGTCCGTATCTCTCCGTTCGACAACCAGGGCCGCCGCCAAACCTCCTTCGCGGCCGTCGAGGTTATTCCGCTTACCGAGCAGACTGACCACATTGATATTCCCGAGGCCGACATCAAGGTTGACGTGTTCCGTTCGTCCGGTCCCGGCGGTCAGTCGGTCAACACGACGGACTCCGCTGTCCGAATGACCCACCTTCCCACCGGCATCGTCGTCTCCATGCAGAACGAGAAGTCCCAGATCCAGAACAGGGCTGCCGCCCTGCGGGTCCTCCAGTCACGGCTCCTTATCCAGCGCCAGGAGGAAGAGGCCGCCACGAAGAAGGCGCTCGCTGGCGATGTGAAGGCTTCGTGGGGTGACCAGATGAGGTCGTACGTGACGCATCCCTACCAGATGGTCAAGGACCTGCGTACCGGTTTCGAATCGGGCAATCCCGACAACGTTTTTGACGGTGATATCGACGGATTTATTGACGCCGGAATTCGCTGGCGTGTGGGACAGCACTCCGAAGATGACAATTAGATAACGGCGTGCCTCGTCGCGTGGCCGAGTGGGTGCGGTAGCTTAATCGTGAATTATTGTCGCACGAGCTTGGCCACGAATGATCACTTTTCAGAACGTCACGAAGAAATACCAGACGGGGGCGCAACCAGCCCTGGACGACGTGACTCTCGATATCGAACGAGGGGAGTTCGTCTTCCTCGTGGGGCCTTCCGGCTCCGGTAAGTCCACGTTCCTCAGGCTATGCCTGCGCGAAGAGACTGCAACGTCCGGGCAGATCTATGTGCTGGGGAAGAACGTCAAGGAACTGTCGGCCCGACGCACTCCGAAACTCCGTCGCCAGGTGGGCCGCGTCTTCCAGGACTTCCGCTTGCTGGAAGACAAGAACGTGTTCGACAACGTGGCGCTCGCCATGCAGGTGATTGGCAAGCCCCGTCACCACATCCGGACCGCCGTGCCCGAGGCCCTGGAAATGGTGGGTCTGGACGGCAAGGAAAAGCGGAAGATGACCGAACTGTCCGGCGGTGAGTTGCAGCGCGTCGCCATTGCCCGGGCCATGGTGAACCGCCCCAAGCTTCTCCTTGCCGATGAGCCGACCGGTAACCTCGACCGTAAGACGGCGGGCGGGATCATGTCGCTCCTTGATCGCATTAACCGAAAGGGAACCACGGTTGTCATGGCAACCCACGCCTACGACATTGTGAACGAAATGCGTAAGCGCGTCGTCACGCTTTCTGATGGTGTCGTGGTTTCCGACCAGGAACGCGGCATCTACGGCAAGGGAGGTCAGGCATGAGACTGGGCTTTGTTCTCTCCCAGACGTTCAAGGGAATCCGTTCCAACCGCGTCGTTGTTGCTTCCCTGACGCTCGTTACCTTCGTGTCCCTCATGTTCCTCGGAGCGGCTTCACTCCTGCAAACCCAGGTCGGCAACCTGAAGAACGAGTGGTACGACAAGGTCGAAGTCACGGCCTTCCTGTGCCCCAGCAACCCAACAACGGCGCAATGTGCCGGGGGAGAGGCCACCCAGGAACAAATCGACGCGATCGATGACTTCCTCCGCTCCGAAGCGATGGCACCGTACGTCGATGAGATCTACATCGAGTCGAAGGCCGATGCTCTGGAGAACTTCAAGGAGCAGATGGAGGGGACAACCTGGGTTGATGCCCTGTCGGAAGACGCCATGCAGGTGTCTTTCCGCGTGAAGCTCGTTGACCCGAAGAGTTTGAGATCGTTGCCGACGAGCTTTCCGGCCAGCCCGGTGTTGAGTATGTCATCGACCAACGCGAACAGCTCGAGTCGATCTTCTCTGTACTGAACGGCGCAACGATTATTGCGGGTGGTCTTGCCATCACCATGATCATCACGGCCCTACTTCTGATCGTTACAATGGTCCGCCTTTCGGCTATGTTTAGGGAGAAGGACACCGGGATCATGAGAATGGTCGGTGCCTCCAACTCCCTTATCCAGGCCCCCTTCGTCCTCGAAGGATTCTTTGCGGCCCTCCTGGGCTCCGGCCTAGCGGTCGGCACCCTCTACGGGGGAGTGAAGTACTTCTTCGACGAGCGTGGCACGGACGGTCAGATTAGCTTCGTCAAGTTCATTGACTCAGGCGATGTTCTCGTGATGGCTCCGTGGCTCGTGGGTGGCGCCCTTGTCGTGACTGTCCTCGCCTCCTACATTGCCCTCCGCCGTTACACGAAGGTCTAATCAATGAGAATCCGCAACGTATTCGCAGCAACCGCCTCCGTGGTTCTCCTTGTCCTGTCTGGATCGGCGGCGTCTGCCGACAACGAAGAGGAACGCGATGAGCTTGTCGAGCAGCAGGAAGAGAACGATCGGAAGCTCGAAGAACTCCAGTCGTCTCTCGAAGGCGTGGACCTGGACCTTCAGGAGGCCTACCTGGCCCTTGAAGACACGAGGAACAAGCTACCGATTGCCCAGGCGGAACTGGCAACGGCAGAGTCCGACCTTTCCGCTGCGGAGCGCGAGCAGGAGATCATTACCGGTCAGCTAGAAGCGGCCCGGGCCGAGCTCGAGACAATCGAAGATCAGCTTCTTGTCGACTCTGAACTGTCTGACCAAACCCAGTCCTCCCTCAACGAGCTTGCTCGTTCTGCGTACCGCGGTGACACCGCGGGAAGTTCCCTGGATCTGTGGCTTGGTGCCACCAGCTCCGACGATCTGTTCTCTGCAATTGCGGCAACGAACTCGATTGCGCGCACCGAGACGGCCCTAATCCAAGAAGCCCAGACGCAGGTTGCTGTCAACGAGAACAGGCTGGCCCGTCAGCAGGTTGTCGAAGGCGACATCATCGTCCTCCAAGAAGAAGCGGACGCCATCGTTCTCGAACTGGACGAGAAGCGTGCCATGGCGCAGGCCAAGGCGGATGACCTCGTCGCCCTCGAGGCGGAAGAAGAGCAGTATGCCGCTGAACTTGAGGTCCGCAAGGATGACTTTGAGGCTTCGATTGCCAACATCGAGGAGGAGCAGGAATCCACGGCCAGTCGGATCGCGGAGATCGACGCAGAGAACCGCAGGGCAGCCGAGGAAGCCGCCCGCAAGGCCCGTGAAGAAGCCGCCGCGGAGCAGGCTGCAGAGGAAGAACGTCAGCGCCGTGAAGAGGAAGCGCGTCAAAACGTTGCTCCGGTAGCCCCGTCTGCACCGACGACACCAGATCCGACCCCGGAGCCCACTCCGGCACCTGCGCCAGCTCCGTCCCGCACGACCTTTGTCACCCCCGTTCCCGCCCCGGTCTACGTGACCTCACCGTTTGGGATGCGGTGGTACCCGATCACGGGCGGTTATTGGATGCACAACGGCGTTGACCTCCGCTCCGTCTGTGGAGAAGGACAGGTTGCTACCGCCGCGGGTGTCGTTACCGCAACGAATCCCACCGGAACGACCGGAACGTCCGGTAACCAGGTGATGATCAACCATGGCATCATCAACGGCTCGTCCTACGTGAGTGTCTACAACCACCTGAGCGGCTTCGCCGTATCGCGCGGCCAGTCCGTCTCGCAGGGCCAGGTAATTGGCTACACGGGACAGACCGGTCAGGTCACCGGCTGCCACGTGCACTTCGAGCTGTGGAAGGACGGCACGGTCATCAACCCGATGAACCAGCCGGGCTTCACCCGCCGCAACTAGTCCCGAGTCACCATGAACTGACCGGACTAGACTAACGCTCTGGTCAGAACCCCGGGCGTTGCGCTACAATGATTTGTTTGTCAGTGTCTGAGGAGGAATCATGGCCAAAGCAGGCGTCACATCCCAGGCGCAGAAGAACAAGGCGGAAGCCGACAAGAATCAGGTCATCGCCCGCAACAAGCGTGCGACCCACGAATACTTCATCGACGAAAAGTACGAGGCAGGCCTCGTCCTGTCCGGAACCGAAGTGAAGTCGCTCCGCATGGGACGCGCCTCGATCACCGAAGCGTGGATCGAAATTGACCGCAGGGGAGAAGCCTGGCTACAGAATGCCACAATCCCCGTGTACGTCGCAGGAACGTGGACCAACCACCGGCCCACGCAGGCGCGCAAACTGCTCCTGCACCGCGACCAGATCATTCGGCTCACCCAGAAGTCCCGCGAGAAGGGCTTCACGATCGTTCCGCTCCAGCTGTACTTCGTTGGCGGCCGAGCAAAGATCGAGATCGCGCTCGCGCGAGGCAAGCAGGAATGGGACAAGCGCGAAACCCTGCGTCGCAAGCAGGATGACCGCGAGGCACGCCGTGCCATGTCCGACTTCCGCAAGGGCCGGGCTTCCTAGTAGCGACGTTCGGCAACCGACTATTCGCCGAGTGACATAGATCCATTTCCTGGAGTGGAATAAACTATGCCAACAATGGGTTACAATATATGTCTGCCCCGTGGTGGGTGGAGCTGTTTAATAACAGAATAGGGGGCGATCGGTTTCGACAACGGTCGAGATTGATGTGAAGCGGGTCGAGGAAGCATAGTCATCTCGTTAACGATTCTATGCAAACCAATAGGTGCCAACTCTAAGCGCACCGATTTCGCCCTCGCTGCCTAAGCGAGCCTCGAAATCCGTCACCCTGTAGCCCGCTCTTGCTACAGGATCTGACGTCGTTTTAAGAGCCACTGCCTTTTCCTCTCGTACGTGGAGGGGAAGGGACACTTAGCGTGCTAGGTCTGTCAACGTTATGTCTATATAAGCGTTGGGGCCGAAAACAGCGATAGTTAGACTGCACCCGGAGAAGCCATTGGTCGACATCGTTGGACCCGGGTTCAATTCCCGGCGCCTCCACCAACACGTTCAAACGGAACGAGAGAATCCGTGAGGACACACAGCCCTCGAACGGCATCAGCCAGTTCGAGGGTTTCTTGTACCTAAATCTAATGGTGCTCGCATGTCCTAGCGGTCCGCCGGGAGGTAACGTACGAGTGGGTGACACTTTCTGTGCTGGGCACATGGTGGATTACTGTGACGCGGTGCCGGCGGCGGCCCGGTAGGTATGACGTGGTAAAAGAGGGCTCACGTTATGACCACGAAGGTGACGACGATCGACGAATACCTCGACGGTGTTGATCCTGCTTTCCGGTACGAGCTTCAGTGAATACGTGAGCTTGTTACTTCGCTTGTGCCGGACGTTGAGGAATCTATCAGCTACCGCATGCCCACCTTGAAGTACGGGGCTGCTGCACGTTCAGGTGACAACTGTGTCAGGCAGCAAGTGCAACCTGCTCATACATAATGGCCTCGTACTCGACCGGCGTCAAACGCCCCAGCCTGGCTTGCCGACGACGACGGTGATAAGTGCGCTCGATCCAGGTCACGATCGCGAGCCTTAGCTCTTCTCTGGTGTTCCAGCTGCGTCGGTTAAGGACGTTGTTCTGCAGCAAACTGAAAAACGATTCCATCGCTGCATTGTCACCGGCAGCACCAACTCTGCCCATCGACCCGACCATGCCGTGCTGGTTAAGCACACGCCCGAACTTCCTGCTTCGAAATTGCGACCCTCTGTCCGTGTGCAGGATGCAACCGGCCACGTTCCCTCGACGCATTACTGCATTATTCAATGCTCTGACTGCGAGTGATGACTTCATTCGCGAGTCGATCGCGTAGCCGACGATTCGGTTCGAGAACACGTCTTTCACCGCGCAAATATAGAGCTTGCCTTCGCGCGTCCAGTGCTCTGAGATATCGCTGAGCCAGAGCTCGTTCGGGGCTATCGCGGTGAACTCACGGTGCACAAGATCGTCATGCACAGCAGGTCCGGGCCGTGTTCCTTTGCCTCGTGACTTCTTCTTCCCAAACACTGACCACCAGCCGTTGTCGCGGCAGATCCGCCACGCAGTCCGGTCGCTCATTGCCTCACCGGCTTGTTTTGCTTCGTCGGCAAGGAACCGATGCCCGAACTCGGGATCTTCTAGATGTGCATCATGGAGCGCGTTCGCGCGATACGCCTGCAAGAGTTCACGCGCTGGCACTGGTGATTTCAGCCACCGATAGTAGGGCTGGCGTGAGAGCTTCAATACCCGGCACGACACCGCGACGGGAATCCCGTCAGCGGCGAGCTCTCTCACGAGCGGGTAGAGCCTTTTCCCGGCAGGTGTGCCTGCGAGAGATATGCGGCAGCACGACGCAGCACCTCGACTTCTTGCTCGAGCAGCCTATTGCGGCGGCGCAGTTCTCGGAGTTCGTCGTTCTCTGAACGAGTCATACCGGGCTTTTCGCCGTCTTCGATGCGGGCTTGCCGTAACCATTTATCGAGTGTGCCGACATGGATGCCGAAGTCCTTCGCGATTTGCGCGAGCGTGACTTCTGGGTCACGGTTCAACGCGACCCGTACGACGTCATCTCGGAACTCCTCTGGATATTTTGCGGGCATAATGATCATCCTTCCAGGCCAGCCAAAAGCTAGCCAGTTCGAATGTCACCTAAACATGCAGCAGCCCCTACAAGGGACGCACGTTGGTTTACTTCACCGCCTCTAAGAAACACCTGAGCTTCGACCCATCGAGTTGGGCAATTGAGGATTTCCGCGCTCGTCTCTCCGATTACTCGACAACTGAGCGCGCCATCCGGTTCACGCCACAGAACCCTCTTCCCGAGAATCTGATCAAAGACCTCGTGCTTTACCACGTCAGCCAGATCGATACTGGCCGGCAATAAAACCGCCCAGTCACGGACAGTAGCGGCATGCGTACAGGGCGTTACTGAACAATCTTTATGACTCGTCATTGAACAATATTTCGACGATGCGTAGACTCTGGATTCGACGGAAGGGTCATGCTCCGTCGAGTGAGATTCTGCCACTCATGGTGCTGAGCTGATGAGAGCTGTCTAAGCTTGCTGCCCGCTTGCTTCCTCCGGCGCTCGGTCTAGTGAGCCGCGTTCCCAATGTTCGATGGGGCCGTGCACGGCGTGAAAGATCGGGTGTGGCGTGATAGGTCCGGCCGATAGGGAGGCTATTCTCTCTGTCTCCAGTGGGTTTCGGACCAGGATTTTCGCCAGCAGATGCTGACGTTCGAACTCCAGCTGACCGTCGGTGACGTCGATGGTGAAGCCGTGATTGATTCGTTCGATTTTTTCTTGATCGAATCTGTAGTTGCGGTTGTGTGCTTCGTCTGCGATCTCTTTGAGGTAGGCGCCGAGCGCCCCCGCCGGATCTTTGCTTTCCCTGAACCGGAACAGTTGGGGATGGTTTGTGTATCCCTTGGTGCGGCCCAGGAGAACGGCTTGGGCAAGCAGGCTTTCCCGCCATGCGGCGAGAAGGCCCTGCCTGTCAAGGTAGTGGGGGTGGAGGGACCAGAGTCTCACGCGTTTCCTTGAGTCGATGAGTTGAACGATGTGTGTCCGTGGACGCTTAGCGCCTTGGGGGAAGGGGAACGAGGAGGGATGTCTTCTCTCGATACTCACGGTACCCGGCTTCGTCACCCCACCGTTCCTCGCCCTGTTTCTGCAGGAGCGGGATACCGGAAACCTTGGTGAGCAGAACGATCACGAAGACCGGCGAAAGGAGGCCCACAAACTGCCATCCAGACAGGTTCGGCAGTGCTGCAATGGCAATGCCGAGCCACAAAGTGATTTCACCAAAATAGTTGGGGTGCTGGGACCAGGACCAAAGACCGGTCGTGATGAAACGTCCCTTGTTCTCGGGCTTGCGGCGCCACAGTCTCTTCTGGGTGTCGGCCGTTACTTCGATGATGAAACCGAAGAGCCAAAGGCCAACTCCGACAAAGAAGAGCCAACTGATGGGAGCCTGCTCGGATGAGGTCATCCCAATCCACGCGGCAGAAGCAGTGAAGGTAATCCATAGGCCTTGAATGTTCCAGACGTTGAAGAACCGGACGGGGTCTTTCTTGATCTTGTCGAAACGCGAATCCCCGCCATCTTTCTTGATTCGAAGGAAGAGGAACGGGCCGAGTCGCATCGCCCAGACGATGACCATGATGCCAAGGATCAGGGATCGCGTTCCAAGGTCCGGGACCGAGAAGAGGAGGATCAGGGATACCGCCGTGTAGGTGAGGCTACCGATCAGATCAAAGTACTTTTCGGTCTGGTTCAGTTGCGCGTGAATGTAGGCAATCCACTGGATGATGAATGCTCCGCAGACCACGAGAGCGAAGAGCGGAAACCCTCCGATCTTCGCGCTGTTTTGGCTACCTGCGGCGGCGACAAGTCCGCCGAGGAGGAGCGTAATGAATATTACGGCCAATGCCTTCTTGTTCATAGTGTGTTCCCTTTTCTTAAAGTTGGGAGGTAGTTGTCGTGAAATTGGGTGCTGTCTAAGGTCGGTAACCGCGTTTAAACGGACATGCCTCGTTCGTAGAGTTCGTCGATGCTTGCGGAGAGTTTTTGGATGACCCGTGATCGACGTAGCTTCATCGTGGGTGTGACGAAGTCGCTTCCGGGAGCCATGTCCATGAGGAGGATTTTGATCCGCTTCACCCGTTCCGGGGCCGCAACTAGCTGATTCGCGCGACGAATCGCCGTGAGGATGCTGGCTGGGATGGTGTCGTCCAAGAACTGACCGTCGTTCGTGCTCGTGATGCCGTGCTTGGCCGCTTCCTCCTGATCAAGGAAAATAAGAGCACCGGGGTAGGGGCGAGAGTCACCCACCATGACGGCATGAGCAACCAGCGGGTCTTGCGCCACGTTCGATTCCCACTTTTGTGGGGAGATTGTTTTACCACCGGACGTCACGATGGTCTCGCTCAGACGACCGGTAATCGTTAGTCTGCCTTCGCTGTCGAGCGTGCCCAGATCGCCTGTTCGGATAAAGCCGTCAACCATCGTCGTGGAGTTATCGATCCCGTCATAGCCTGGAGAAATACCGATGCCACGAGCGAGCACTTCACCTTCTGGCGAGATCCTGACGGTGTGACCAGGGGTGGGAGGGCCAACCGTCCCCGCATAGTTGTTCCCAGGCCGGTTACCCGTCAATGGTGCTGTTGACTCAGTCAGACCGTAGCCTTCAATAACTTCGAGGCCCATGCCGCGGAAGAGGAGGTTCAGGTTCGAGTTAAGTGGGGCTGCTCCCGACAAGAGGTAGTCGATCTGACCGCCGACCAGATCACGGACTTTGGCGAAGAACAGACGATCATAAGTTGCATGCCGCAACTTCAGCGATCGCGAAGGGTTAGCCGTCATGTGCTGGCGTTCTTCCAGCATTCGGCCCCAGGCAATCGCGGTTTGTTCAGCGTCTCGCCAAACCCATCCGAGGCGTTTTGACCGTGCCTGCTCGGCAATACGATCCCTGATCCGTTCAAGCACCCGGGGGACAACGACAAGGAAAGTTGGGCGAAGCGTGGTCAGTGCGCCAACAGCCTGGGCGGGATCTGACTCATAGCTGATCCTCATTCCCGCGGTCAGGCAAATGAGTTGCAAACCGCGGGCAAGGACGTGTGCGAGCGGAAGGAAGATCAGTGTCGATCCACGATCATGAACGAGCTCGCCGTAGTCCGCCCCAATGTTGAGAACCTGCCCTATGAGGTTGCGATGAGTGATGATCGCGCCCTTGGGCATCCCCTCTGTCCCGGACGTGAAGACGAGTGTGGCGACGTCATCGAGATTGACGCCCACACGACGTTCGTCCAGCTGTTCGTCGGTAACGTGCTGACCCGCCGCCTTGAGAGCTGACATGCCGTGCTCATCGAGCGACCATATCTTCTCGCCGATCTGGGAAGCGATGCCCCGCCGTTGTTCTTCCGTGCCGGCGAAGGCGGCGACCGAATTTGAGGATCTCAGGATGTGCTGAACCTGGTCGGGGGAGGACGTGTCAAAGATTGGCACGACGATAGCGCCAGCCCACAGGGAAGCAATGTCAGCGATCGTCCACGAATAGCTCGTGGCGCCCTGAGTCGCGATGCGGTCCTCGGCTTGTACGCCCTGTGCGATGAGCCCTTTAGCAACGGCCCGAACGGTGCTCACAAATTCTTCTGTCGTAACGTCGACCAAAGCACCATTCTGTTTAATGCGGAACGCTATGTGGTTCGGTGCGACCTCTCCGCGTTCGGCGATGAGGTCGACAATGTTGCGATATGTACCAAAGTCGGCAAGGGGCGGTGTCGATGCTTCAGTCAAATGCGTGGGTGATGTGCTCATGAGTGTGCCCAATCTGCGTGCTTCATATCGATCTGTTCGGTCATGTCTTGGAGGAAGCGAATGACGACGTTCCGTTCCTTCCTGGTGAGCCGGGCAGCGGCGTGGAACCTGCGTGCCTGTAAGGCACCAACGGACTCGTATGCTGCCTTGCGTGTTTCCGGGGTGATCCGGATCGTGGTTGCGCGGCGATCCGTTGGGTGAGGGGAGCGGGTAATGTGACTGCCTTTGTCGAGACGGTCCAGGATCTTCGTCGTTGTTGCGGGGAGACTCGTAAATAACGGGTAATGGTTGATGCCGTGACGTCCTGCCCGAGATTCTCGTTGACGATGAGGAAGTGCAGTGCCCTCATGTCTGTTTCGTTCAGCTCCATGTACAAAGCAGAGGCTTCTGACACCCTGCGTTCAGCGTCCCGCAACTTCCCCAAGCTATTCATGAGAAGGGAGATTTGATCAATATCTTCTTCCTCAAGGCCGGAGAAGTCGATGAGCTCACCAGCCGGGCTGTTGGCCCGGAGACCGAACATTCCGGGTGCTAGATCTGAATCCGTGTCGTCCATGATTCCCACTTTACTACACTTCGTGTAATGTTCGACAAGTGAAGTAATTTTTTCTTCGAGAAGGATGAATGGATCATGACAAAACCAACGTCAAAAAACGATTCCTCGACCACGCGGCCTAAGAAGTCGCGATTATTGCGAGTTTTCCTGCCCGCAATGATCTTGCTGGTGTGGGTTGTTGCGGCGGGTCTTGGAGGGCCCCTCTTCGGTCGAATTTCGGAGGTCTCTTCGAATGATCAAAGTGCCTACCTGCCGGCCGATTCCGAATCGGCAACGGTGAGTACTGCTTCGCAAGAGTTCTACGATTCCGATGACATTCCCGGTGTGATTGTGATCGTGTCGGAGAACGGTGCTCTTGATGAAGCGGATTTGGCAGAGATTGGTCGAGTCGTCGACTCCTTAGGTCAGCTTGATTCCACGGGTGAAATTTCCCCTCCGATTCCTTCGGAGGATGGTGAGGCGGTCCAAGTATTCGTTCCCATCGATTCATCTGTTGAGCTCTCGGACGGCGTTGACGAGCTGAAGGGTGTCCTGGATAGCGAGCTGCCGGACGGTATGACGTCCTATGTAACTGGCCCGGCTGGGCTCGCAACCGACCTCAGTGCGGCCTTCGCCGGAGTCGACGGTCTTCTCCTTGCGGTCGCATTCGCTGCTGTCCTCGTCATCCTTCTTGTTGTCTACCGATCCCTGATTCTTCCCGCCGCTGTTCTCATGACGAGCCTTGTCGCCCTATGCGGTGCGCTTCTCGTGGTGTGGAACCTCGCGAACTGGGGAGCGTTCCTCCTCAATGGCCAGGTCCAGGGCATTCTCTTCATCCTTGTCATCGGTGCCTCGACCGACTATTCACTTCTCTACGTTGCCAGGTACCGTGAGGAACTTGCGGTGAATGAAGATCGTTGGGAGGCCACGAAGAAGGCGTGGCGGGCAACTATTGAACCGGTTGTTGCGTCCGGCGGCACCGTTATTGCCGGCCTTCTCATGCTCCTCCTGTCCGACCTGGAGTCCAATTCTGTTCTTGGCCCCGTTGCCTCGATTGGAATCATTGTTTCGATTCTGTCTGCTCTGACCCTTCTTCCGGCCCTTCTGGGTCTGCTCGGTAGGCGTGCGTTCTGGCCTCGCGTTCCCCACTACGACCCGGATTCTGTCGGCGAGGATCACGTCAAGTCGACGGGTGTGTGGGGCCGGACTGTTCGCTGGGTTGAGCGCCGTCCCCGCCCGATCTGGATCGTCACTCTCATTGTTCTTGCCGTTGGCGCTGCCGGCGTCACGCAACTGCGAGCTGATGGCGTTGCCGAAACCGAACTGGTCCTCACGGCCTCGGAAGCGCGCGATGGTCAGGAAGTTCTGTCCGAGAAGTTCACGGCTGGCTCCGGTAGCCCCGCCACGATCCTTGTGCCGGAAGGAAACCTAGACGAGGCCGTGCGCGTCCTTGAGGAGACTGAAGGAGTAGATTCCGTCACGATTAGCGCGGTGGATGGGCCCGGCGGGCAGGCGCCGATCAACCAGGATGGCATTCAGTCCACGGGAGGACCCGAGGCTCCGGCACCGGACCCGACAGTTGTCGAGGGTAACGTTCTGCTCCAGGCGACACTGTCCTATCCGGCCGATGAACGTGCGGCTCTTGATGCAATTGTCGACATCAGGGAAGGTCTGTCTGAAGCTGCTCCCGGTGCGCTCGTCGGCGGGCCGTCCGCGACGAACCTGGATACGATCACAACGTCAATTGAGGACCGACAGCTCATCATCCCGCTTGTCCTCGTTGTCATTCTTGTCATCCTCATGCTGCTTTTGAGAGCAATCGTTGCCCCAATCCTGCTGGTGCTGACAACTCTCCTGTCATTCGGCACGGCTATGGGTGTCTCCGCGATTGTCTTCAACGAGATCCTCGACTTCCCCGGAGCGGACCCGGCTGTTCCCCTCTATGCCTTCGTATTCCTCGTGGCGCTCTCCATCGACTACACGATCTTCCTCATGACACGAGTTCGGGAAGAATCGCTCCGTCATGGAACCCGGGAAGGCATTGTCCGGGGCCTTGCGGTGACGGGTACGGTCATTACCTCTGCGGGCCTGGTCCTTGCTGCCACGTTCGCGGCACTCGCCGTTATTCCGATCCTCTTCCTGTTCCAGCTCGCATTCATTGTGGCCTTCGGCGTCCTCCTCGACACCTTCGTCGTGAGAACACTGCTGGTCCCGGCCCTGAGCCTGGACATTGGTAAGAAAATCTGGTGGCCTTCCAAGCTCTCCAGAGACGATGGACAAGCTGCTGAACTCACGAAGGATGAGCAGGACGATGAACTCCGCACGGATGGTCAGAACGGTCACGTCAGCCGAGTCTGACCCCACGGGTTGTCACTCAACCGGGTAACCGGACCTTAGCGAGCGACAGCTGAGGGGTCCGAGGATTCGGGGGAGCGGGAGGTTGCGATGTTGGTGTTCGGACGGCAGTACCCTGCAATGGTTCGCAAGGCGACAATGGCATCGGGTGCGAGTCGCGGATGTGACCTCGATGCAGCGTTCGGTTTCGTTCTCGACATTCTCCTCGATGGATTCAAGTGGCTTCGTAAAGCCGGTTGGCCATCGGTTTAAGCGGAGTATCTACAGTGCTCACTGCCCAGACAACTGCATTGATTCCTGTGCACTTGTCGGGGCAGTGGTGATTTCACTTCTGGGCTGCAAGACTTTGAGGATCCAGCTCGAGTGACGACTGGCTGAGTGACTACAGTCCGACGGCCTTCTTCTTGACGGCCTCGTGGTCCTGTGCGTTGATAAGCCCCAGCTCGAGCATCTGGTTTGCCTGCGTGAGTTGCGCCATCGGGTCCGGCTGCGCCGCTGGGCAGGTGGCCGTGCCGCTGGAGCCAACCGAGAACTCGACGGCGGAGTTTTCTGCGAAATCGACGGGATAATCGGTGAGCGCGAGCTAGTGGTCGCCGTACGGCAGGCCGTCGATCATGTAAACGAAGCGACAATTTTCATAATCGCCGCTTTTCCATCTTGAGCGGAAGGCCGTCGTTGAGAACGACATCGGTTTCGTACGGCATTGACAGCGTGACGGTGCCGCTACGGTCCGGGATGGTGATTTCGCCGTACCTGCCAGTGGTTAGCTGGAAGTCTTCAAGTGACCTGTCGCGTTCGGTGTCCCAGAGTTCCCCGAATAGTAGTCGCCGTGGTCAGTGATCCTGAATTCCAGATTGTCCCTGACCTCCGGGTCGCTTGCAAAGAAGTCGTACCCACCAGGCTGGTGCTCGAGTTCGGCCTGTAGGGGCAGGTGAAACTTGCCCTATCGGAGAGGATCGCAGTCTTGTTGCCAACTGACTCCGCCATCACGTCATAGAAAGCCTCGGCATCGAGCTCAAAAACCGCATCGAATGCTGGCATTCATTTCGACGTGTCCGCTGACGCGGTTTCATCCTCTGAGGCATCATCACTAGTGTTTTCTTCACCATTATCGGCGCTCGCGTCATCGGATGAAACCGTGGACTTTCCAGAACTATCTGGTGCGGAATCGTCTTCGTTGTCGCTCCCGCATGCGCCAAGGCCCGCCACGAGCAGTGGTACCGATAAAATTGCTCGTTTCTTCCTCGTGGGCACATCTTCCTGTCAGTCGAACCGACTTATGGATGAAACCACTCAATAGAGTCGTAACCTCCGCGTGGTTAACGGCACGTTTCCATGATGTTGTGAACACGTGTCCATTAGTGCCGATTCGGACGTGCGCGCGGATCAGTGTCGGGGCTAGGGCCTCACGTTCCGTGGCCATGGTTCTCGACGATGCTCGAATCAGGTGAGTTTCTGCGTTCGAGGGTTGTGTCCGTTAACCCTTAGGCGGGGCAGATCATGGCCTTTACTCGGCAACGGGCCCAACCGGCTACGTTGCGGTGTGTCGAAGGCACTACGTCGTTGTATGTCGAGGTGCTGCACCGCATTGCGCGCAATGCGGTACTTAGTGCTGTGCCCAATCGGCGTGCTTCATGTCAATCTGCTCGGTCATGTCCACGAGGAAACGGATAACGATGTCGCGTTCCTCGCGGTTCAGCCGGGCAGCGGCATGGAATCTCCGGGACTGCATTGCCCCGACGGATTCGTACGCGGCCTTTCGGGTTTCGCGAGTGATGTGGATTGTGGTTGCGCGCCGGTCTGTGGGATGTGGAGAGCGAGTGATGTGACCGCCCTTTTCGAGTCGGTCGAGCAACTTTGTGGTCGTGGCGGGGGAGACTCGGAGGTGGCGAGTAATGCTCGATGCCGTGACGTCTTGTTCGAGGTTCTCGCACACGATGAGGAAATGCAACGCCCTCATGTCCGTCTCGTTCAGCGCCATGTAGGTGGCCGAGGCTTCCGAAACCCGGCGCTCGGCTTCTCTCAGATTTCCGAGCGAATTCATGAGAGCTGAAATCTGTTCAATGTCCTCTTCTTCCAGGCCGGAGAGGTCGAGAAGCTCCCCTGACGGACTGTTTGCTCGGAGGCTGAACATTCCGGAAGGTTTGGCAGATTGTGGAGACTTGTCGTTCACGGTTCCCCTATTATTACACCTTGTGTAGTTTTTGTTGAGGCTACTAAGATTTGGCGTAGAGGGTTCGCTTGACCATGACTGCGACATTGACTAAACACCAATCTCCTGACACCGGAAGAAGAGCCGCCTGCTAAGGCTCTTCCTCCCCGCACTCATGGTACTCGTCTAGATTGGTGCGGCAGGTTTCGGCGGCCCGCCGTTCGGCCGTGTCTCCGAGGCGTCATCGAAAAACCTGAGCGCCCGCCTGCCTGCGTCATCGGAATCGGCGACTGTCAGTAAAATCGGCAGCCGTCAGCAGACTGTCCAGTGACTACTGTGACTCGGACGATATCCCGGGTGTAATTCATCGTTTCTGACACTGGGGCTTTTGGCGAGGGGCGCTTGGTGAGATCACTCGAGTTGTCGAGGTGATGAGGAAACTCGATTCCGTCGGAGAAAGCTCTGCGCCCATTTCCTCCGAGGATGGGGAGGCGGTGCAAACAGTTGTTCTGGTTGATTCATCCGTTGAGCTATCGGGTCCGTGAGTGATCGTTAACGGCCGAGACGGGGAAGACCTCCGGAAGCGCGTGGGCTACCGCCACCATCATTCCGGAGGTCTTCTCGGCTTGGGTTGGAGTCTTCCGCCAGACTCACATTTCCTGGTATTTCGCCCTCAGCGCCGAATAGATGCCGTACAGGATGAATCCGATGCCGATAGCGGCAAGGGCAATACCGCCGCCGGGAAGGTCGAGGGCTTCCTTAAAGGCAGCATCGAGTCCGCGTGCCTTGTCGGCGTCGGCAGTGAAACCTGCCCACATGACCATCGCACCGACACCCATGAGGGCAATGCCTTTTGCGACGTAACCGACGAGGCCCGTCTTGTCGATGAGCTGGCCGATCTGTCGGTCCCCGGAGGGGCTCAAGTCCTGGTGGAACTTGCGGGAAATGCCCTTGTACACGTGATAGAGGCCAACAATGATGATGATGACACCAACGCTAATGACGATTGCCTTGCCGGTTGGGCTACTGAGGAATGGCTCGGCAGCGCTCTCCGCCGAGTCACCCGAGTCCGAAGAGTCGCCCAGAGCAAACTGGATCGAGGTGTAGGCGAGCACCGCGTACATGACTGCTTTGGAGATGGCCTTGATGATTCCGGAGGCCTTTTTCTTTGAGCGGCGGCCGCTTCCGTAGAAAACATCCAGCACGTGGGTAAGTGCCAGTGCTGCCATGGCAACACCGCCGATAAAGAGAAGCGCCGCACCACCGGGAGCGTCGGCAAAAGCCCCGATTGCGCCCGACTGGTCCGCGGACTCACCCGAGTCGCCCGTCAGCCCGAGCCGCAGGCAGATCCATCCGATCATTGCGTGGATAAGGCCGGTCATGACGTACCCAATCCGGGCTACGTACTCGAACCACTTGCTGTTCTTTGCTTCGGACGCGGCGCCGCGCGCGGTACCGGTAACGTGATTGACAGTCTTCTTTCCCGAAGGCGTATTCATAGTCACAGCATAAACGCCAAACGCACCGGTGTAACCTCACGACCTGCATAAAGATCCACGGAATTTACTCAAGTCGGTCAAGTTGGGAGTTCCCATGGTCGCGTGGCACGCTCGGTGGGCCTCAGCTTCCTTGCGTGGTTTCGGGTTCCCCTGTTAGTCCTGGGGCTCTTGCCCAATTACTGCGCAAACATTTTCGCGAGGAAAATGTAGCGGGTCAGCCCATCCTCGTCATTCTCATTCGCCGCCCACACCGCGTTCTGAACGAGGCGCACAAACGTCCATACCCGCACGCGTTCTTCGTCGAGCCCGGCGACGTCCGAAATAATGTCGGCTCGCATGCGAACGTGGTTGCGTGCATTGTAGGAGTGAGCCGTTTCCTCCGCTCGGTTCCACACCATGGGTGCGACGGCGAAGGCCGGTTCCCCCGCAACCGCTTGAGGATCAATGGCTAGCCAGTTCCCGCGACCTGGCTCCAGAGGGGTAAGAACATTCGTGTCGTGCAGGTCGGTGTGGATGAGTCTCGTTCCATCGACCGTTTCATCCTTGAGGTCCGCAACAAGGTCCTTCAGGTGAGAGCCTGCCTGGGTGAGGAGCCTTCTCGGCACCCGAGGATGTTCGCCCGCGAACTCATCCTCCCATCGCTTTGAGCGCCCCGCGATGGTCTGGAACTTCGGGGAGGCGGGCCGGTCGAGAGTGTTGATCAGCGTTCCTATCACCTCGCAGGCGTCAAGAATCGATTCCCCGGCAAGGCTCCGCCGATGATCGAGGCGTTCCAAAAGCAACGCATAGTCGCGTGGCTCGGCGGCCTCGAGACGAACCGCTCCCACGCCGTCCCACTCGCGTAGCGCCAGGTGCTCGAAAGCTCCCTCCATGAACGGCCAACTTAACTTCAATACCGCGGGCTTTTTGCCTTTCAGAACGTCGATGACAACGGCGGTGTTGCCGGTGCGGATATAGCCGGGATCTGCGTCATCGACTGTCAGCTCCCAACGGTTGAGAGCCTTCGTGAGGAGCCTCGGTAACGCTTCGAGCCACTCCGTCCCGCTCGTCCCATGACGTGGAAATTCGCGCGTGAGAAGAGGATCAGCGTGCCTGTTAGAAAGCAGCTCTGCAAAAGAGGGTGGGATCTCGATAGTCATTGACACCACCCTAGCCCCGCAGTGAAAAGCTAGGGTGCCCTGTCAATCGTGAAGTCATCCCACGGCACGGGAGTTAAGGTGCCGTTCTCCCAGTCACGCCTCAAGATCGCGTAGGCAACGGAAGCAACGGGTGTGCCACCGTCAACGGGCCAGCCCTCCCGGTAGTGGGCTTCCTTCACCCAACCCGACTTGAGGAACACCGCCCTCATGGCAATGTTGTCCTCCCGAGTCTGTCCCTCGAAGCGGTTGACGTCCATTGTCTTAAAGACATGATCGGTTGCGGCACGGAGAACGCCGGTTCCGAGCCCGCGGCCGCGGAACTTTGAGTCGAGCCGAAGGTCGAAAAGGGGAGTGGGGTCGGTGAGGTCCTCAAGGGCAAGTGTCCCAATTCGACCCAGCTCAGAATGCTCAATCCAGTACGTTGTCGTGTCCTCATCATCGAAAGAACCGTCTTCGATAGAGCTTGCAACCTGGGAGGCCGAGGGCCGTGGGCGCATGTGAAACGGGAACTCATTCGCTGTCATAAAGCTCATGAGTGCTTCTCGATCCGATCCGGCTGGATCCATGCGGGTCAGTGAGATATTCATAGTGTTCCTCCGCGTGCTCGCGCACCATCGTAAGGCCTCTGGCGGCCACATGCCTGTTTAAACTCCTATTTCACGGCACTCAATGAGGTTCCACCGGACTGGAATGCGGTTCTGCCGGGCTGGTAGAGCCAGCTCGAATATCTGTCACGGCCTTGCCGGCAACTGATCTCCACGTCAGGCTGACGGCGCGCGGTGCTTTCTCCAATATTTACGATATGCGACGAAAGTCCGGATCGCTTCGGCTTCCATATATCTACAATAAAAACGTAAGAAATTGGTGACGATCAATAACTTCGAGTTTCTGCGTATCACTTCGCAGCCCGAGCCCGGCAGGTGGTTCGTCACGAGCCTGCCTGGTCTCACGAGTGAGGGGCGCCATGGGCGCCCCTCACCACATCTATTGTTGTTTGGCGAATGAGTTCGGTTCCTCGACACAACGACGCAAACAGTCGTGAATACTTCCTGCAACCGTACGTGCGGTATGAGTTAATTATTGACTTCTTGCTATGAAATAAGAACTGCTAGTTCTCGTTTGCTTCGACGGCCCAGAGGACACCGAAACGGTCGCGAACCTGGCCGTAGTGATCGCCCCAGGGCGCCTCTTCGTACGCCATGGCTTCTTCTCCACCATTGGCAGACAGCTTCTCGAGAAGAGCCCGGCCCTCCTCGATACTGTCGGAGTAGACGAGGAATGAGTAGACGTGGGACTTCAGTGGCTGATCGCCGCCGTCGCCGCCGCTGATGTTGACGGGGCCGGTGAGATCGCCGTGGGCGACCCATTCCGGTTCTGGTTCGAATGGGAATTCCGTGTCCGGCATGTCGCCGTACTTGTCGATCTCAAGGTTTCCGCCAAAGACGGAGTGGTAGAACGTGAGAGCCTCTTCGGCGTTTCCGGTAAAGGTAATGTAGGCGGAGGTGCGGATCGACATAGGGTTCTCCCTTCGGTCAGGTAAGTCACACGCTACCAGGGCAGTCACCTGGGTGAAACTGCTCAGCGCAAGTCCGGCAACGCCTCCCAGGGAGGCCTCAGAAAGCACCCTGGGCACTCATCGACTTGAGATCGACGTGCCTCGTCGTAGTTCCCTGGGAGGTAGTCAACGGGATGGGTCTAGACGCGTCGGCGTGCCCAGGCCCGCGAGCGTTCTCAGTCCCGTGCTTCAACGAGTTTCCTGATAGTGGTCAGCATCCGCCACGTCATGATTCGGCTCATGACACCAGCCCTCGTGACCATCGTCGCCGCAGCATCCGTGTGCGGCTCGTAGCGCTCGCGGACGTGTATGCGGGTGGCTTCGCCTACCGGGAAGAGCGCGAACGACCAGGTGAACGCGAAGTCCATCGTGCGCGGTGCTCGCCCACCATCTGACGACAGGACAAGCGAGCTAGCGGGATCGATATCAGCAACCGATAGGGCAATATCGGGGTGAAACGGAACCTCATCGCCGATGCGGCGTTCCTGCCATGCTGGCATGATGTTATGGCTGTCGGTTACGTTGCACCCGACGAGGTTCTCAAGTGAGGTGAAGGAATAGAACCCCGCTCTGTCCTGTCCGAGCTGAATCAACCACGGCCATACTTTTTCCAGGGGTGCCTGGATCGTGATGGCACGGTCAAACGAGACCGTAGCGCCAGGAAGAATGTCGTCACCGGGCAGGGGCTTGTGGCGTTCGCCAGGGAGCATCCCAATGTCGAGTTCAATCGCCCGGTCAAAAACAATTGTTCCCGCAGCGGCAGCCCCGAGCAGTGTGGCGGCGGTTTTCCATGAGCGTGACATGACTCCTCCTCGGCCCACGTTGGCACTTAGCCAATATCCTCCCAGCACAACGGCGCGAGCGGAAGGTGTGAAGGTCCCGAACTCGGATCAATCAGACCCCGAATCAAGGTCGGAGAGGAAGGAAGCGTCGGAGTGTGGGTATTTAAGTTCCCGATCTGCCTCGATCCGGCTCTAGCTTGTTCCGGCTTGTGCTTGATTCAGTTCCTACTCGATCTGGTTCTGGCTTGTGCTCGTTCAAGCTCCGACTCGATCAGGTTGCTTCGTGCTCAGATTCTCTCTCGTTCAGGTTGGTGTTCGTTCAGATTTGGGTAACGTGAGGCTTCGGGCTGGCTTAACTAA
Organism: Flaviflexus ciconiae; assembly: GCF_003971195.1. NCBI lineage: Bacteria > Bacillati > Actinomycetota > Actinomycetes > Actinomycetales > Actinomycetaceae > Flaviflexus > Flaviflexus ciconiae. The sequence continues at coordinate 1,205,655 of NZ_CP034593.1, read as the reverse complement.
CCCGGTGGTGTCCGATGCGTCGGCCTGGACGGAAGGTGTGAGGGTTATGAGGGAACTCTCGGACTAATTGGCCCGTTTTTGCCGTTGTGGTTCATGGAGAATCTGGGAGGTTCAGTGAAATCATTGCTGAGGATTGTGCGCTTCACGAAGGAGCTGCGGGTCCACTTTGCAGTCATTATTCTGGCGTCGGTTTTGACGGCAGTAGCCGCTCTCGTCATCCCGTTTATCATTGCCGGGGCGACCGATGTGGTTGTGGAAGCAAACTCTGGTGACCGGACTGAGAGTTCCGCGATCAGGACCGTCCTGTGGCTTGCTGGTGCCTTCCTCATCATTGAGTTGGCTTCAACCGCTGTGTCGTCGATTGGTGGTTACGTCGGTGACGTCATGAGTGCGCGGATGAGGTCGATCCTGTCGGTTCGGTACTTCGAGAAGCTCCTATCTCTGCCGCAACGCTATTTCGATAATGAGCTGACCGGAACGATCGTGTCTCGGCTCAACCGTTCGATCACCGAGGTCACGAACTTCGCGAAGATGTTTTCGAACAGCTTCTTCACGATGATCATCACGACCGTCGCCGTACTTGTGATCACCGCCTGGTATGCGTGGCCGCTGGCTCTTCTCCTTGCGATTATCTTCCCGGTCTACATGTGGCTGACGACGTTGACGTCGAAGAAGTGGCAGAAGTACGAGGGTGAGAAGAACGAAGATATCGATGTTGCTGGCGGGCGCTTCAACGAAGTTGTCGGCCAAATCAAGGTTGTTAAGTCTTTCGTTTCCGAGCTCCGCGAGCTGAAGTCCTTTACAAAGCGATACGACCGCACGATCCAAACCACCCGCAAGCAGTCCCAGCACTGGCACGGTATGGATGCTCTGCGGCGGGGATCATGGCGGTGATCTTCTTTGGTATTTACGCCATCATCTTTACGTACACGGTCCAGGGCCGCTTCTCTGTTGGCGACATGGTCCTTCTCGTCCAGTTGGTTGCCATGGCACGCCAGCCGGTTGGTTCGATGTCGTTCCTGGTGGACTCCGCCCAGCACGCGATCGCGGGCTCCCGCGACTACTTCGAGGTCATGGAAATCGAGGTCGATCGAGCACCCACTCTCGCCGAGCAAAAGAAGCGAGCAGAAGCATCCGCTTCCTCGACAGTTACTGGTCCCGCGGCCAGGTCGGGCTCGGCGATCGACGGTGCGGCCCTCACGCCCGCTCAGGACGATCTTGCTGCCACGCTGGTTCACGACGGTCCGGCCGTTGCGTTTGAAGACGTGACCTTTGGTTACGACGACGACCCGGATGTTCTGAAGGGCGTGTCGTTCTCCGTGAGGACGGGGGAGAAGATCGCCATCGTTGGTGAATCCGGCGGTGGCAAGACCACGATCATCAGCCTGCTCCTCGGGCTCTATCGTCTCCGCGGAGGCACGATCGCCGTTGCCGGCACCGACGTTCATTCCCTTTCCCTCCTTGAACTTCGCTCTCAGATCGGCGTGGTTTTCCAGGACTCCAGCCTGTTCTCGGGAACGATCCGGGAGAACATTGGCTACGCCAATGAGGCTGCCTCCGAGGCAGAAATCATTGAGGCCGCGAAGAAGGCGAATGCGTGGCGGTTCATTGAGGACTTCCCGAATGGTCTCGACACCGTTATTGGTGAGCGCGGCCTGAAACTCTCAGGCGGTCAAAAGCAACGTATTTCCGTGGCTCGCGCAATCCTCAAGGATCCGTCAATTCTCGTTCTGGATGAGGCGACGTCGGCACTCGATACTCGCTCCGAGCGCCTTGTGCAGGAGGGCCTGGAGACTCTCATGGAAAACAGGACATCACTGATCATCGCCCATAGGCTGTCCACCATCTCGAGCGTTGATCGCATCGTCACCCTCCGCGATGGTGTCGTTGACGAGATCGGTAGCCCTGCCGAGCTTGCCGTCTCCGGTGGTATCTACGCCGAGCTCCTTGCCCTTCAGGAAGAGGGAACGAAGCGCGCCAAGAAGGCCATGCGTTCTTACGGCATCGAACGCTAGCGTGTACGGAATCGAACGGTAACTCAGACGAATCAAACATTCACCCCCACGAACCGAACAGTAGCCTGTGCGAATCGAGCGCTAGCTCGAATGAAACGCTAACTCAAGTACCTCGAACCGCTGGGATCGTGGGGTGCTCGGTAGTCAGATCTTTGGTCTGGTTGCCGAGCCGGGCTCCTGCTTCGTTTCCGTTCCTCCTGGGTCGAACTGTCTGTATTTCTGTCGGCCTTGGGCTTTTGCTTGCTGAATTTTGGACTCGAGCTCGTAAACCTGTCTGTTTGGGTCCTAGTCCCCGCGGGCTCGGTATTGAGCCTGTTAGTCCGTTTTGCCATGCCATAATCGACCCATGCCGCGTGGGAAAGAAGAGAAAACTGACCGTCGGAGATTTGTTGCTTTCCTCCGATCGTTTCTGCCTTCGTGGCGGGCCTGGATCGCAATCCTTGTTGGTGTCGGGGTTGGTCTCGGGGCGTTAGCTCTGGCTTCCCAGGAGAGCCGGACGGGTGTCCGGTCCAGCCAGGTGACGATAGACGACCCGAATGGATTCTTCAACGAGGAAGAGCTCCGCACGGCGATCGATGACGTGACGTGGGGCCGCCCTATCAGAGTCCTCATCGTTGTTGGAACAACGGACGAGCTCCAGGTCACCGAGGACTGCCAGGTCGATAACGTTAGCTGCCTACAAGATACCTACCCCGCCTATTTCCCGACCGTCCGCGTCGACGATGATGCCGTCGTCCTCTGGGTGGAGCCCGAGCGAGAAATCGTGAACGTCTCCATGGGAGTCCATCCCAGGTACGAGCCCGAGGACTTCTGGCACCTCCGTTTCGACGTGGCCGATTCGCTGACCTATCGCCTCTCTCAAGGGGAACTGACTCCCGGCACGGTTGCCGATGGTCTGCAGGTCTTTGCCGATCAGGAAGCCGAAGTAACGAGCGGCAGAACCTTCTCCGACTATCTCCTTGCGACCGTGGCCGGTCTGATTGCCGGCCTGCTTGTGGGACTGGTTTTGCACGCCGCGAGACAGCGTTCTGACCAGAAGAAGAACGCTTCGCACCTGGCCGGACTGTCCGGCCGCGAGCTCAAAGAAGTCGTCGATCGGGTCTTCGATACCTACCGGGAGGCAACCGAGTCCCTGGACGGCATGGAGCTCATCGGTGTCGCAACGACCGGTTCCTACGGGAAGACCATGGAGGCGAGGGTAGATCAGTACCGGCACCGGTACATTGACCTTGCGCGCGTCGTCTTTGAGGTCCAGCACCTCGACCGGGAGGAGCTGATCAAGCCGGTCAACCTCCCATCGCTTGTCCGACTCGATCGGATTGCCACGGTCGTGAGAGAAGCCGAGGCAACTCTTCAAGCCGATGAGAACGTGCTCCGAAGCGAGCCGACAAAGAAAAGCCTCCGCCGGGGTAAGAGCGCGGGGACATGTCTCTTCACCCTTCCGTTGCCTCGCTACGAACAGCGATTGACGCAGCCACCGTTTTGGCTCAGGAAACGGGGATAAGAGGCTCGCGAAGCGACTGCCGGTACTTGCCGGTGAGCTTGAGGTTGCGAGCAAGAATGCCTCGGCCGAGGGACTTGTTGGGCTGGACGCGATTGCCACCGAATTGGCGACCGTGGCCGACCACGTTTATGTGGCCTACGAATCCGAGCATGGGAAAGAGTTTGACCGCAGGACGGAGATTGAGGATCCGTTCCGCTACCGGACGCTCGAGATTGCCGCCGCCGGCGGGACCGTGACGAAGCGACGCACCAGCCGCAGGGCCAATGCGACCAGGGCCTCCGAGAAGCTGACAAGCCAGAAGGTGAAACAGCAGCTCGCCGAACGCATCGCCGAGGCGAAGGTCGCGCAGGGGGCAAACTCCCTAAAGATCCCGGTATCCCCAATCGTCATCATGATTGCGGCGGCGGTTGCCATGGGTGCGGGCGGTGTCTACGTGTGGCTCAATCCGGTTGAGGAGGGCGTGATCTCGGACGCTGGCGAGCCTGCTATCACGATCCCCTATGAGCTGGTGTCGAGCGAAACAGAGCGGAACAACGCCGTCAGCATTCCCGACGGCGATGAGGTCCTCCACCTTCCCGACAGCGTGACGATCATCGACGACGCCAACATCATTGACGATGAGGAGGCTCTCGCGGATGCTCTGTCGACTATTCCACTGCTGTCTCCCGCCGACTACCTTGTGCTCACAACCCCGGAGGAGCTTCCGCTTGACGAATACGAATATCCTGATGAGAGGGGGCTCATTGAGATCTTCCCCGAGTACTTCGAACCCATTGGCGATGAATACGCGGGCCTAATCGACGAGAAGACGGTTGCCATCTGGTACGCGGACTCGGGTGAACAGTCGGGCTTCGACACGTCGTACGAACTCTCCATCGATGTCGATGAGGACTCCGCTGGCAGGGGCGAGTTCTATGACGCCATGAACGCTACCTATCCGTCGATCGAGGCACAGGTCTGGGATGGTTTTGCCGGATACTCGAACGGCCTGCGAGGAGTTGGTTTTGAGGAGAGCGAATCAACAATCACCTCCGGTTCCTCCAACGTGACCGGCGCACTCGTGACTGCCCTCATCACGTTCGCCGCCGTCACCGTTCTTCTCCCGCTTGCCATGAGGCCATTTGTTATCAGCCGCAGGAAGAAAGGCTGGGAGAAGGAAGTCAAGACTTCCCTGACCGCGATGACACTCGCGGAAGAGGCCCTCACCCTCGAGATCTCCATGGTGGCAGCCAACCATCCGACCTACGATTCGAGCTCCCGCCTTGCCGCCTGGGAATCGGACTACCTGAACCTCCACCGCCTCGGTGATGGCATCGGTGAAGAGCTATCCATCGAAACCCGAGTCGCCCTCGTTCGCACGGTACGCGAGCAGGCCGAATCCCTGTGGCGCATCAGGCCCGTGCTGGGGATGGAGGGGACGTGGGCGCAAGCATGGGAAAACGAAGGGGCAGTTCTCTATGCTGCCCTTGGAGACAACTCGCAGGAAGCCGTCGAACAGATCTCTGCCCTCGCTCCCAAGCTCTCAGCAGGAACGATCACACCCACCAAGGCCCTCAGCGCTCTGGACACCATAGCAAGGGAGCGCAGCGAGACAGCCCGCCTGCGCTCCCTGACCCCGTCCGCTACAGCAGATCTCACGGAGACAGAGGAGCGGTCTGAGATAGCGGATTCTACCAAGACCAAGGCCCTCGCCAAGGACCAGCGTGATGATCGTCTGGCAAAGGCGGAAGCCGATGCTCACGAGGAAATGAACTCGCTGAGAACCGCGGATGCTCGGGCGGTGATGTTGGAGGACGCACGCACACTAGCCGATACTCCCGTGTTCTCACTTGCTCGCACGGACGACATCGGGGTCGGTGTCGCCGGAGCGCCGAGCGTTGTCGCGGGGGAGTCAGTGCAGCAGATCCACCGAGAAAAGGATGCCACTCAGGCCTTCTTCTCCATCGACACATCGGCAACCCGGTGGTTGCGTGCCGTCTTCACAAACATTTCCGGCTACTTCCAGGGCTACCACGAGAAGACCGCTAGCGAAGTCATTACATCTATTGCGGCCTGGGTGATAGCAATTGTCCTGATCCTTAGCGGTGTCCAGGTCGTCAACTACATCATCGGGGACGGTCGCACCCGAGTTCCCGTCGAAGTACGAGGCAGTAGCCCCGCCCTGTCGGTTTCCTACATCGAAGACGGTGAACCGGTCTCCGATGAACTGCGGAACATCCTCGAAACTAGGCCGCTCGGCGTCCCCATCCATCTCCTTATATATACAACTGACGGGGTGTGCAACTACGACACCATCGACGGCCTTTACACCCGTATGGACCAGGCACCGAACGTTATCGCCAACAGCTACGACCGCGGTGTCCTCATGAACTCCTCCGTCATGATCTGCCTCGGCCCGGACTCTGGTTACCTTCACGAGGCCACTGACCTCGATAGCGAGGGACTGCCCTTCGCCGTCTACGAGTACGACTTCGAAGAAGGCGACACGCACGAGACGTGGCTACTCGAATGGTTCGAACAAAACGAGGACGCCACGCCCTACTACAAGGCCTACCGCGTCACGAAAGAATTCGACGAGAACATCCGCTAACGAGACGGGGCAACGGTCACTGGGAAACGAACACTGGGGAACGAACACTGGGGAATGAATATACTGGGGAATGAATACTGGGGAATAGATCAGTTGGAGCATATCGTTCCGGCAGATAGGTGCTTAGCGCTATCTGCATCTCCTAGCGCGCCAGCGGGGGCACGCTCTCTTAGGCGTCGGCTCGCGGGGTGCGAATGATGCTCCGTAGGAACTCGCGGAAACCACTCGTGGGAGAACCTGGGACGAGATAAAACGGCCACTTTATGTCGACTTGTGGGCGGAACGGGATACCGTAGCTGTAGAACCCTTTGGAGGAATACGGCTGTGACCGAACTGCTTTCGAGCTCACCCCTGCTCACCATCTTTATCGTTGTCGCCCTCGGTGCCGCCCTCGGTGCGGTGCCGTTTGGGCCGCTCCGGCTCGGTGCCGCAGGAGCACTGTTCGTCGGCCTCGTCATCGGCTCGCTTGCCCCCGACATCGGTGCCTCTCTCGGCCTCATCCAGTCGCTCGGGCTGGCTCTCTTCGTCTACATGGTTGGGCTATCCGCCGGGCAAACCTTCTTCGCGGACCTCAAACGACAAGCCCCCATGATGGGATGGGCGACGCTGTTCCTCATCGTTGCCGCGGGCGGTGCCATTGCACTGGGCAAGGTCATGAATCTCAGCCCCGACATGGTTTCCGGTATCTTCTCCGGCTCCCTTACCTCCACCCCGGCGCTCGCGGCAGCGAATGCCGTCACGACGTCCGGTGAACCGTCCGTTGGCTACGCCATCGGTTACCCCGCGGGCGTGATCCTCGCGATCCTCGTTGTCGCCTGGATTGTTGGCAGGGACTGGGAAGGCAAGAAGGATACGGATTCGCTGGCCGGTGAGGACATTGAGGCCGTCTCCGTTCACGTGCGCAATCCCATGCCGGTTCGCAGGGTCACGGGCTTTTCTGAGCAGGAGCTCCGCATGAGCTACCTGCGCCGCGAGGGCCGCACCCGCGTGATCTCGCCCGGTGAAGAACTCATCGAGGGCGACGAAGTCCTCTTCGTCGGATCCGGTCCCGTTGTCGATGCTGCTATCGAACAGGTGGGGGAGCGAATCCCCGAGCATCTTGCCAACGACCGCGCACAGGTCGACTTCCGTCATTTCGTTGTCTCCAACGACAGTCTTGCCGGCCGAACGATTGCCGAGCTCAATCTTGCAGCCCGCTTCGGTGGCGTTGTCACCCGCGTGAATCGCGGCGACCTGGAGATGCTGGCTCGCGACGACCTCATCCTCGAGCTGGGTGACCGCGCCCTCGTCGTCGTACCGAGAGAGTCCCTCTCGGAGGTCTCCGACTTCTTTGGTGACTCGGTCCGTAACGTCTCCACCTTCTCCGCGCTGTCCGTCGGCATTGGCATGGCGCTCGGCCTGCTCCTGGGCATGATCGAGATTTCCCTTCCCGGTAACTCCACGTTCTCCCTCGGAGCGGCTGCCGGGCCACTGATTGTTGGCATGATCCTCGGCGCCCTCCACCGCACCGGACCAATCATTTGGCAGATCCCGCAGGCCGCGAACCTGACCATCCGTCAGCTGGGTCTCCTCATCTTCCTCGCAGCCGTCGGCATTGCCGCCGGCCCAGCCTTCATGGACACCGCCTTCACGAGCCAGGGACTCTCAGCAATCGTCATTGCCGCCGTCGTTGTCCTCGCGTCGTCTTTCGGCCTGCTGGTGGCATGCCGTGCGTCGGGCCTGTCGAGTGCTCGCACCGCCGGCGCCATCGCCGGCATGATCGGCCAACCCGCAATCCTCTCCTACGCAACAAGCAGGAAGGACGACGAACGAATCGAGAGCGGCTACGCCGCGCTTTTTGCCCTCGGCATTCTCGTCAAGATCCTTCTCGTCCACCTAATTTTGTCGTTCTAGCGAGCTGAAGATGCAAGGGAAGCGAGTGCCGGAGCGTTTTGGCGTGGCGCCGCCGCTTTCGCCATGAGCGAGACGGCGCCCGTGACATGTGAGGCGCATTAAAGTCTATATCGGTCAAAATGCATCAAAGCAGAACATTTTGGGCTTGATCAAAGATGAGAGAATTCTGAGAATTCGGTGAATTACCGCGTTAAATCGCGCGTCTTCGCCGATATTCCGCTACATTCGACCTAGTGACCTAACCGGGTCCAAATTTCCAACTGAGGAGAGGTGGGCAATATGTCCCTGAACCGTACCGAGCTCATTGCCAAGATCGCTGAGCGTGCGAACCTAACCAAGACCGATGCCGATTCGGCAATCTCCGCACTCCAGGAGGTTCTCGTTGAGTCCCTCGCTGCTGGCGAGGCCGTCAAGATCACCGGACTTATGTCGATTGAGCGCACCGAGCGCGCCGCCCGCAAGGGCCGCAACCCCCGTACCGGCGAGGAGATCGAGATCCCCGCAGGCTACGGCGTCAAGCTGTCGGCCGGCTCGGCCCTGAAGAAGGCTGTCTCCAACTAGTCTTCACCCTGTGACTTAGTGCTGGCCGCCGAAAGGCGGCCAGCACTGTCTTTAAAGACAGTGCTCTACCGATTAAAACTCGTTATCGACCGCACTTCCTTCAGTAGCGCTCTCGTGAACGTGCACTGTCTTGTTGGACCAGAGCGAACTAGGATAATCCCCATGAGCCAAGCGACCCCGTCAAGTGATTCCGTAACTCAGACCCGCGAAGAGCAAAAGCTTAAGCCGGGCGACAACGAGCGCTATGCGCACTATGTGCGTAAGAACAAGCTGACCGAATCGAACGTGACCGGCAAGGCTGTGATCGCCCTGTGCGGCAAGGTCTGGATTCCCGTCCGCAACCCGGAGGCGTTCCCGGTGTGCCCAGCATGCAAGGAAATCTACTCGCAGATGCGAGGCGGAGGCAGTGGGGGAGAAGGCGACAAGTAGCGCCTACCTGCGATCGCCCAACCGGTTGCGCACCATGGCGAGGGCAACACATCTCGTGCGGTAAGCCGGGCTGAGAAACGGTAAGGCTTGGGGCCACGGAGACGATCCGTGGCCCCAAGCCTTACCCCATGTCTTTCGGTCTGGATTTGCTGGTCTGGGCTGTCTGGTCGAGGCTCTTCCAGGCAGGTCCCGTCTAGGGGAGTGCCCGAAGGAGGGACAACCAGCTTCTCCTACCCCTCGTAGGGGTTGTTGTCGCCTTCGAAGATGTCGAGCATGCGGGAGGGGAGAGCGGGCTCGCCCGCAGAGAGACGCCATGCCTGGTACGGCAGCTGGTTGCGGGACGAGATGTGATGTTCGCTTGCTTCGGCCACCGAGTGGTGGGGCTGGATGGAGCCGCCGAGAACGAGCGGGACCTGGAGGGGGCGTGCCCCCATCTCCTCCAGCTCTGCCCGGCCCTGCTCCCAGGACTCTGCGGAGACGATGACTTCTTCGCGGGCCACACCGTCCTCGTCGGCGAGCCGGCCCGCGACCTTGAGTCCGCCATAGGACTTCTTGGAGGCCGACTTCTTGGCAACTTCCTTCATGTTGCCGTTCGCGTCTTCGCGGGCAACAAGCTTGTAGACCAGCTCGGCCGTGGGGAAGCCCGAACCGGTGACGAGCTTCGTGCCCACGCCGTAGGAGTCGACCGGTGCGGCACCGAGCGCGGCAATGGCGTACTCGTCAAGATCGGAGGTCACCGTGATCTTCGTGGAGGTGGCACCCAGATCGTCGAGCTGCTTGCGGACCGTGAAGGCCTGGGCAACAAGGTCGCCCGAGTCGAGACGGACCGCCCCGAGCTCGCCTCCCGCTTCGCGGGCGGCCTGGACGGCCCGGGCTACGCCGCGTTCCACGTCGTAAGTGTCGACCAGGAGGGTCGTGTCCGGTCCCATGGTTGCCACCTGTGCAGCAAAGGCCTGCTCCTCCGTATCGTGCACGAGCGTGAAGGAGTGGGCGGCGGTTCCGATGGCGGGGATGCCGTAGGTGCGGCCTGCCTCGAGAACCGACGTGCCAGCGAAGCCACCAACGGCGGCGGCGCGGGCCGCGGAGACGGCGGCACGCTCGTGGGTGCGCCGCGCTCCCATCTCCAAGCAGGGGCGCCCGTGGGCGGCGATTGTCATGCGGGAGGCGGCCGCTGCCACAGCGGCATCGTGGTTGAGGATCGAGAGGACAAGAGTTTCGAGGATAACGGCTTCGGCGAACGTTCCGGTCACGGTGAGGATCGGGGACTGCGGGAAGAAGCACTCGCCCTCCGCATAGCCGTAGATGTCGCCGGAGAACTTGTAGTTGGCGAGCCAGTCAACGGTCTCGGGGGACACAATCTTCGTGTCTTTGAGGTAAGTAAGTTCCTCGTCGGAGAACGTGAACGAGGCAATCTCGTCAAGGATTCGCCCCGTCCCGGCCACAACTCCGTACCGTCTTCCGGACGGCAATCGCCGGGAGAACACTTCGAAGACGGACTGCCGATCGGCAGTCCCGGAGGCGAGGGTTGAGTCGACCATGGTCAGCTCATACATGTCGGTGAGCAGTGCAGTGGACTTATGCATGGGTCCCACTCTAGTGGCCCAGACAACCTCACAGCCCAATTTCCCCGCTGTTGCGTAGAATAGCGGGTAATGACTCAACCAACTCCTTCTTCAATGCCTTCGCCGACCCCGACGGAGGAGCGCGAAGCCGCCCCTTCGTGGCGCACAGTCGTGCATGACGATCCGATCAACCTCATGAGCTACGTGGCCTGGGTTTTTGAATCCTATTTCGGGTTCGATGCACTCACCGCCAACAGGCTGATGATGGAGGTGCATTCCAACGGCAGGGCCGTTGTCTCCTCCGGTTCACGGGAGGCCATGGAAACCGATGTCCAGGCAATGCACTCCTACGGCCTGCACGCCACGATCGAGAAGGACGCATAGCATGTTTGGTTTCCGCAGAGTCCGGGGCGGAGTCAGCTCCGGTGGCGACATTTTTGAACTCGAAGTCATTGCTTCCCTTATGCGTGACGTCGTCTCCGTCCTCGGTGAGGACGTTGCGGTCGTTGACGTCACCGACGATCCCCTTGCCGTTCTTGAACGTGAGCTCGCCCCGGCCCAGGAGCCAAGCTCGGATCCGGCACTGTATCGGCTGCTGCCGGACATGAGCGAGGATCCGGAAGAAGCACGAGAGCTACGCCAGCTCACCGAGTCTTCCGTGCGGTCCACGAAGATCTCAAACCTGACGACCGTGTACCGAGTGCTGTCCGCCTCCACCGGCAGGATCTTTGTGGCCGAGGACGATATTCCGGTGTGGATGGCGGCGCTTAATGACCTGCGCCTCGTTCTTGCCACCCGCCTCGATATTGACTCCTCCGAGCGTGCCGATGAGATCGCACACAGGGCCGGAGAGATCGCCGACGGTCTCCACCCGCAAGACCCCGAGGATGAAGAGCAAGAGGTGGAAAACCAGCTCATCCTTGTTTTTGCCATGATCACCTGGTGGCAGGATTCACTCATCGATGCGGTGCGCCTGCGACGTCCGCGCGGATAAAGTCGACCCATGAGTGACGCGCCGATTGGCATTTTTGACTCCGGAGTGGGAGGCCTGACCGTCGCGCGCGCAATCCTTGACCAGCTACCGAATGAAGCGGTCACCTACGTGGGCGACACCGCCCACACGCCCTACGGCCCCCGTCCTATCGCGGACGTGCGCCAGCTCTCCCTTGACGCTCTCGACCTCCTGGTTGAGTCCGGGGTCAAGATGATTGTCATGGCCTGCAACTCAGCTTCGGCCGCTGCCCTTCACGACGCTCGTGAACGCTACGAGGTCGGCATGGGAATCCCCGTCATCGAAGTGATCCAGCCAGCAGTTCGCAGGGCTGCGGCCGCCACCCGCAACGGCAAGGTCGGCGTGATCGGTACCAATGCGACCGTGAACTCCGGTGCCTACCCGGACGCCTTTGCTGCGGCTCCCAACATCGAGGTCACGATCGCGGCTGCGCCGCTGTTCGTTGAGTATGTTGAATCGGGGCAGACCGGCGGGCCGGATCTGCTCAATGTGGCCCAGGAGTACCTGGAGCCGATCAAGGCAGCCCGGGTCGATACTCTCGTTCTTGGGTGCACCCACTATCCTCTTCTCACCGGTGTTATCTCCTACGTCATGGGGCATTCAGTGACGCTTGTGTCCTCGGCGGAAGAGACCGCGAAAGATACTTACCGGGCTCTCGTGGCGGGCGGCCTCGAGCGCACAGAAACCGCACCGCCCACACACCGTTTCCTGTCAACCGGCGACGCGGAATCGTTCCAGGTTCTTGCCCGTCGCTTCCTGGGCCCCGAAGTGGGCACAGTCCGCCGCGTGGAGGTCCAATGAAACTCACAGTTATCGGATGCTCGGGTTCGATGTCCGGCCCGAAGGGCGCAGCCTCGGCCTATCTGGTCAAGACCGATACGACAACAATCATCCTCGATCTTGGGCCGGGCACCATGGGTCAGCTCATGAACTACATTGACCCGGCCGAGGTCGACGCAATCGTCCTCTCCCACCTGCACACCGACCACGTGGCCGACATTATTGGCATGCAGGTGTATCGGCGCTGGTTCCCCGGCGGACCTCTCGGACCCGTTGACGTTTATAGCCCCGGCGATGGTCTGTTCCGCACCCGCCAAATTGGCGGCGACGGCCCCGAGGAGAACTACGAAGGCGAGTTCACGTTCCACACCGTCGCCCAGGGGGATTCCGTGACGGTCGGGGACATCGATCTCGAGTTCTTCCATGCCGTGCACCCCGTACCGGCGCTTGCGATCAGGCTGACCGGCCCCGGCGGCGAAGTGCTCACCTACTCGGGCGACACCGACTACTGCGAAGGCCAGGTCGCGGCAGCCAAGGACGCCGACATGTACCTGTGCGAAGCAGCCTTTGAGGCTTCCCGCGACACGGTCCGCGACATTCACCTGACGGGCGGCAGGGCAGGCCAGATTGCGACGGAGGCGGGCGTGAAGAACCTCCTCCTCACCCACCTGCAACCCTGGACCGATCCCGACGTCGTTTGCCAGGAGGCCAGGGCGACCTATTCGGGCCCCATTGCCGTTGCCAACCCCGGTGGTACCTTTCATGTCGCAAACCCTTCTAGAATGGGTGCATGACGACACGCAAAGATCTTCGCAGCCTCGATGAACTGAGAAACGTAACTATCACACCGAGTTGGCAGGAGGCCGGTGAAGGCAGTTGCCTCGTCGAATTCGGCAAAACCAGAGTGCTCTGCACCGCATCCTTCACCGAAGGTGTCCCGCGCTGGAAGCAGGGATCTGGGGAAGGCTGGGTAACAGCCGAGTACGCCATGCTCCCCAGGGCGACCGATTCCCGCAGTCCCCGCGAATCCGTCAAGGGCAAGATCGGCGGACGTACCCACGAAATCTCCCGCCTCATTGGGCGATCCCTCAGGGCCGTTGTGGACATGAGCAAGCTGGGGGAGAACTCCATCGTTCTCGACTGCGACGTGCTGCAAGCCGATGGCGGGACCCGCACAGCATCGATCACCGGCGCTTACGTGGCACTGTCGCTCGCTGTCGAGTGGGCACTGGAGAACAAGATCATCACGTCCTCCCCGCTGAAGGACTCCGTTGCCGCTGTCTCCGTCGGAATTGTGGATGGCACCCCGATGCTTGACCTGCCCTACGAGGAAGACGTTCGGGCGGAAACCGACATGAACGTTGTCATCACCGGCTCGGGCAACTTTGTCGAGATCCAGGGAACCGCGGAGGATGGTACGTTTAACCGCGATGAATTGAACGAGCTTCTTGACCTCGCAGTCAAGGGAGCCGGCGAACTCACCGAGCTTCAGAAAGGCGCCCTGGCATGATTCTCGCTTCCCGCAACGCCCACAAGCTTGTCGAAGTCCGGCAGATCCTCGGGCGTGAAGACATTGACCTGTCACCGGGTAATCTCGGTGATCCGGTGGAAGATGACGTGACCTTCGCAGGCAATGCCCTCATCAAGGCCCGCTATGTTGCAGAACGCACCGGCGAGGCCGTTATCGCCGACGACTCGGGCCTGTGCGTCGACGTGCTGGGCGGGTCACCGGGCGTCTTCTCGGCCCGCTGGTGCGGGCGCCACGGAGCAGATGATGAGAACACGGATCTGCTTCTCGGTCAGCTCAACGACGTTGGGGACGACCTCCGTCAGGCAAAGTTCGTGTGTGCCGCCGTCTACGTGAGCCCCGGCCAGCCCGACATCATTGCCACGGGTATCATGCCGGGTAGGCTCATCCGGGAACGCCGTGGCGAGGGCGGTTTCGGCTACGACCCGATCTTCGTACCCGACGGATACGAACAGACCGCGGCAGAACTGACGAGCCGGGAGAAGAACTCAATCTCCCACCGCGGACAAGCCTTCCGGGCACTGAAGGCCGAGATGACAAGGTTCGGGATCGAATAAAAGCAAGCGGTGCCTCAGCGAGTTGAGCGGCACCGCCGCGAGTTAATCAGGCACGTAACCAGAAGTCCGTAGACAGGAGGCGACCAGTTCGAAATGAACTGCTCCCCTCCTGTCTACTGTTTAGCTGTTTGAAAGCCGAAGCTTGCTACGTCATGAAAGCCCAGGTTTGTTGCGTGATGTTTGCCGACTAGTCGCCGAGTGCCTGGTTCAAATCCTCGATCAGACATTGGGGATCTTCAAGACCGATCGACAGGCGCAACAGGCTGTCGGTGAGGCCGTAGGATTCCCGGACCTCAACTGGAATGTCGGCGTGGGTTTGGGTGACCGGGTGGGTGATCAGGCTTTCCACTCCGCCCAGGCTTTCTGCGTATGTGAAGATCTTCAGGGATGTGAGGACCTTGTTGATCTTCGAGACATCCCTGACCTTGATGGAAATCATCGCACTCTTACCCGGGTAGAGAACTTCCTCGATCTCGGGGTGGTTCTCCAGTGCGTGTGCAACCTCGCGGGCCGTTGCCTCCTGACGGTCGATACGGATCGGCAGGGTCTTGAGAGAACGAATGAAAAGCCAGGAATCGAACGGTGACAGGGTGGGACCGGTCGTATTCGCCAGCCACTGCAACTTCTCGCCAATAGCCGGGTCGTTCGTGATCACGGCGCCGGCCAGGATGTCGTTGTGCCCACTCAGGTACTTCGTACCGGAGTGAATGGAGATCGTTGCTCCATCGTCGAGCGGGCGCTGACGAAGCGGTGTCAGGAACGTGTTGTCGACAATGACATGAGCCCCGTGGGGGTTGGCAATGTCGGAGATTACGCGAATGGTGAGTTCCTTCATGAGCGGGTTCGTGGGAGTTTCCAAGAACACGGCCGCAATTTCGTCGCTCATGAGACCCGCGAGTTCTTCCTCGGTGTCGAAGAACTCGAAGGAAGCATGGCCCTTGTCTTCCAGGTCGTTGAAGTAACGGTACGAGCCACCGTAAACATCTCGAGTGACGAGGAACTTTGACCGGGCCGGGTACAGGCCAAAGACGAGCTGCACGGCCGACATACCTGAGGACGTGGCAACCGCATGCGTGCCGCCTTCGAGTTCAGCGAGACCCTCTTCAAGAACCGTGCGAGTCGGGTTCTTGGTACGGGTGTAGTCGTATCCGGTGCTGCGACCGAGTTCGGGGTGTGCGAACGTCGTCGACAGGTGGATCGGCATGCTGATAGCACCGGTCTCTGGATCGCGACGGTTTCCGAGCTGTGCAAGATAGGTATGAATGGACATCGAGCCTCCTGAGAGATCAGGTTATCGGCGCAAGTGAACAGCCGCCTGAATAGTCTGGTTCGTCTTTACTGGCGAGACCAATAAGCGATTCGTGCAAGACCGATAACTCCTGCACAGAGAAGGCCCGCCAGCTCCACTGCTGACGGGCTCTACTTAGGTTGTTCATCGGGCTCCATCTGACACTGTGTTCTGGAGCCCGATGATCACGGTCGATGGATCAGGCTGACTGCTGCTTCTGTCGTACCTGCTTAATGAGAAGGGCAATGAGTCGCCACCCGAGGAAGAGCGCGGCGATCATGGCGGTGGCGACAATCGGGAAAGCCCCCGAGACTCCCTGACCGAAGCCTGCTCGCAGGGCCAAGCCGATCCCCGCGGTCAGGAGCGCAACGATGGCACCGGAGACGAGAGAGAAAGGCTGCTCCCGCACGCGGGGGATGATGAGCCAGGCGATGACGAGGGCAATGACGAAGGGTGCGGCGGTCACCGGGAAATCGGACCACGGGGAGTCGTGGGTGTTCATGCCGTATGCGACGAAACCCCCGGTCAAAATAATGTCGATGATAAAGGCGGTCACAGTTCACCCATCTGGCCAAGGGCCTGGCGCAGAATCTGTGCGTGAGACTCGTTCATCTCGGCCTGCAACTCGGGCGTACGCACCTCGCCGGGCGTGAACCAGGTGACCTCGAGCGTATCGGCGGCGGGCCCGCATTCGCCCATGACGGGAACGATGTAGCAGAGGGAGACGGCGTGCTGACGCTCGTCGTACTTACCCGAACCTGGCGTGGGGAAGTATTCGGCAATCGTGAAGGGCTGTATCGAGGGGGACAGCTGGGGGAGGGCTACCGGTCCCAGATCCTTCTCGAGGTGGCGGACAATAGCCTCTCGGACCGTCTCGTGAAAGAGCACCCGTCCGGTGACGAGTGCACGGGAGATCCCATCATCCTGAGCCTCCAGGAGAAGCCCGATGGATTCAACTTGGCCGGATTCGTCGGTGCGGACGGGCACGATGTCGACGTACACCATCGGCACCTTGCGGCGCACGAACTCAAGCTCCTCGGGCGATAGCCACGGCCCCATGTCTTCTGATGCAATTTCGCTCACAGTCTGATTGTGCCAGGCTTCCCAGAAATCTATGAGATTCTCAGCGCATGGAGAACATAAAGCGGGCCTACTTGATCGGTGCACTCATTGCCGCCCTCTACTGCGTATCGGGAATCGTGGCGACAGTGCTTGCCGGTGCAGATCCGATGCTGATCATGGCCTGCGTCTTCTCCATCACCGGCGTAGTCGCAGCCTTCTACGGAGCAAAGAAAGCCGACATCGCCTGGTGGGCCGCGGGTTTCCTCGTGGCTGGCTTTATTACGCCAACCGTGTGGGGCTTCATCCCCATGATCATCGCCCTCCTCTACGTTCTCGTCGTGGCCTGGATGCTTTGGACCGAAACGAAAAAGGGACGATAGTGCCGATAGTACAGCTCAATAGTCGGTGAACTGATGTTCGCGACACTACAAACGTTCGGCGACCCTACACAGGTGCAGCAACCACAGGCGCGTAGCACGGGGTGGCTTTGAAGGTCTTGGCGTCAGCCTTCGATGAGCGGAACGAAGGAGTAGCGTCCGTGCCTTGAAATGTCCGGCTCGCCCCCGGTTTTCGCAACCCGGAGCATGTGCGTGGCAACGGGGATAACCATGAGCCCAGATGGCGCCAACTGGTCGATGAGTGATTCGGGTAGTTGCTGTGCCTGTGCCGAGACGAGGATGCGGTCGTAGGGGGCGCCCTCCGGCCATCCCAGCACCTCCGGATCAGCATCGTAGATCGTGGCCCAGGGGAGGTTCTGCTTTGCAAGGGCTATCCGAGCCTTGTCGGCAAGCTCGGGAATAAGCTCTGTTGCGGTCACGCTTCCGGTTTCCCCAACCAAATCGGCAAGGATCGCCGTCGACCATCCCGAACCCGAACCGACGTCGAGAACCCTGTGGCCTTCTTCGAGTTCGAGAAGCTCGATCATGTCCGCAACCGTTCTCGGCTGGGAGTTGGTTTGTCCGTGGCCAATGAGGATCGGGCGGTCAATGGAGGCAGCATGCTGAGCATTCCTCGGCAGGAAGTCGCGCCGATTCCGGCGCTCCATGGCAACATGGATCTCATTGCGAGTGAACGGCATGTGTTCTCCTTCCTGGTTCTTCCATCATCCCAGGAAATGACGGAGATGGAAGGTACGAAAGTCGGAGAGGTAAGCAGATAAATTCCTCGCGCATGTTCTCCTCGGCGGGTAACCTTGTCGCCAAGCAAACGTGCTGGGGGATAGCGCGCTTGCCATCGGTGGAGTGAGCCCGAAGCAGTTTCTTGAGGGATTCGCACCCACCCGGTAGCGAGAGTTGAGACCACAGAGCTAGCAAAAAGACGAAACCACGAGGCAGAGCTACCGGGTGTCGTGGAGCTACCCGATAAGGAGGAACCATGCGATGCGTTGATGTTGTCGTCACCGGGAGGGCCCAGGCCGTGGGTTTCCGCTGGAACTGCCAACGCGCTGCCGTGGAAGCGGGAGTGCAAGGCTGGGTGCGGAACGTGCTCGACGGGTCCGTTGAGGCCCGATTCTTTGGTGAGGATTCCGCCGTACAGTCAATGATCGACTGGTGCCGGAACGGACCGGCTCACGCTCGGATTGAAGATGTTGTCGTGACCGACCTTGAGAACCCCGGCCCGATCTCTGGGTTTGAGATCCACTAGCAACCATTGAGCTCCATTTAGACCGAGCATGCGGTGCTCTATGAAGACCGGGCAAATGGTGCTTCATGAAGACTAGGCCAATGGTGCTTCATGAAGGCCGGGCCATTGGATGTCTACTAAGACCAAATAAATGACGTGGGGCAGGACGGAGAACCGTCCCACCCCACGTGCGGTTGCGGTGCTAGCGCTGTTATCCCGTTAGTTTGCGGGGACTGTCAGCTCTGCGTTGATGGAATCAACCGATGCCTTCGCATCCCCCAGAAGCATCTTCGTGTTTTCTGCGAAGAACAGGGGTTTTCCACGCCGGCGTAGCCGGCGTTGCCCATGGAACGCTTGAACACGATGACGTTCTTGGCTTCCCACACCTTCAGCACCGGCATGCCCTCGATGGGGGAGCCGGGCTCCTCAGCGGCGGGGTTGACGGTGTCGTTGGCGCCGATGACGAGGACCACGTCGACATCGGAGAACTCGTCGTTCACTTCGTCGAGTTCGTAGACGACATCGTAGGGGACCTTGGCTTCGGCGAGGAGCACGTTCATGTGGCCCGGGAGTCGGCCGGCCACGGGGTGGATGCCGAAGGAAACGTCGACACCTGATTCTCGTAGGCGCTTTGTCAGGTCGGCAACCGGGTACTGTGCCTGCGCCACCGCCATGCCGTATCCCGGGGTGATGACGACTTTCTTGGCGGTCGATAGCATCGTGGATACTTCTTCTGCCGAGGTCTCGGTGTGGGTGCCGTAGTCCCGTGCCTCTGCCGTGGCGGTGGGCTGGCCGAAGCCACCCAGGATCACGGAGATGAACGAGCGGTTCATGGCCTTGCACATGATGTAGGACAGGTAGGCACCCGACGAGCCGACGAGCGCACCGGTGATGATGAGCAGGTCGTTCTGGAGCATGAAGCCAGCAGCTGCTGCGGCCCAACCCGAGTAGGAGTTAAGCATGGAAACAACCACCGGCATGTCGCCGCCGCCGATGGCGGCAACGAGGTGGAGGCCGAGGGCGAGGGCAATGATCGTCATGATGATCAGCGGGATGAGTCCGATGCCAACCGAGTCGGTGTTCATGAACCACACCATGAGGACGACAGAAACCACAACGGCTACGAGGTTCAGCCAGTTCCTGCCCGGCAGGGTGAGCGCCGCGGACTTCATCTTGGCCGACAGCTTCAGGTAGGCAATGATCGAGCCGGTGAAGGTCACGGCACCGATAAAGACGCCGAGGAAGATCTCACCCATGAGGAACGTATGGGTTGATCCATAGCCACCCGCGGAGGTGAGGAACGTGTTGAAGCCGACGAGAACGGCGGCCAGACCCACGAAGGAGTGGAGAAGCGCAATGAGCTGAGGCATCTCCGTCATACCCACCTTCTGTGCCATGCGCAGGCCGATAACGGCGCCGACCGCGAGGGCAAGGAGGATGAGAATCAGGGTGACGGCTACGCCGCGGCCCGGATCGGAATCCAGAGCCAGCCAGATCGTGGCGACCAGGGCAATACCCATGCCGATGGCGCCGGAGGTGTTGCCGGACTGGGCGGAGTCGTGCTTGGACAGGCCGCGCAGGGCGTTAATGAAAAGGAGCGCCGCGACAATGTAGGCGAGTGCTACGAAGTTCTGAGCTTCCATGGTTATGCCCTCCTAAACATGCCGAGCATGCGGTGAGTGACGGCGAAACCGCCGAAAATGTTGATGGAGGCGATGACGATCGCAATGAAGCTGAAGATCGTCACCCACCAGTTTTCGCTGCCGATAAGAAGTATTGCGCCGACAATGATGATGCCGGAGATCGCGTTCGTCACCGACATGAGAGGCGTGTGGAGCGCGTGAGTGACATTCGTGATGACGTAGAAGCCAACGATCACGGACAGGGCGAGCACAATGTAGTGGCCGGTCAACTGAAGCGGGGTGACGAGAACAAGAGCGGCGGCAAGAACCGCAGCCAGTGCCATCCACAGCGTCGACTTCTTGAATCTCGATGGTGCCGGTTCCGGCTGGGAGGGTGCGGCCGCCGGAGCCTCGGCTTCAGCCGATGGAGTTGGTGCGGCGGAAACCTGGATCGGGGGCGGCGGCCACAGCACCTGCCCAGCATCCGCTACCGTGACGGTGCGGATGATGACATCGTCGAAGTCAATCTTCGTACGGCCGTCCTTCTCGGGGTGAGAAGCTTTAGGTAGTTGACGATGTTCTGCGCGTACAGCTGGGAGGACTGGGCTGGCAGGCGTGCCGCCAGGTCCTCAATGCCGATGATGGTGACGCCGTTGTCGGTGACAATCGTCTGGCCAGGCTCTGTCATCTCGCAGTTACCGCCACCGGCCGCAGCCATGTCAACAATGACAGAGCCCGGCTTCATCTTCCCCACCATGTCACGCGTGATCAGAACGGGGGAGCGGCGGCCCGGAATCGAAGCCGTCGTGATAACAATGTCCGCGGCGGCGGACTGCTCGGAGTACAGCTTCTCGGCGGCAACGGCCTGCGCGTCCGTCATCTCCTTCGCGTAGCCATCCGTTGACTCCTGGGCAGGAGCCGAGATCGGAATGAACTCCGCACCCATCGACTCAACCTGCTCGCCCACCTCGGCACGCACGTCCGTTGCCTTCACGATCGCGCCCATGGAACCGGCGGTGCCAATAGCGGCAAGGCCGGCCACGCCGGCACCGATCACGTAGATCGTGGCGGGCGGAACCTTGCCGGCCGCGGTGACCTGACCGGTAAAGAGACGACCGAAAGCATGAGCTGCCTCAATGACGGCGCGGTAACCGGCAACGTTTGCCTGGCTCGACAGCACGTCCATGGACTGCGCACGGGAGATCCTCGGAATCGCATCCATCGCCATGGCGGTAACCCCGGATTCGGCGAGCGACTCGAAAAGCTGGGGATTAGCCCCGGGTGACAGCTTGGAGATAAGAATCGAGCCTCGCCTGATCTGATGGAGATCCGCAGGGGGCCTGATCGTTGTCACGATATCGGACGTCCACACGTCCTCTCCATCAACGATCCTGGCACCGGCCGCCACATACTGCTCATCAGGGAACTGGGCGTGGTCGCCCGCGCCGGACTCAATTCCGACGTCATATCCGAGTTTGATGAGCTGGGCGACCGTGTCAGGAGTTGCAGCGACCAGGGCTTGGCCGGATTCTGCCGGTACACCTATACGCACTGTCATTCCCTTCGAAAGTAGACACAGTCGTGTCCAGAATATCCGGTTGTCACCCTGGGACCTAGGTACTATGGCCTACCAGGACTCTGTACTAGCGCCGAGATAATCAAGAACCTCGGCAATAAACGAAATTGTTCCCAACGCAATCACATCCCCGGACAGTCCCGGTGCCACATCGGCAAGTGATGGAAGCCCCGGTGGGAACGCCAGTCCCACACCCGAGCGAACCAGAATCGCGTCCGGAACAATCTCAAAACAGCCCTCGTGATCCTTGGACAGTGGCCACGACGCAATCACAACCGGTTTACTCATCTCACTCGCACGCAGAGCCGCTTCCACAGCAGCAGGAGCAATCGCAGCATCAACAAACCACGTGCCCGACGCGGTCTCGTGGATGGAAGAACGGCCCGGGAGGTTAAGGGACCGGTCTGGTGCGGTGACCGGATCGTGTGGGAAATTGAGTGAATCGACGGGAAGATTGACCGAATTGCCGGGGAGGCTGGTGGAATGCCGGGTGCTTGACCCCGAATCAGCGGCCGAGCCTTGTGCACCGGTGTCTGACGAGAAGGAGGTACGCTGCGCGCCGGACTCCGCGGGCGGGGCGGCCCCGCTTGTCTTGCCTAAACTGTTGTGGCTCGGCTGCAACGGGAAGCTGTCCGGCACTGTCAAAGGGCGGCTTGGCTCCGAGCAGGAGTGACGTGGCTCCGATAAGAGGAGCTTCGCAAATACTGAGCCCATTGCCCTACCAAGACCCATGCTCTCGCCGACGAGAGGATTGCGGTGATGTGCGGGAGATGTGGGAACGAGGGTTGCGCCCCACTCGGTTGCGCGGTTCTCTACGAGAGCGGTGATCTCGGGTGACTGCGGGGCGGAGGCAATGAGCCGGACCGAGGCAGATCCGGCACCGAGAAGATTCTCGGCGATCTCGGGTTTTGTATTGCCGAGGATTCCGGCGTGCTCCAGGAAGATCGGAGTGACCGCTAAAGCCGTGTGGTCGAAGAACGACACTTCGTCGGTGGAGCCACCCATGCCCTCCTCAAGGACGAGGACATCGGCACCGATGCGGGACGCATACCAGGCACCCATGATCGTGTAAGCACCGGTTGGGGAAAGATAGTGATCGGTCGGCAGCAGGGGGAGAAGCTCCGCGAGTTTCTCTGACACAAGCTCGTAAGCCTCGAGGGTCAACGCTGCGCCGTTGATGCGAATGCGCTCGCGGTTGGTGCGAAAGGCCGGTGACGTAACGGAGACGGTCGTGAGCCCCGAATCAACCAGTGCCATGGTGGCAGCTGCTGTCGCGGTTCCCTTGCCTTTGGAACCAACCACGGCGAGGGACGGTGGTGCCGTGAAGCCGAGCAGGTTGAGGAGGCGCCGGGAGGAAGTAAGCGTGCGGGGCATGGTGCCGCGCCGAGACCACTGCCGGTAGAACGGCTCGTCGGCAGCAAGATGTTGGGCTGTCATAGTTCCCTCATGGTAGCCGTGACCGGGCAGGTGCTCAGCCGTGCGCGGAAGTTCTTGGAGATATGACCGTGGCAGATAAGATCGTGGCCATGGCACGACTTGACGTAGGCGACAAAGCACCCCTGTTCGAAATTGAGACACCGAAGGGCAAACTCTCCCTGACCGAGCTCCTTGAGAAGAGCGAGAAGGGAGTTATTGTCTACTTCTACCCGAAGGCTATGACCCCGGGCTGCACCACCGAGGCCTGTGACTTCAGGGATGCTCGACTCGGCGACGCTGGCTACGAGGTCATTGGTATCTCGCCCGACCCCGTAACGAAGCTGCAGTCATTCGCCGACGCTGAGCTCCTCGACTTTCCGCTTGGCTCCGACGTTAACCACGAGGTCATGGAAGCCTATGGAACCTGGGGCGAGAAGAAGAACTACGGACGCACCACCGTCGGTGTCATTCGTTCCACGTTCGTCGTGAATCCGGACGGCACGATCGCTGAAGCAATGTACAACGTGAAGGCGACGGGACACGTGGCTCGCGTGACAAGGAACATTATCGGCTGATCCAGTTCGGCTATTCGAAGGGCTTTGGCCTATTCTTATAGTCGCGCGCGAGTGGCGGAATTGGCAGACGCGCTGGATTTAGGTTCCAGTGTCCTCGGACGTGTGGGTTCAAGTCCCACCTCGCGCACCATACGTTTCCCCCGGAATATCACGGCAAAGTGATACCGGGGGAACAGTTTTTCACCAAGCGTGCAACCAGTTTGAAACAGTTGGGGACATTTTGGGGACAGTGAAACATCCGTAACCAGTAACTCCCGGTTCAGACTGTGGTGGTTGCCCGTTCGGGTGGAGATGGCGATAGATTAGGGAAACGATTAGTTCCCTGCCGCGAAGGACCCCGGTGCTATGAACCTGCTGCTACGTCTGTTGGCTCTGCGAATCCAATCCCCACGAAGGTCGCGGCTGTCGCTGTGGGATACGGCGGTAACACCGTTCCGTGTCGCTCCTTCGGACCTGGATATCTTGTTCCACATGAACAACGGCAAGTACCTGTCGATCCTGGACCTGGCCCGCATGGACCTCATGATCAGGTCGGGATTCTGGGATGTCCTGAGCGAACGCGGGTGGTACCCGGTTGTCGCAGGACAGACGATCAGCTACCGCAGGTCCCTGAAGCTCGGTCAGAAGTTTGATGTTCACACCCGCGTTATCGGCTTTGATGACAAGTGGGGATTCCTCGAACAGACCTTTACCAGCGGCGACACGGTTTATGCTCGAGCAATTATCCGCACCCGGTTCCTGAAAAAGAGCGGTGGAAGCGTTGAGCACGATGAGCTTGAGGCAGCAGCCGGCGGCTTCCCATCGGACCGCCAGGTGCCCGAATGGATCCTTGCCTGGTCCGACGCGAGTAAGATTTCGTCGACGATGACCGGCAGGGAGTTCTAGAGCTTTAGACATCTTGGCTCGATGCTTCACTGCGAGCCGCGCGTCACGAGGAGAAAGGGGGTGTGCTGTGAGCGAGATCGTTTACCGTCCCTTTCGGGAAGCAGACGCCGCGGACCTGAAACAGATCATCAACGACGCGTTCCACATTCACCGCTATGTTACCGGTGAACTCCTCCTCGATGCTGCCCTTGAGCTATATCTGCGCGAACGCCTCTTGGCGAGCACCTGGACCAGGGTTGCCGTGAGGGGGTTGCCGTGAGGGACGGTCACGTTGTGGGTGCCATCATGGGACAGGTTGCTGGGCGGCCGTTCCTGGGCGGCCGTGGAAAGAATCGCCTCATTGTGGGTAAGAAGGTGCTTCGCGCCAGTATCGCCGGCCTATCGCCGTGGAACTCGATCCGCCAATACTTTGCCTTCGGGCCCGTTTACCGGAAGCTCCGAAAGAAGGCTCGTAGTCCCCTCACGGATGAACTCACGCTCTCTTTGCCGTTAGGTCGACAATGAGGGGCTTTGGCGTTGGCACGCAACTCTACTCCGATTACGTGGAACACCTGCGCAGCCTTGGCAGGACTGACTTCTACCTTTATACCGACTCTTTCTGCTCTTTCGGCTTCTACGACAAGCAAGGCATGACACGGGCGTCCAGTGAGGGCTTGAACCTTGTCCTTGACCCGGGGAGTCACCGCGAAACCCTCGGCGTATATCTCTATACCGGTACTGTCGATTAAGTCGAGGATACTCCCAGGCGCTAACGCCGGTAAGTGGCACCTGCAGGCATGGATCCCTGCTGCTAACCTCCAGCCGACGCAGTAGCAGAATGAACGAGACATGTGTGTTTCCGTAACGAGACAATCCGTCCCCGCCCAAGCGAATCCTGCGACCCGCCTGAGAATCCGGTGGGGAATCCTGGGTTGACGTAGGTTTCCGCACAGTCAACACCGACCAAAAACCGGCTCCGCCACGGGAATATTCCGGTCGAACTATGTTCCCTTTGCTTGCTGGTGGGCGTAAAGAAGCCGGAGGATGCTCTATGCATATGCCCGGGGCACACCTGCACGACAGGGCAGGACCTCGCGTATTGTTCGCACATTGCGGCCAAAACGTCTCAGCTAGTTTGCTTGTGGGTACCGTTATGCCTATCCCCCAGCGCATAGCTTAGTGACAATTGGATGTCTAGCGAAATAGGTGTGAAGTGCATCACATTTAGTCTGGATGCTGTCTGGATGTCGTGATTCTGAGTAATGTTTTGGCAACGGCACCGTATTGACGTGACGATCGGTACGTGTCGGGGTTCGTTGTGGAGCGCATTTTACATTTGGCTCCATCTCATAAAGCTGGGTGCGCGCAAGCATGCCCACTTTTATCATTTATACACTCCTAAATCTTGGGGAGATCCCGTGTTGAATAGACGATCAGAAGAAAGTCCCCCGCGCAGACCGCGTGGGACAAGGAGGCCGCGCGATCACCAAATGTTGACTCGCGCAATGAAAAAGAAGGCGGTGAAAACAACATTCGGGGCAATGATGTCCGGAATGCTTGTCGCGTCCCTAACCTTTGGTGGAGGCTACATCCCGGCGTCGGCCGACGATGGGTTTCCCGATGACCTTCTCGATGTTGAGAATATTAGTTTGAACGACTCGAGGGACGTCGAAGAGCCCCTCACCGGCGAGGAGGCCGAAGTCAGTCTCCTCGATGAACTCATGGACGACGAAGTCGTCGTTGAAGAACCAGTAGAAGAACCAGCGGAGCCGGCCGAACCTGCCGAACCAGCAGAACCGGTTGCCCCGGAACCTGCTGATGAAGTTGAAGAGCCCGCGGAGCCCGTGGTGGAAGAACCCGCTCCGGTGGTAGCTCGTGACACTCGTGTTCCAATTAACCCGGGGACTCCACCGGTGGAGGACGAGGGGGAGGACCGCGAGCCTTTGAATGATC
The DNA here is from genome assembly GCF_003971195.1 of Flaviflexus ciconiae. NCBI lineage: Bacteria > Bacillati > Actinomycetota > Actinomycetes > Actinomycetales > Actinomycetaceae > Flaviflexus > Flaviflexus ciconiae. The sequence goes on along the minus strand of NZ_CP034593.1, from coordinate 1,179,245 downwards.
GCGAAGTGCTTGGACCGCTTGATTCCGAGGGGATACCCCTCAATATCAACGACCTGGCACCGCAGGTAAATCCGGCCCCGAACCCTCCGCTTCCGGACCGCTGTGGCGTGGACGTAGCGATCGTTCTTGATATGTCGGGGTCACTGTCTTCTTCGGATGTGAGTAATTCAAGGCTTGCAGCAAGTGCTGTTGTGACGGCCCTTGAGGGCACTCCGTCAGCGGTAGGTGTCTATTCGTTCTCCACAAATGGCTATCGAAATGCCGCCAAGCGCGAGGTTGCGACTGCGGCCGGTGCGGAAGGCGTGCGGACAACCATCGCCAACGTTCCCTATCCCGGTGACTTGACTAACTGGGAGCATCCGCTGCGGCTCGTCCGTGAGGAAAACGCCGATTACGATATTGCACTCTTTATTACTGACGGTTACCCAAACCGGCCGAACGGGTCCGGCGATAACTCGCCGCTTAACCGGGCAATCACTGCCGCCAATAACCTCAAAGCCGCTGGCACGACGATTCTTGGTGTCGGTGTCGGATTCGGTATCGACGCCAACAATATTCGTGCGATTTCTGGTGACGGTTACTACTACACGGTTGCAAACTACGGCGATCTGACGGACTTCCTGAAGAATCTTGCTGAAGAGGACTGCCGTGGAACCGTATCGGTCGTTAAGGAAGTCAAGAACGCTGCTGGCGTTACTGCTCCGGCCGGTGGATGGGAGTTCTCAGCTTCGTCGTCAACCTCCGGTACTACTTTCGACCCAGCATCAGGAATTACTGCTGCGTCGAATGGTGCCGTCAACTTTGACGTGATCCACCCGACCGAAGATACCGTGAATGTCCAGATTCAAGAAACACAGAAACCTGGCTATCAGCTCCTTCAACAGAACGGTAAGAACGCTATCTGTCGAGATAACACGACGCAGGCTGCGATACCGGTGACGAATGTGGGCGATACTGGCTTCAGTTTCACTGCCGGTCGAACCCAGGCTATTTCTTGTAACGTCCTCAATGAGGAAGTCACGCTGTACGAGCCGCTTACCGTCTCAAAGACGGCAGCCGGCAGTTACACGGTCGACCACACGTGGGATATTGACAAGTCTGTTGACAAGTCGGATCACAATGTTCCCGATGGGACGTCTGTTGATCTGAACTACACGTTGAACGTGACTCAGGAAGCCCGCACCATGACCTCAGGTTCGGTCAGCGGCGCGATTACGATCACTAACCCGAACGACCGTCCCATGGTTGCAACGGTGAGCGACACTCTCGCGAGCGGCAATCAGTGTACGATCATGGGGCTCACCGACATTGATCCTGCCACGGCCGGAATTCAAATCGAGGTGGCGGCAGGTAGCTCCAGCGATTACGACTACAGCTGTGCGCTCACGACCGAGCCGACCACGGCAACCGACACGAACACGGTAACGGTTGAATGGGATCGTGCGACCTATCCTCAAACCGAGGATCAGTTCAATAATCCCGGTTCTGCCGGCACCGGATCCGCAGAGGACCCGGTGACCTTCACGTACGACGTGACGGAAGTCAACAAGGGCATCACCGTTCACGACGCCTTGAATGGCGAATCGGTCGGTAACTGGGATCTTGTCTGGGAGGACGGTGCTGCCGGAGTCGGCAAGGTCCGTCCGATCACCTACTCGGAGACGGTGACCCCGCCTTCCGGGACCTGTACGACGTACTCAAACCGGGCCGTTATTGGCGGAACCCCGTGGTTTGATACGGAAAGCCTGGATATTTGTGCCGGTGCCGATCTGACGATCGACAAGACCACCGCTCAGAGCTTCGGGCGCTCCTACGACTGGGAGATCGACAAGTCCGCTATTGGTGCTGGCCCGTACATGGCAGACCCGGACACCGGTGATGTCACGGTTGGTTACCGCGTGACCGTCACTCCCAATGGTTACCTCGATAGCTCGTGGATGATGAACGGCACGATTGTTGTCACCAACCCGAACGACTGGCAGGACATTCCCGTCACCGTTCTCGACAATGCCGACTTCGGCCCGGGAGCCCAGTGCACCGTCACAGGCGTTCAGGGCAACACTGCCATCGTTGATGCTGACCCGGTCATGGCCGGATTCCAGACGACGATCCCGAGCGATACGACGTGGACGTTCCAGTACAACTGCTCGTTCTCGCAGCAGCCGAACTACACGGGAACGAACACCGCTGTCATGAACTGGGATAGTGATGCGGCCTCCACGCCCTCTGATTCGACCTCGGACGTTGTGACCGTGGTCGATGCTGATTGGGATATGACCCCGGTCAACGAAACCATTCAGATCACGGACTCCCACTACACCTTCCTGGCGCCGTGGAACGTCAGCGTGGGCCAGGGTGAGCAGTATCGCGACTATGAGGTGATTTGGAATGTCGGTACGGCCGGCCTCTGCCAGCCCTTCACCAACACGGCGACAATGATCGGTGACGACGATGTTGTCCTTGGCAGCGATTCCGAGACCATCTCCGGATGTCGCGAAGCCGATGTGACCGTGTCGAAGACGGCGACCGCCGCTTATGACCGCGAACACCACTGGGCGATCGACAAGTACCTCCCGACGGGCGACCACTGGGGTCAGGTAGTTGGTGATGATGGCACCGCAACATTCGACTACATCGTGGCCGTTGACTACGACGGTTACACGGACAGTAACTGGAGCCTGTCCGGTGACATCACCGTGACGAACCCGAACAACTTCGCTCCCGTTGTTGTCACCGTTTCTGACGCGACTTCCATCAGTGGGCTCACCTGTGTGGTCGATCCGACCGCCGACATTGATTCCTCGGTGGCAGGCGTTCAGGTTTCCGTACCGGCTTCCGGTTCAACGGTTGTCGGCTACGACTGTGACATCACGTCGCTCGCCGAAGCTGACTACACCGGTCACACGAACACGGCGACCGTTACTCTCGGTGATGGCTCGACCATTTCGAGTGCCCCGGTTGACGTTGACTTCATGGTAGATTCCGAACCCAACACAACGGTCAGCGTCTACGACGACAAGACCGATCCGCCCAACCCGGTCTACCTCGGTGACGTAACGGTTGCGGACGCTCCGATGACTTTCGAGTACTCGGTGACCTTCGATGCAACCCCGGGCGAATGTGTTGACTACACCAACACCGCTTGGGTGGAGGTGCTTGGCGACGATGATCCGACAGCCGAGTTCGAGATCTACGTCTGTGACCGCAGCGATCTGACTCTTATCGAGACCGTGGATGCATCATACGATCGCGACTACGACTGGGATATTGAGAAGACCGCCGATCAGACCCGGTTTGATGTTGCCGGTGACGGCACCGTGACGGCCGACTACGAGGTTGTTGCAACCGCTTCGGACCCGATCGACACGAACAAGGCACTGACCGGCACGGTCAGAATCACGAACCCGAACACGGAGGCCGCCCCAATCCAGGCGACGGTCGACGGGGAGATCTCCATCGCTGGAGCCGTCTGTTCATTCGATGACGAAGCATCACTCGACGAGGATACGACGGCCGACGGCCTGCAGATCACTCTCGATAACGGGGACATTGTTGAGCTCGACTACACCTGCACCATTCCTTCGGGAACAGATGTTGAGGGTACGTACGAGAACACGATGACAATGTCGTGGGGTGAGGAAGAACTGGTTTACACCGAGGACTTCACGTTCACCGCGAACAGTGTCACCAACGACACCGTTGACGTGACCGACACGATGACCGGACGTACCCCGGAGGTGAAGGATCTTGGCACCGCCACGGTAGCCGAGTCCCCGAAGACCTTCACGTACAGCGAGGAGCTGGCGGCGGTAGCTGGCCAGTGCATCACCTACGACAACACGGGCACCGTCGTTCAGACGGAATCCGAGGACACCGAGTCCGTGGTTGCCTGCGCCGGAGCCGACCTTGAGGTCTCCAAGAACGTCATCCACTCCTTCGACCGCACCTACCTGTGGGACATTGAGAAGGATGCTGACGCCACCGAGATCCTTGCCGATCCCGATACCGGGCTCGCAAGCGTGACCTACACGATCGTGGCAACGCCGCGTTCGGCACCCGATGGTTGGACTGACTCCGGATGGCAGATGTCTGGCGAGATCACCGTCACCAACCCGAACGAGTGGATGGATGTCACGGCCACCGTGACAGACACGGTCGATATCGGCGGCGGGGCAACCTGTACGGTTGCTGGCGGCACAAGTGTCGTCGTTCCGCAGTCCGGTGAGGTGACCCTGCCGTACTCGTGTACGTTCGACAGCCAGCCCGACTACGACGGCGTCAACACGGCGACCGTGACCTGGGCTGATACTTACTCGACGCCGAGCATCTCGGCAACCGGCACGGCCGACATCGATGTTGATGACTGGGGCCAGGCCCCGATCAACGACGTCGTGAACGTCTACGACGACCAGACCGTTGCCGGCGAGTCGAACCTGCTTAGTACGGCCACCTGGAATGAGGACGGCACCCCCGGTGTCTTCACCTACACCCTTGAACTCGAGGGCACTGCCGGAACCTGCGTCGACTACACCAACAACGCCTGGATTGAGGGCGCTGGAGCCGAAGACTCCTCGATGACGACGGTCTGCATGCATGCACCGCTCGACGTTGAGAAGTCCGTCGATGCTTCCTACGACCGCACCTACGAGTGGGATATCGAGAAGTCGGCCGACGAGACCGAACTCGATGTCGACTCCGCAACGGGCCAAGGAACCTTCCACTACACGGTGGAAGCAATCCCGGGTGGCTACACGGATTCGAACTGGGCCATGTCCGGAACGATCACCGTCACCAACCCGAACGACTTTGAGGACATCACCGTCGACGTCACCGATAGCGTGAATGTCTCCGACGATGCTGTCTGTACCGTCGTTGACGGCGAAGGCGTTGTGGTCGAAGCCAGTGGCTCCGTCACCCTCGACTACGACTGTGTGTTTGCCACGCAGCCCGAGTACGACGGTGTCAACACGGCAACTGTCAGCACCGAGATCGGAGATTTCACGGATACCGCGGACGTTGAATTCATGCTCGATGGAGAATTCGACAAGTCGGTCGATGTCATGGATGACAAGACCGACCCGACTGCTCCCGTGAACCTCGGAACAGCGGACTGGAATGCGGATGGCCTTGCTATCCCGTTCACGTACGATCTCACCATGACCGGAATCCCTGGCGAGTGCGTGGACTACACGAACACCGCCTGGATCGACATCGAAGGTGAGTACCCCGAAACGAGCCTCGACACGACGCTCTGCGTCAGCCTCGACCTCGACGTGGAAAAGACCGTTCTCGCAACCTACGACCGCGACTTCCACTGGGATATCGCCAAGTCGGTTGACCTGGAGGAGTTAACCATCGATGAGGAAGATGGCTCAGCAGAGTTCGACTACCTCGTCCAGGCCATCCCCGACGGCTTCACGGATCACGGATGGGAAATGTTCGGAGAAATCAGCGTGACGAACCCGAACCTCTACCATGCGGTTCCCGTCTCGGTCGTTGACGTCACCGACATTCCCGGCGCCACCTGCGTGGTAACGGACGGCGACGCGATGGTCGATGCCGATTCGACAATGGTCTTCTCCTACGAGTGTTCCTTCGATGAGGAACCCTGGTACGAGGCCTCGAACGTGGCACAGGTGACGTCGAAGGGCGAGCTCTTCACCGACCTTGTCCTCGTGGACTTCGTTGTCGACGTTGAGACCGACAAGACCGTCACCGTCATGGATGACAAGACCGACCCGGCCAACCCGGTTGTCCTCGGCGACGCCGAATGGAACGAAGATGGCACGCCCATCGAGTTCCCCTACACCCTCACCCACGAGGGAGTAGCCGGACAGTGTATCGTCATCGAAAACACTGCGTGGCTCGACTTCGCAATGGCAGGCGCTGATGGTGACGGCGAGGTTGACGTCATCAGCCCGACCAGCCTGCTCAGCCCGCTCGCCGAAGCAGTAGCCCTGGCTGAAGCATCAAGCAGCGTCTCCACCGAGCTCTGTACAGAAGCCGAGCTGAGCGTTGGCGTTAATCTCGATGCGGTGAACGCGGCCTCCTACGACCGCGAATACCTCTGGGACATCGACAAGTCAGCCAGCAAGTCCGAAGCGACCGTTGACGGCGGAGGCAATGCCCTTCTCCTCTACGTGGTCGCCGTGACCCCCGATGGTTTCGAAGACTCGAACCACGAACTGCTCGGCAGCGTCAAGATCGAGAACCGTAACGAGTTCACCGATGCTTACGTGACCGTCGAACAGACCGTCAGCTTCGAAGGACTCACCTGTGAGATCCTCACCGAAGATGTCGACCTCGACACCCCGGGCTTCCAGGTTCACGTCCCCGCGGCAGCGGACGGCGTCAACGGAATCGCCTACGTCGACTACGCATGTGGCGGCGAACCCGACTCCTACACGGGCTCGACCACCGCAGCTATCGAATACCTGAACTCCCGTCTCGAAACGAAGACCGCTCAGGTCGTCAACGCCGTCGACTACGAACTCGACGAAGAGACGAACATGGAGATCACGGTTCTGGATGACAAGACCCGCACCACCGCCGACCCGGTCATCATCGGCACGGCAATGTGGAACGAGGAGGGCATAGCGACAGAGTTCACCTACGCCCTCGAACTCGAAGCGCGCGCCGGCCAGACCATCGAATACACGAACACCGCTTGGATCAAGGAAACCGAACAGTCCGACTCCGTGACCGTTGACGTAACCGGCAAGCAAGCAACCGTTCCCGTACAGCCGCCGGCTCCCAAGCCGCCGGCACCGCAGCTGCCCCTCACGGGCGCCAACTCCGCATGGCTGCTAGCCGTGGGCGGAATGGCGGCCCTCGCAGGAGGCGTCCTCATCCTCGGCACCAACCGCCGCAAGGAAGAGTAAACGCCACACCGCACCGCGGTCGGCTCGGCCACGGCCACCTGAGTGAGCCGAGCCGGCCCGGGGCACCACCTTCACCGCTCAGGCGGTAGAAGGGCCAACACGTACACATAACAAGCAAGGGCCGGGCCCGGGGGAATCAACCCTCGAGCCCGGCCCCTTGGTATGCATCAAAAACGAATCAGGCAGGCGCCATCGACGTCGGCTTCACGGCCCATGGCTCGGCGGGCGGCAAATCCTCGGCCCCGATATGGGAGGTGAGGGCAAGAAGGCGCTCGCGGAGCGGCTTTGCCCTGGCGGCAAAGTTCTTCTGCAGCGCCGCATACTGGCTTCTGCCCTGCGGGGTTTCGATCCGGATCGGTTCAACACCCAGATTGGAGAGATCGTAGGCTGCCGCCGCCATGTCCATCCACCGAATATCCCGCGCCAAATCGTAAGCATCGAGGAGCAGATCGCCGGGGATTGCGGGACCGAGTTGGAGGCACCATTTGAGAACATCCATGTTCGCGTGCAGGCACCCGCCCTGCTCCAACTCAAGAGCCTTCTCCCGGGTGGGATAGAGCGTGTTGTGGGGGACTGCCTCATCGGTGAAGAACCGGAATGCATCGTAATGAGTACAGGCAACCGCTGCGGCTTCGACCGCTTGATCGGTTCCTTCCTGTCCGAGGCGCAACGGAATGTCGTGCCGTTTATCCCCGCCATAAACCATGCACCATTCGTGCCAACCAAAGCAGGAAAACTTTGGAGTGCGGCCAAGGATTGCTCTGGCAAGATCGTGAACGAACCGAATGCCGCGCGCACGAGCGTCTCGAAACTGTTCCAGATCGAGGAACAGGTGCCCGTCTTCTTCGCGGTGCCAGCGCCACTCCAACCTTGCTTCATATTCGGGAAGAGCGGGATGACCGTCGGGTGGACGCTGGATGGCAACGGTGGCGCCGGGGTTCCAGCGGGCAAGAATGCCGGGGCGGAGCGGATAATACTCCCACAGGAAGTCCTCAACCGCGTGCCGTTCGTGCTTCTTCCTGCGCTGCTCATGGGCCGCTGAGCGTGCACGGGCACGGGCCTCGTGCCTTTGACACAGGGCCCACCAGGTTTCTACAGACAAGATCAGCATCGAAGCCATCTTGCCACGCTAGGCTTACCTCATGCAGATCGCTCGAATTTCACTAGAGTCCGGCCCCCGCTACGCCATCGTCGACCACGACACGGACGAATACATCGTCCTTGCTGGCGACCCGATCTTCCAGGGACTGGATACCACCGGCCAGCGCCTGCCCCGCAAGGGCACCCGCCTGCTGTCCCCAATCATTCCCCGCTCCAAGGTCATCGGCGTGGGCAAGAACTACATGGACCACATCAAGGAAATGGGAGGGGACGCCCCCGAAATTCCCGTTCTCTTCTTCAAGCCGAACACGTCGGTGATCGGACCCGGCGACCCGATCGTTGCTCCGTCATGGGCGAAGGAAATCTCCTACGAAGCCGAGCTTGCCGTGGTTATTGGTCGGCCCTGCAAGGACGTTCCGGTGGACCGCGTCGATGATGTTATCTACGGCTACACGGCAGCGAACGATGTCACGGCTCGTGATGCTCAGCGTGCCGAGCCCCAGTGGGCTCGCGCCAAGGGCTTCGATACCTCGTGCCCGCTCGGACCGGTCATCGACCTTGACTACGACCCGGCGGGCAAGGCCATTCGTTCCACCGTCAACGGTGAGCTCCGCCAAGATGGCAACACCAACGACATGCTGACCGGCGTGAAGGAACTCGTTTCCTACATTTCCCACGCCTTCTCGCTCCTCCCGGGCGACGTCATCCTGACTGGCACCCCCGCGGGCGTTGGCATCATGTCCGAGGGCGACACCGTCACCGTCGAAGTTGAAGGCATCGGCGAACTCACCAACCAGCTTCGCACCAGCTGACAATGTGGAGCTCGTGCTGAGCCGGGCCTAAAAGACACCGTGCACGTCAGGCACGACCGAGAGGCCAACGGCGAGCAGCTGCCGAGAGAAGCTATTGCCGAGAGAACCAACTGCCGATAAAACAACGGCTGAACATGCTGGAACGGGAAGGGAATCGCAACTGCGACCCTCCCCGTTTCGGTACTCATGCCTCGACTATTTCCTCGTCAGCCCACCCAGCTACGGGTCTACCTGTTGAGGCCGGCAACTGCCTGTGCCATGAGGTCGAGTGCCTCGTTGAGGATTGGGGTGGTGGTGCCGTAGACGAGGCGGAGATAGTCCTCGTAGCCCTTGCCGCAGCTCTCACCGGGGGTGAGGGCAACGCCGTGCTCACGGAAGAACTGGGCTGGGGAGTCGACCTTGTCGGCGATCCCGGAAGCGTCGATCCAGGCAATATAGGTGCCCTCGGACTGGATGGTGGACAGGCCTGGGATGTTGTTGATTCGTTCGGTGACCGTCTTGCGGTTCTGGTCGAGCTGATCCCTGACGTTCTTGGTCCACTCGGAGTCATCGCGGTACACCGCGATCGCACATTCCACACCGACGGTGGAGATCTGCCGTTCGATTAGGCCCGCCGGTGCCTTGATGATCTCCTGGAACGGTTCGCCAACAATCAGCTGAGCGTTCTTCAGGCCCGGGGTGTTCCAGCCCTTCGAGGTGGATGTTGCCGTGACCGTGTGGTTGGCGGCCGTGGTTGAAATCGTGGCGTAGGGGATGTGGGTGCCGTCAAAGACGTGCGGTGCGTGGATCTCGTCGGAGAACACGTAAGCGTTGTTCATGTCGACGATCTCGCAGATCTTCTCAAGCTCATCGCGATCCAGAACGCGTCCGACCGGGTTCCACGGATTGCACAGAACAAACAGTCCGCCACCCGACAGGGCGCTGTCGATTCCCTCGTAGTCGAGCTCCCAGCGGCCGTTCACGATCGTGGAAGGTACCTCGATGAGCTCGCGGCCCTCTTCTCCCGGCAAACCAAGGAACGGCATGTAGGCGGGTGTGGGAACAACAACCGGGCCCTCGGTGGCGAGATGACGGAGAGTCTCCCGCATTGTTGCCAGCACATCGGGGAATAGGTAAACCGATTCGGGTTTAATGCTCCACCCGTAGTCCCGCTCCACAAGCTCGGCTGTCGCGTCACGAAGATCATCTGCCAGGGCACCTGTCAGGTAGCCAAGGGCGCCGTTCGTTGCTCGCTTGGTGAGCGCTTCGGTGACAACCGGGGGTACTCCGAAGTCCAATTCGGCAATGAACATGCCAATAGTGTTGGGGTAGGTAGTCCACTTAACGGAGGCGGTGGCACGGAGAGATTCGGGTGTGATGTTGTCGAACATACGTCAACTCTACGGCCCCAGGAGATTCGTCCGCACTCTCGTCGCGGTAGTCTTGCCCTATGACTGATGTACGCGTTCGCTTCTGCCCCTCGCCGACGGGGACCCCTCACGTCGGGCTCATCCGCACCGCCCTGTTCAACTGGGCCTATGCTCGCCACACCGGTGGCACCTTCGTCTTCCGCATCGAAGACACCGATGCTCAACGTGATTCGGAGGAGTCCTACCACCAGCTGCTTGACGCCATGACGTGGCTCGGCATGGACTGGGATGAAGGCGTCGAGGTCGGCGGACCCCACGGACCCTACCGCCAGTCCGAACGCATGGACATCTATGCGGATGTCGCAGCGAAGCTCGTTGCGGGCGGCTACGCCTACGAGTCCTTCTCCACGCCCGAAGAAGTAGAGGCCCGTCACCGGGCCGCGGGACGCGACCCCAAACTCGGGTACGACGGCTTTGATCGCGACCTGTCCGAAGAGCAGAAGGCAGCCTTCCGTGCCGAGGGCCGCGAACCCGTTCTCCGTATTCGCATGCCAGATGAAGACGTCACCTTTGATGATGCTGTTCGTGGCGAGATCACCTTCGGCCCCAGCTCCATCCCCGACTACGTCATTGTCCGCGGCAACGGACAGCCCCTCTACACGCTCACCAACCCGGTCGATGATGCTCTCATGGAGATCACTCACGTGCTCCGCGGCGAGGATCTGCTGTCCTCCACCCCCCGCCAGGTTGTTCTCTACCGGGCCCTCGTGGACCTCGGTATCGCTAAGCAGGTACCGACCTTCGGCCACCTGCCGTATGTCATGGGTGAGGGGAACAAGAAGCTCTCCAAGCGCGACCCGCAGTCGAACCTGTTCCTGCACCGCGACAACGGCATGATCCCCGAGGGCCTCGTCAACTACCTGGCACTGCTGGGATGGGCGATTGCACCCGACAACGACATCTTCACCGTTGAGGAACTCATCGAAGCCTTTGACGTCAATGACGTCAACCCGAACCCGGCCCGCTTCGACGAGAAGAAGGCCATCGCCATCAACGCCGAGCACATTCGTCGCCTCGGCGTCGACGACCTGGCCCGCCGCCTCGTCCCCTTCCTCGGAGGCTCCGTCTCCGCAGATAGCTACGACGGCCTCACAGCTGAAGAGAAGCGGATCGTTGACGCCGCTACACCGCTTGCCCAGACCCGCATCCAGGTTCTCTCCGAGGCCGGCCCGATGATGGGATTCCTCTTTAAGAATTCCACTGAAATCGAGTACAACGAGAAGGCCCTGAACAAGCTTGGTGAGACGGCGCCCCAGGTTCTGAATGCGGCGATCGAGAACCTGTCTGTCCTTGCAGACTTCACTGCCATGTCCATCAAGGACGCCATGTCCACCGCCGTCATTGACGGCATGGGAATAAAGCCGCGCCTGGCTTTCGCGCCGCTCTTCGTCGCCATCACCGGCACAAACGTCTCCCTGCCGGTCTTCGACTCCATGGAGATCCTCGGACGCGATGAATCCATCACCCGCCTTAAGCGGCTTGTCGAGCAGCTGGGTTCCGCAGGGTAAGTGAAGCGGTAACAGCGATTAGCTGAGGTCACACGGTGACGCCGCACAAAGAGCATAAAGCTGAAGCAAACGGCCCGGTTCAGAAATGAGCCGGGCCGTTTATTAGCCGGGTCGACTCTTATAGGAACGAATGCGACAGTTCTACGAGGGCGAATTCGACTGTGCGGTGGCGGGGGAGGAGCGGCGCTGCGGAGGGCTTTTGGTACGAAACTGTCGGTGCTTCTCGGACCGTGACCACCTTCACCCCCACCGGTTTTGCCAACAAAATAGGGAGCCGGTAGAGTTTAGTTCTGCGCGCAACCGAGGTTGCGGGCAAACCCTTGGGGTATGGTGTAATTGGCAGCACGAGTGATTCTGGTTCATTTAGTCTAGGTTCGAGTCCTGGTACCCCAGCAAGTTTCTTCGGAGACTTATAGGCCCCGTTCGTCTAGCGGCCTAGGACGTCGCCCTCTCACGGCGGTAACACCGGTTCAAATCCGGTACGGGGTACGGATGGCGCAAGCCGTCTACAGATAATTTCATACGTTGTTATCTAGGGCCCCGTTCGTCTAGCGGCCCAGGACGTCGCCCTCTCACGGCGGTAACACCGGTTCAAATCCGGTACGGGGTACAGGAAAGGTCCGAGCAATGCGCTCGGGCCTTTTGCTTTGCCCGGATAGGCAGGGCGGTGAGGCGTGCGAATGCTTGCCGGGACGGGCCTCCCGGCTCGTGTGCCCCCTGATTGCTTTCGGGAACAACACAGCCCCGGCAAATATCCGAGGGCTGTGCGAAGAGCGGGGATGCTTACTTGCTCTTGCCGATCAGGTGCCAGGTGGCGGGCAGGAGTGCCATGGCGGCGGCTCCCTTGATGGCGTCACCAATGAGGAAGGGAACAACTCCCATTTCCAGTCCCTGAACAAGATCTGCCCCCGTGAATGCCATAAGCCAGGGGAGGCCAACGGCGTAGATCAGGACCGAGCAGGCAATAACCAGAAGGGCAGTCTTGCCGATAGAGCGGTCGAAGCCCTTGGAGGCAAGCTTGCCGGCGGCCGCCGCGGCAAGGATGTAGCCGATGATGTAGCCGAAGGAAGCCGACTCCCATCCGCTACTCTGCTCCGCAAAGATCGGTGCCCCCGCCATTCCGGCTAGCATGTACAGCGAAAGCGACAGAGTGGCCTTGACCGGGCCAAGGGCTGCGCCGGTCAGGATGACCGCAAAGGTTGAAAGGGAGAGAGGCACGGGCGTGAATCCGAGAGGGATCACGATCTGGGAGGCGATAGCGACAAAGATCGCACCGCCCGCGACAAGAGCGATATCACGGGCGCGGGAGAACGGAATCCGGTCGGACAGTACGCCGACGGCAATGTTGGGAGTGGTCACAGGCCACCTTTCACAGTTACGAATCAGTAGGTTACTGAATCGTAGGTTAGTTGTTTCGGCTTGGGCAACAGCATCCACCATGTGGGCGGGAGCCAAAAAGTGGCGTCACGATTGCGACCAGCAAAGAGACCGCTCACGTGATCTCCTCGCTGATTTTTCCCCGAGATTCTGGTCTTTCGGGGTCGGGTATGGGGCATAGGATGCTCATATGGACATCTCAGATATGCGACGCAGCTACGAGTCCGGGGAACTGAACGAGGCGGACCTTCCTTCGTCCCCGAAACCCCTTTTTGATCAGTGGCTGGCGGAAGCCGTCGAGTCTGACGAGCGTGACGCGAATGTGATGGTGCTTTCGACCGTGGATCAGCATGGTGGTCCATCTAGCAGGGTTGTTCTCGCGAAGCAGGTAACCCCCGAGGGCATCATCTTTTTTACGAACTACGACTCCCGCAAGGCCGCTGAGATCAAGGTCAACCCGAGGGTTGCCCTGAACTTCCACTGGGCTTCGCTCGACCGCATGGTCAGGATCGAGGGGCGGGCGGAGCGCATCACCGATGTCGAATCGGATAAGTACTTTGACTCTCGCCCGGTCGGCTCCCGTCGGGGCGCCATTGCCTCCCCGCAGTCTCAGGTGATCGAAAGTCGGCAGGTGCTCCTCGATGAGGTGGAGAAGCTGGAGAGATCCGGTGAGGAGCCCCACCGGCCGAACAACTGGGGTGGCTACCTCGTACGGCCCAAGGTCCTGGAGTTCTGGCAGGGCAGGCCCGACCGGCTCCACGACAGGATCCGCTACCGCGTCGTTGACCGCGCGTGGGCTTGGGAGCGCCTAGCTCCGTAGTGTCAGCCAGTACCGACAGCCTATGTCCGCCCTGTAACTGGTCCGCGACCATAGGCTTTTTTCAATGACGTGAGTCTTGCTTTGCACTTATGCCTGCTGGCGTTGCCAGAACGAACGAGGTTTACAGCTCTGGTTTGACCTTTGCGAAGTCGACCATGGTTCCGGCTGCGCTCGGGAAGCCGCGTCCGGTGCCGCGGAGAATCTCGGTGAGGTGCTCCGGGTTGGTGCACACGAGTCCTGATAGCCCGTTCACGCCGTAGTCGTAGAGGATTGGTGACATGGTTGATGATGGTCCGGTGAGGACCACGTAGGCGTCTTGGGAAAGCTCGAGTAGGCGGGGGAGTGTCTTGTTGACGAGCGTTGATCCGGTGATGAAAACGAAGTCCTGTTCCGGCAGAATGTATTCGCTTGCCGTATCCGGGTAGTCGTTGTCCCGGGGTCTGCGCTCAATGATGCAAAGCTCACCCACTCCCTCGAAGCGGTTCTCGATAAACCGGAAGTGGCCGATCGTGGCGACCTTCTTACCCTGAACCAGTTCGGCGTAGGTGTCGAAGGCACCTTCGGTTCCTTCGGTGTTCTCGGGGAAACGATAACCGCAGGACGGGATGCGCCCTGGATGATTGTGCCAGGCATTGATCGCGGCAACGCCAATACCCGCCTCCGCCAGGTTCCAGGAGCGCACCAGCATTGCGGCTTCCCTCAGCGGTCGGCCAATCAGCGACTCGGTGGAGATTGATGGTCGGGTCCGTACATCGGTTGTCATCGCAACGCCGCTTGTCCCATCATCTGCTGTGACTCGGGTCCAGATGTTGCCGACCTGGTAGTCGGAAACCTTGGCCGACGCATCGATCGCGTCAATGAGATTGTCATACAGGGCCCACGGATTACTCATAGCCCAATCGTACGTGAATGCCGAGGGGGTAAATGCGGCGGAAGTGGATGGAATCTGTAGCAATTCTTGTTGTTAGAAACCTGTCCACGGCTGTTCTGGGTACGGCGGAAAGTCTGTTCTGCGCAGTTTGTTCAAATTTTGGAATGCGTAGACGGCAGGGGTTGACGCCCTTAATCTGGAACCACTATCGCGAGCAGTCGAGAGTCCTGGCTCTATGACGCTGCAGCAACCTTTCGAGATTCGGAGCGGGTGCTAATGCCAGGTTCGATGGAGGACAGAATGCGAATGTTCGTCGCGGCGTGAGGCCGCAGTAGCCACAGAGCTCAACGGAGCAGTCTCGATATTGCTCACCGCCAATCAATAAAAGGCGCTGTTTTGCGTACCCGTAATCTCCCACGAAGTGTGGGCGGGCGTCAGCGCACCCAAAAACTAAGAACTTAAGGAAAAAGATCATGACTACACTCGCTACCCAGACCAAGCCGAAGCTCATTTCCCTCACCACGACCGGAACCTGGGTCGGTCAGGCAAGCACCGATATCACCGCTGGAGAGTTCAACTTCCGAGTCTCCGAGCCCACGGGGCTTGGCGGTAACAACTCCGGTCCGAACCCCTTCCAGTACCTCATCGGTGCTTTCGAAGGTTGCATTGCTGTCGTCATCGAAACCGTTGCTGCCGAACGTGGCTACGAGATCGACGGTGTCGATATTGAGATCACCGGAACCCTGGATCTTCGTGGCTTCGAAGGTGTGGAAGGCGTTTCCCCGCACTTCCAGACCGTTGTTGGTTCCGTGAAGATCACCGCTGACCTTGATATTGAACAGTTCGGGACCCTCGTGAATGAGACTGAGCGCCGCTGCCCCATCTACAACCTGATTAAGGATGCTGGGGTCACCCCACAGATCGAATGGTCGAACGAGAAGAATACCGCTAAGTAGTTCAGTCCTTCGACAATCAACTACTCGTAACCTCATAGAAGTCGGGCTCTTTCACTAGCCCTGGATCAATGAGCGAAGCGTCTGTCAGTATGTGGCCACTCCACACTGACAGACGCGTCGCCCTTTCCGCAGTAAATCCGCGGGTTCTATGACGGATTCATTTATTTGGCACTGGCTTGACTGGTCCCGCAGCAGATTCTCTCGTCCGATGGCGGACACTGAGTCCGACATAGCCTTCCCTTGTCCTGTGGAGACCTAGTATGTTCCGCAGGTGTTCTGGTTACGCCATCTTGTCGAACGTGTCGGCGGCAATTCGGCTGTCCAGAGGCTCAACCGGGGTGTTTGCGGCAACGATTGCCTTGTATTCGGGGTGATCCGTGTACAGCTCATCCTTGAGCGGGTTGAGGCGCTTCTTCAGGATTGTGCGGATCTGGTAGATGATGAGAGCGACGTTGGCGACCAATGCCAGTGCCGAGATGACAAAGAGGGCGACGGGACTCCTGGAGGTTTCGACGGCAAACATTGAGTCGGAGACAAATGTCGGCACCGCCATAGTGAACATCATCCAGAGGGCCAGGGTGTTGGCCCGGTGTTGGAGCCAGGCGCCCTTCTTGATGAAGAATGCGGGGATAGTGCAGGAGATGAGGAGTGCCCCACCGGCGTAGAACGAATGGTCACCAACGCAGTTATAGACGTAGGCGAAGTTCCACAGGTCGTAGGCGATGATCCAGAACCAGAGCATGTCAGGCCAGATCATGTCCTTCGACTTGTCCCTGGAAATAAAGATTCCCGCCCATCCGCAAATCGCAACGAGGTTAAGAAGACCGGCTACGCCGTTCATCCAGTTCCAAGAACCCGACAGCATGTACACGCCATCGACGATGCCGTCGGCGTTCATGGCTCCCACCTGGAAGTCACGGATGCAGGCCTCGGCAATATTGATGGCGAGGATAGCTGCCGGGAAGATGAGGACCTTCTTATTAGCTGCGAGCTTGGGGAAGTAACGGATCGCCATGAAGCCAAGAGCTCCGGCGAGAGCTGAGTAGACCTTGACCCAGTGGAACCAGGTGCCGGTAGAAGAATCTGCACCTGCAGTTGTTGGCCATACAAAGATTGTGAGAATGATCGGGAGAATAATGAAGAAGGCGATGCCGCCGGCCTTCCATCTTCTCGTTACCTCGTTGAGGCCGATGAGTGCGCCGAGTACGACGAACCACATGAGCCATGAATACCAGGGGATAGATTCGAAGAGAAACATGATTCCTGTCCTGTCACTGAAACTGTTAGCGACATCGTCGTCGCCTCCCTTTCACGCTAAGACCCGCCCTAAACACTGCGATATAGACAGAAACCCGAAGGTGTCGCAATCACTGAAATTACTAGCTCAGGCAGGGCCCCTTTTACCGCCGAACCGGGACGTGCGTCCTATGATTGGAGGTATAAACGTTTCTGAGGGGGTGGCCATGTCGCAGGCGACAAAGGAGCTACTTGCTCGCTCACTTAAGGAACAGCTACTCACCACTCGACTTAACCGGGTGACGGTTTCGGGCCTGACTGCTCAGGCCGGCATCAACCGTCAGACGTTCTACTATCATTTTGCGGACGTCTACGATCTTGCTGCCTGGGTGTTTGAGCAGGAGATCGCCAACCACATAATGGAGCACGCCTCCTACGACCAGTGGGCAGACGGCTACCGGAAACTGCTTCGGTACATGAATGCAAACATGGAGCAGACCCAGGCCGTTATGAACTCCCTTTCTCACCGCAGGCGCGACGCCTTCTTCCTCGGCCAGTTTCAGCTCATGATGGAAGCGATCGTCACCGAACTAGAAGGCGACATTGTCCTAAGCACTGTTGATCGGCAGTTCATTGTCGACCACTATGCCTCGATCGTTCACGGACACCTGCTCCGCTGGCTCCTCACCGATGGACAAGAAGACCCCGACATGCTCGTCACGAGGATCCAGAAAATCCTTCGCGGCTCGGTACGGGACGCCCTGGAACGACTCGCATAGCTGACTCTGACAAGGTCAGATCCGTGCAAGTGCCTCGATGTCTTCCTCGAACTCGCGGGCGACCTCTGCGGAGACCGTGGCTCTGGTCTGCGAGATAGCTGAGAGGTAATCATCGACACTTGGTCCCTCGGTCGTACCGATCGTCGGGGCTGGATCTTCTGCCGAGTGGCCGTTGGCGAGTGCTCGCTCGAAAGCGACCTGCGATGCACTACGCGCGGCATATTCAATATCGGCGGGGGAGAAGCCGTCGGTTGCCTGAACCAGCGGCTCAATATCCAGGTTCTCTCTGATGGTTGGGGGAATGAACATCTGCCAGATAGCGTGGCGTGCCCCCTCATCGGGCAGGCCTATCGGGATGACGTAATCAAATCGGCCATGGCGTAGGAACGCTGGGTCGAGAGCCCGAATAAAGTTCGTGGCACAAATGAGAAGCCTGCCGGGCTTCTCCCGGAAGTTCGGGATCACCTTGAGTAACTCGTTGGTGACTGCCTGAGTTGGTGAGGGCGGCTCTCCGCCGCGACGAGAGGCGATCTCTTCCACCTCGTCAATGAACACGACAGCATGATCGAGATCGTCAATACGCTCGAATGCTTCTCTCAGCTCGCCAGCAAGCCCCTTCGGGGAAGCGGCAAGGCGGGAGGGGAAGACCTCAACAAAGGGCCACTCGAGCCGTGAAGCCACGGCCTTAGCGAAGGTGGTCTTGCCGGTACCGGGCGGACCAAAGAGGACAATGGCACGCGGTGGGACAACACCAAACTGTTCAGCTGTAGACGGGTTGGCTAGTGGAAGGATCAGCCTGCGCTCAAGCAGATCCTTCTCGGTCGTCATTCCACCGATCGCATCCCACCGGTCCCTTCCCAACATTCGCCCGCCCAGCTCCCGAAGCAGGAGGATCTCTTCCTGGCGGATGGGAATGGTGCGTTCGAAGTAGCGTAGGTGACGCTGATCGGCGAAGCCTGCACGGGAGAGCGACACGATGTTCTCGATCTCGTCCGGAACCAGGATCGACATCTGGCTGATACCCGTGGAGGCAAGGCGCTGCTCAATAGCGGCGAGCATGGCGCGGCTAATGCCGCGGCGTTGCAATTTCGCGTCGACCGCAAAGAACACGATCCACGCCTGATCGTGGGCGGCCCTAGCTACCGTGACACCAACGACCTCTTCCCCAATGACGGCCACAACGGCAGTATCGGCCCGGGTAGAAGCAATGACCTCGTTGAGGGCATAGACCGGGATATCGACCTGTGCGATGTACTGCTCCCAAAGACGGAGAAAACCATCGAGGTCGCTTGGCTGGAAGTCGCGGATACGCCAGTTAGTCATGTGTTCCTACTTTGTCGTCGCAAGTGGTTAGGCTCACAGTACGCAACAAGCGTGCGGTAGTGCGGAAAGTCTCGCTAGGTGGATTGACTTACGAAAGGCAAGAAGGTGAGACTCACCTGCTGGCGCTAATAACCTTGGGGATCTGCGCTAGTAGGTGCGTTAACGAATTGGGGCAATGAATCTTGCCCAGTGAGTGCTCTAAAGAACCGACTTCAGTTGCTTGATGAGGTGCTCCCAGCGCCATTCCCCATCCACCCATTCCTTCCCGCGGGCTCCCATGGCTTTCGCGCGCTCGGGATCCTCGAGGAGGTAGGTGAGGGCAGAGACCAGGGCATTGCCCGAACGGCCGTTGACGACCAGGCCGGTTTCCCCGGGGATCACTGCCTCCGGCGCACCACCCGAGTTACCGGCAATAACGGGGAGGCCGGCTGCGTAGGCCTCGAGATAGACAATGCCGAGGCCCTCAATATCAAGGCCGCCGCCGCGCGTGCGGCAGGGCATGGCATAGATATCGCCGAGCGAGTAGTGGCCAGCCAGCTCCGCATATGGCACCTCGCCCGTGAAGATGATCGAGTCCTTGGCCGGAGACGCCTCGTGCATGGCATCTAGCTTCTCCCGGTACGGGCCTTTACCAACGATGACGAGGCGAGCCTCGGGGAACTGCTCCGATACTCGGTGCCAATTGTTGATGAGCAGGTCCTGGCCCTTGCGTTTCACGAGGCGGGAGATGCAGATGACGACGGGAGCGTCCTGGGCAATGCCGTAGCGCTCGCGGAGCTCGACCCGGAAGTCAGCGTCGAATGAGAAGACTTCGGGATTGATTCCCCCCGGCATCCGCAACAGCTCGGTGTCGCCAAGAACCGGCTGGAGCCGCTCGAGGGTTGCCTTGGTCAGGTAGGTGACGATGTCGTTGTCCCGGAAGATCTTGGCAAGAAACTGCCGGGTTCCCGGGATCATGGACCAGCCGATCTCGTGACCGTGGGTGGTGGCGATGGTCTGGCTGGCGCCCGCCTTGCGGGCGGCCTTCGCCATGATGCCAAGCGGTGTGGAGGCGCCGAACCACACGTTCTCAATGTTCTTCTCTTTGATGATGCTCATCATTGTTTTCTCCACCTCGGGGTGGGGAGCATCATGGTGCCGGGATAGCGAATGACCTCGTAGGGGACGTTCGCGTCATATTCCTCTGCTCCGCCGTCCGGGGGAGAGGACGCATAAACGATGAGCTTGTCGGGATCGAGTTGCCGGGCGAAGCCTTCCAGGTAGGTCTGGATCCCTCCCGCGCGGGGAGGGAAGTCGTTGGTCACGAGGAGAGTGGGCTTCATGCCGCTATTCTCCCAGATTAGTAGTCTTCGGACCTCTTCAGGACCTCGGTGAGCCGGTTAGCGGCGGCGACAACGGCAACGGAGTGCTGACGGCCGGGCTGGCGTCCCATGCGCTCGATTGGACCGGAGATGGAAACGGCTGCAACAACGCGTCCGCTCGGGCCCCACACGGGTGCGGAAATCGATGCGACACCGGCTTCCCGTTCGGCCACGGACTGTGCCCAACGGCGGCGGCGAACAGCCGACAGAGTGGTGGCTGTGAAGTTCGCCCCATGGAGGCCGCGGTGCAGGCGATCCGGCTCCTCCCAGGCAAGAAGAACCTGGGCTGCGGAGCCCGCCAGCATCGACAGTGCGGCACCGACAGGGATGGAGTCCCGCAGGCCGCCCAGGTTGCGCTCGGCAGCGGCAACGCAGATGCGGACATCGCCCTGGCGGCGGAACAGCTGGGCGGATTCGCCCGTGTGGTCCCGCAGTGCAATAAGAACGGGCTTAGCCGCGGCAAGAAGCGGATCCCCACCGGCTGCCGACGCTAGTTCTTCCATGCGGGGGCCAAGAATAAACCGCCCCTGCATGTCCCTCGTAACGAAGCGGTGGTACTCGAGAGCAACGGCCAAGCGGTGCGCCGTGGGCCGTGCTAGATGGGTTGCGGTAACGAGCTGAGCGAGCGTGTGCGGCCCGGATTCCAGTGCGCCAAGTACTGCGGCGGCCTTGTCGAGAACGCCGACTCCAGATCCCTGTGAAGTGTCCATAGAGTGATATTGTCATCTCGCCCTTTGATACGCAAGTGGTGTACAGTTGCCTCAAGCACAGCGCGTAATCCGAATCGGCGCGCGTGTTACTCGCATCTGAGACAAAGGAGAAAGTCATGGGCTCTACCCTGGCCGAGAAGGTTTGGAAGTCGCACATCGTCGCCCGCGGCGAAGACGGAGCTCCGGACCTTCTCTACATTGACCTGCACCTCATTCACGAGGT
Organism: Flaviflexus ciconiae; assembly: GCF_003971195.1. NCBI lineage: Bacteria > Bacillati > Actinomycetota > Actinomycetes > Actinomycetales > Actinomycetaceae > Flaviflexus > Flaviflexus ciconiae. The sequence continues at coordinate 1,157,878 of NZ_CP034593.1, read as the reverse complement.
CACCAGCCCCCAGGCCTTCGAGGGCCTGCGCCTGGCTGGTCGTGAGGTACGCCGTCCCGACCTGACGATCGCGACCGAGGACCACAACGTCCCCACCGTCGATATTGACCTGCCGATCATGGACAAGATTTCTGCCAAGCAGATCGATACGCTCCGCAAGAACGTGAAGGACTTCGGTGTTCGTATCCACTCGCTCGGTGACTCCGAGCAGGGCATCGTTCATGTCGTCGGCCCACAGCTCGGCATCACCCAGCCCGGCATGACGATCGTCTGCGGCGACTCCCATACGTCGACGCACGGCGCTTTCGGCGCTCTTGCCATGGGTATTGGTACGTCCGAAGTTGAGCACGTGCTCGCCACCCAGACTCTGCCGCTACAGCCCTTTAAAACCATGGCGATCAACGTCAACGGTAAGCTGCGTCCCGGCACGACGTCGAAGGACATCATCCTCGCCATCATTGCGAAGATCGGAACCGGCGGCGGCGCCGGCTACGTGCTCGAGTATCGCGGCGAGGCCATCGAGGCTCTTTCCATGGAAGCCCGCATGACGATCTGCAACATGTCGATTGAGGCTGGCGCCCGCGCCGGCATGATTGCCCCCGATGAGACGACCTTTGAGTACATCAAGGGCCGCCCGCACGCCCCCGAGGGCGAAGAGTGGGATCGCGCCGTTGAGTACTGGAAGTCCCTGCGCACCGATGATGACGCCGAGTTCGATGCGGTTGTCGAGCTGGATGCTGACGACCTCGAGCCCTTCGTCACCTGGGGCACCAACCCGGGCCAGGGCCTGCCGATCTCGGCTGAGGTTCCGGACCCGGAGGACTTTGCCGACGAGGCGGAGCGCGCCGCCGCTCAGCGCGCACTTGAGTACATGGACCTGGCTCCCGGAACGAAGCTCAAGGACATTCGTGTCGATACGGTCTTCATGGGCTCGTGCACCAACGGCCGGATCGAGGACCTGCGCAACATTGCGAACGTTATTCGGGGACAGCAGAAGGACCCGGATGTTCGCGTCATGGTTGTTCCCGGTTCCGCTCGCGTCCGCCTTCAGGCGGAGTCCGAGGGCCTCGACCAGATTTTCAAGGAGTTCGGCGCCGAATGGCGTAACGCCGGTTGCTCCATGTGCCTGGGCATGAACCCGGATCAGCTTGCCCCGGGTGAGCGGGCCGCATCCACTTCGAACCGTAACTTCGAGGGCCGTCAGGGCAAGGGTGGCCGCACCCACCTCGTGTCCCCGCTCGTTGCCGCAGCCACCGCGATCCGCGGAACCATCTCGACCCCCGCCGACCTGTAAGGAGCGATCATGGAGAAAATCACCACCCATACCGGTATCGGCGTCCCGCTGCGCCGCTCCAACGTTGACACGGACCAGATCATCCCGGCCGTGTACCTCAAGCGCGTCACCCGCACCGGCTTCGAAGACGCTCTGTTCGCTGCCTGGCGCAACGATCCCGAGTTCGTCCTCAACCAGGACGACTACAAGAATGGTTCCGTTCTCATTGCCGGAACCGACTTTGGCACCGGCTCCTCCCGCGAGCATGCCGTGTGGGCACTCAAGGACTACGGCTTCCGTGCCGTCCTGGCGCCCCGCTTCGCGGAGATCTTCAAGGGCAACTCCGGCAAGCAGGGCCTTGTTGCCGGCATCATCACCCAGGATGACTGCGAGCAGCTGTGGAAGATCCTCGAAACCGAGCCCGGCACCGAGGTAACCGTTGACCTGGTCGAACGCACCGTCACCGCCGGTTCGTTCACAACGACCTTCGAGATCGATGACTACACGCGCTGGCGCCTCATGGAGGGCCTTGACGACATCGGGCTCACCATGCGTCAGGAAGACAAGATCACCGAGTTCGAGGCGACCCGGCCGTCGTTTAAGCCGAAGACCCTGCCGGTCAAGACCCTTCCAGTTGAGGAAGTTGTCTCGGCACGTCCCGTCGATGGAGAAGCGCCACTCACCTAATGTGAGTCCATGATAAAAATACGAGTCGTTACCGCGATGGACGTCGAAGAGCTGACGGACCTCATCGTGGCATCACGAGAATTCCTCGCGCCGTTTGAACCACGGCGCGAGGATTCTTACTACGACCTGGACTTCCAGAAGAAGCTCATGACTGCCAAGCTGGCAGACCACGAACAGGGATCCGAAGTTCCCTTTGTCGTCCTGGACCAAGACAAGATCATCGGTCAGCTTGTTCTCGACCGGATCGAACTGGGTCCCTATCAGTCCTGCGAAATTGGATACTGGATTGCCGAAGAAGCCTGCGGCAAGGGTTGCGCTACAGAAGCCGTGGCACAAGCGATCGACTTCGCCTGCGAGGAACTCGGCCTCAAGCGGATCATGGCAGCCACACTGCCCAGCAACATCCCGTCGATCCGTGTTCTCGAAAAGAACGGATTCACCAAGATCGGGGAAGCAAAGAACTACATGGAGATCGCCGGCGAACGCCGCGACCACATCCTCTACGAATACACCTACACAGGCGCGTAGGGAATCGACCCAATGGAGCATCGAACATGTGCCGGCCCGGAAGCGGTGGTGGGCTTCCGGGCCAGCAGTACGATGGGTTCGTGGCGGAGTTGGTGGTCTTGCTACCGGTGACAGTTGCTGAATGAGATGCGTGGGCAGGTGTCGAGGTAGTGGACGCGGTCCCTAGTTGGTTGAAGACGGGTCGCGACTTGGTGAAGATGTGAGCTGACCCGGTGACGAGGGCCCCGGAGTCGGTGAAGACCGCCCCGACTTGTTGAGAACGGCTCCCCTCCTGGTGGAGGCAGTCGTCCGCTTTTGTTTGCCGCTAGAACGCGCTCTTGTACGTGAGGCCGGGTAGGCCCTTTGCTTTTCTTGACTTATCGATCAGCCGCCAAATCATCGGGGTGAGGATGAGTTGCATGGCCAAATCGGTCTTCCCGCCGGGAACCACGATGGAGTTGGCGCGGGACATGAAAGATCCCGCGATCATGGACGATAGGTACGGGAAGTCGATACCACGTGGGTTTGCGAACCTAATGACCGTCATAGATTCATCGGCGGTGGGGATTGAGCGGGCCGTGAAGGGGTTGGATGTGTCGACCATGGGGACCCGCTGAAAGTTCACGTGGGTGTTGTTGAACTGCGGGCAGATGTAGTGGACGTAGTCGTCCATGCGTCGCAGGATCATGTCGGTCACCGCTTCGGCCGAGTATCCGCGGCTTGACCGGTCCCGGTGGATCTTTTGGATCCACTCGAGGTTAATGATGGGAACGACACCGATGCAGAGATCAACGTGGCGTGCCACGTCCACCTCCTCGGTGTGCACGGCCCCGTGGAGGCCCTCGTAATAGAGGAGGTCCGTGCCCTCCTCAATCTGTCGCCATGGCGTGAAGGTCCCGGGAGGGGTTCCGTATATTGCTTCTTCCTCGATGTCGTGTACGTAGGTGCGGGTTTGCCCGGTGCCGTCCTCACCGTATTGAGCGAACAGTTTCTCAAGGCTCGGGAAGTCATTGGCTTCGGGGCCAAAATGGCTGGGTGGCAGGCGGCCCTGTGAGACCGCTTCCTCGTGGACCGCCTTCATTTCCGCCCGATTGTATCGGTGGAAGGAATCACCGGGGACGATGGCTGAGGTGATGCCTTCGCGGCGGAATATCTGCTGAAAGGTCTCGGTGACTGTGCTGGTTCCGGCACCGGATGATCCGGTGACCGCGATGATGGGATGCTTGCGCGACATGGTTCCTCCTAGGTGCCTTGAATGAATAGTGTGCGATTGTGAAACAGCGGGTACTCGACTTCGGTTGCGTAACCCTTCTCGTACTCGTCCGCGTACCGTTCGATGAGAAACACGTCTCCGGTAGCGCCGAGCATGATCGGAACCCGCTCGTGTAGCGATTGGGGTACGAGATCAGCGATCCGAGACCCACCGTTGGTCGCTGCCCCTCCCGCCTGCTCGATCAGCATGGCGATCGGACCCGCCGTGTGGATCAGGGGAACGCCCTCCTCGGGTGTACCAAGCGGGTTCCGCACAGACTGCGACCACCGGTGTGGAGCTGAGTCCTTGGTAGCTTGCGAATCGGCAGAGCCCTCGGAAGCCCCTGCGTCGGCAACGTCTGGCATTGACTCCGCGCTCTCCAGCTCGTGAGACCCCTGGTCTCCTTGAGAATCTGCCGAGTGCTGTACCGATTGCGAACTCGGATTGTCTTTTGGACCCGGCTCCCTTGGTGCAAGGCGGGGGAGAAGGAAGATGCCGCCGTTCATGATTGCCCGGAACGCCCCGAGAACGGCCGAGTTGTTCCACCGCATGATCGCGGGGCGGCCTTCGCCAGTCTGCGAGGACCGGATGCGTTCATCCACATACCTGCGTACGGCGGGGCTCCACGTATCGGCGTGCGACAGGTCTATGGCGAGAACGTCGGAACCCGACGGGAGCGTCATGTCGGCGCTCGTAAGAACGAAGTTTCCTACCTCTCGGTCGAGAGTAAATGCGTCCACGCCCTCACCCGTGCTGACAAGGAGGATGGTAGCGGGCCCGAACAGGGCAAGCCCCGCACAGAGAATGTCGTGCCCCGAGCGCAGGAACTCGCCCTCGGTAACCGGGCCGCCTTCCTTTGATCGTTCGATGATGGAGAACGTGAGCCCAATCGGTTGGTTCTCGATCAGAGAAGTGGGCCGGTGGAGGGCGTCCACTGCGAGCAGATAGCGGGCGTCGGGTCCGTCGCAGACCTGGTGGATCTCTTCCTCGTGGGAGAAGGAGACGGCGGCGAGTCGGTCGCCGGAGGCTCCATGGGTGAGGATCGTCTTGACCGCTGCTTCTTGGAGGGTGCGGTCGGTTTCGTCTGCATGCCATCGCTGGTCCACCCCGTCCCTCACCTGGTCGGGCGTTCTGCCGGGGAGGATCAGGGAGCCTCGACTGATTGTGGCCGAGAGGACCTTGAGTGCGATAGCGACGGGGGAGAGGACGTGCGCATAGGCGTTGTCGGTGTTGTCTCCGGTTTGGAGGAGGTACTGGGTGAGACTGAGTGCCCTTCTCATATCACCCACCTAGTCCAAGTTGCTCCCGCCATCCCGGATAGATCGCGTCAGCATCCGCGGGGAAGGACTCGAAAGCCCGGGCGAAGTCCCGGTTGTCCTTGGCCCACTCGACCGGGTCCGCTCCCGCTTCCCAGCAGGCGTGCGCCTGGCGCAGTGACCGGGCACCGGCTGCTGGCCCGTCGATGTGGCCGTAGGCTCCACCGCCGGCGGTGTTGATGATATTGGCGTGGCCGAGGTTCGTGAACAGGCCCGGCAAACGCAGGGCGTTCATGCCGCCCGAAACAATGGGTGCCGTGGGTGCCATGCCGTACCAGTCCTGGGAGTAGACCGGGCCGTCGTGCTGGTCTCGTTCGATGATGTAGGCGATTGCCCGATCGTTGGCCGCCCCCTCCATCTTCCCGAATCCCATCGTGCCCACGTGAATGCCGGAAGCGCCCTGAAGGCGAGACATCTTTGCCAGCACGTAGGCCGTGTAACCGCGCTTTGAGCTGGGGGAGGTGATGGCGCCGTGTCCGGCGCGGTGGTAGTGGAGGAACTGGTTCGGGAACCAGCGGCGTGCCGTGGTGATCATGCCCGGGCCGCCCACGTAGCCATCGACGAGGAATGCGACCTTGTCAGCGTCCGGGCCGAAAGCATCGAGGATGAACTCGCCGCGTGCCAGCATCTCGTCGTGATCGTCGGCGGTGATGTTAGCGCTGAACAACTTCGCTTCGCCCGTCTCATCCATGGCCCGCCTCATCGCATCCACAACGAGCGGGATTGTTTCCTTGATTGGGGCGAACACCTGATTGCCCTGCGGTTCGTCATTCTTGATGAAATCCCCGCCCAACCAGAACTGGTAGGCGGCCTCCGCAAAGGGCTTGGGCCGAAGGCCCAGCTTCGGCTTGATGATCGTGCCGGCAATATAGCCACCGTTCTCAACCGGTCGACCGAGGATCCGCCACAGGTCCCTGATTCCCTTCGCGGGACCATCGAAGAGGCTGATGGCTGCGCGCGGCATGTAGAAGTCGTACATCTTCGCGTACTCGATGTCTCCCATGCCCTGGTTGTTGCCGATCGTCAGGGTCAGGAACGACACCATCATCATCCGACCATCGGTCATGTTCCGATCAAAGAGTTCAAGCGGAAAGGCAATCCGTACTTCCTCGCTTGCTTCATCGGCTTGGTATACAAGGGCATCAACGCCCTTCGTGAAATCATCGGTTGTCGACACGACAACGTTCGTGCCCGTCGATGATTCGGCAGCAAAATGGGCGGCGGCCTCCAGAAAGCCCACCCCTGCCTTTGGCCTCAGGTGGTAGGCACAGAGGATGTGTCGGCCCCCTGCGATCAGGTCCTCTTCCCGAAGGGAAAGATCTGCGTAGCGTGATGACTGGTCCATGACGAGCTCCTTACTGGCAACAGTTCCCCACGACGTAGGGGGATTGGCTGTGGCCCTCGACACTTAGTTGAAATTTCGATCAGAGTATCGACACCAAATCGGACCTACATGGGACCTAAGGGAAAAGACCAGGAATCTCCAACAACTGACATGTCGGTACATTTCCCCAGGTCAAAGCCCTCTGTCTAGTTTTGTCACAGTTCCTCCGCTATGCCCGAACGCTCCCGAACGCCCCGGTATGCGATGGGCCTAGAACTCGCGATGAGCGCCCCTAAACGCTCGCGAACGCCCCGGTATGCGGTGGGGTCGTAGCAGTGGTGGCGACGAGTCCCTGACGCTCCCAAACTCAAGGACTCTCAAGAAAACTCCAAACTCAAGCGCTCCCACCGCCGTTCTTTCGGGAGCGGAACCTGCTTCCTTCGGTGGGGATTCCGCCCGCAAATCTCGACACGCCCCATCGACAATAACCCTTCCCAAAATTAGTGCAAACTAATTGCGCAAAATTATTGAATTAAATTGGATTGTTGTTTACGCTCGAGTCATGACAGCAAAAGATGGTGGTGCAACGACCGCCAACGACACCTTCGGGTCGGGCAACGTGCCTGGCGAGGGTTCTGCAAGCGGCCGGAGCTCTGCTTCTGGTCGGGCCGCCGCATCGGAGCACGGCTCCACATCTGGTGAGGGTCGTGCCTTGGGGCCGGGCAGCTCGCGTGGGGTCGGCGGGGAGTCAATCTGGGCTAACCGGGACTATGTGCGGTGGCTGATTGGCGATACGACCGGCATGATCGGCCGCACCTTCTCGCTTTTTATCGTCAGCTTCGTTGTCTACGATCTAACGGGCTCGGAAGGTTCCGCTGGTCTGCTACAAACGATCATTCTGGTCATCATGCTCGTAGCATCGATCCCCGGTGGTGTCATTACTGACCGGAGCGATCGCCGCCGGCTCATTTATCTCTATTCGATCTTCGCGTCGGTCGTGAGCGCGGGAATTTTCCTGTACGTATTCACGGGTCACCTCACCTACCTGTCGTTTGTTGTGCTCATGAGCATCCTGGCTCTCGTCCACGGCTTCTTCGGCGAGGCAACGAACGCGGCACTGCGTTCGATCGTGTCGGGCACCGGCTTCGTGAAGGCACAGGCGGCGAACCAGGGGAGGGACGCCGCCGTCCACCTTGCTGGCAGGCCGCTGTCCGGACTGTTCTACGGCTTCTTCCCGTGGCTTCCCTACCTCATCTCAACAGTTTTCCTGGCAGTTCAGGGATTTGCCTTCTCCCGGATCGAGCGCTCGCTTGTGCCACGGGTCGATGAAAAGAAAACAGCAGAAGTACCGGCAACTGAGTCGCCGACTGGTGAAGTACCGACAATCAAACACGAGGCGACAGTCGGCGAACCATCACTGTCTGCGGGTGAGGGGGAGCCGGTTAAGCGGCCCAGCATGGTTGCGGACTTTGTTTTGGGTCTTCGCTACATGGCTTCTCGGAAAACGATCCTTATTCTCAGCGTTGTTATCACGCTTATCAACTTTGGTATTGCCGGGATTCAGGCGCTCATGGTCCTGTCCCTTATCGCCCAGGGATATCCCGCGGTCGAGGTCGGCTACCTGGGTGCAGCCACCGGCATAGCACTCATTCTGGTGTCCACGGTCGCAGGGCGAGTGGCGGAGAAGCTACCGACAGGGCTGATCGCGATCCTCACTCTTGTTTGGTACACGCTGTGCAGCATTCCGTTGGTCTTCTCGGACAACTACTGGGTGATGATGGGATGCTCCTTCGCTCTTGGGCTTGGCATACCGATCGCCAATGCGGCGATGCTGGGTTATATCCTGGGCCGGACCCCGGAGTCTTTCCAGGGCAGGGTCAGTAGCCTCATCAACATTGTTGCCCAGGCGCTCTCCGCCTTTGCTCCGCTTATTGCCGGCATCATCCTTGAGGCGTACAACTCCAGCCTCGTGGCAGTCATCTTTACCGGCGTAACGCTTGCCAGTCTCGTTATTGGGTTACTCTCGAGAAGAGTGCGGGCCATCCCCGCGCCAGCGGACTGGGAGAAATATGAGTGACGAGATAACCCGCCTGAAGGCAATGTCGCATCCCCTGCGGCTTCAGATCCTCGTTGTCATGGACGCGATGGGGGAGGCGAGGACTTCGGATCTTGCCAGCGAGATCGGTGCCGCTGCCAACAAGGTGTCGTACCACCTGTCGATCTTGCATTCCGGTGGATTCATTAATAAGCGGGTCGGGGATGATGCTCGGGAGACCTGGTGGAGCGTGAACGAAACACGGATTAATCCACCCGAACCCGATCCTTCAGAGAGGGGCAGCGAGGATGGCAGGGCGGCCTCGCTCGCCATCCTTGAGTACCTTCGGGGACGAGTCCCCGACGTCATGGACGAGGACCAAAACCAGTCCGTCATGCTCGCGGTTGCCTATCTCACCCCGGAGCAACGAGTGGCGGTCACCGAGGATCTTTCGGCACTGTCTCAACGTATCCGGGAAATGTCGGAAGAGAATCACGCAAACGGGGTGGGGGACCTTTACGCGCTTGGCGCACAGCTCCTCCCGGCACGCGCCGAGCAAGGATAAGCTCGAGCAATATGCTCCTGCCAGTATCCTTGGGGGAGTGATACGAGGAGGAACGATGAGTTCAGTGCTTGAGGTCCGAGGCGGTAAGCCGCTCGAGGGCGAGATTTTTGTCCGGGGAGCAAAGAACCTTGTTCCCAAGGCCATGGTCGCAGCACTCCTGTCCGAAGAGACGTCCGTACTTCGCAACGTCCCACAAATCCGGGACGTCGACGTGGTCTCCGAACTGTTGAAAATGCACGGGGTGGATGTCAGACACGAAGGCGAAGCAGGTGAACTAACGATCACCCCGGGCAAACTGGAACTGCCCGACCCGGTCCAGGTTGATATGCTCGCGGGCTCCTCCCGCATCCCCATCCTGTTCTGCGGCCCGCTCCTGCACCGCCTCGGCGAGGCCTTTGTTCCCGACCTTGGTGGCTGCCACATTGGTGACCGCCCCGTCGACTTCCACCTCCGCGTACTCGAAGACTTCGGTGCCGTTCGCACCTCCACTCCGTACGGCATGCACATCACGGCCCCGAAGGGTCTCAAGGGCAAGCCGGTCCGCCTGCCCTACCCGTCCGTGGGTGCTACCGAGCAGACACTCCTCACCGCCGTCATGGCGAAGGGCATTACCGAGCTGTCGAACGCCGCCATGGAGCCGGAGATCCTCGACCTCATTGCCGTGCTACAGAAGATGGGTGCGATCATCTCGGTCGACATGGACCGCACCATCCGCATCGAGGGCGTCGACAAGATGTACTCGTACAAGCACACGGCTATGCCCGACCGCATCGAAGCTGGTTCCTGGGCGTCGGCAGCCCTTGCCACCGGTGGCGATGTCTTCGTTAAGGGTGCCCAGCAGAAGGACATGACGACCTTCCTCAACTACTACCGCAAGATCGGCGGTGCCTTCGACGTCCGCGACGACGGCATCCGCTTCTGGCATCCCGGCGGTGAGCTCACCGCCGCCGTTCTCGAAACGGACGTGCACCCGGGCCTCATGACTGACTGGCAGCAGCCCCTCGTCGTGGCTCTCACCCAGGCCACCGGCCTGTCGATCATCCACGAGACCGTGTACGAGAACCGCTTCGGCTTCACCGACGCTCTGCGTGGCATGGGAGCCAACATTCAGGTGTACCGCGAATGCCTCGGCGGGCTCGCCTGCCGCTTCGGCTGGCAAAACTTCTATCACTCCGCTGTTATCCAGGGCCCGACCAAGCTTCAGGCGGCCAACATCGATGTGCCGGATTTGCGCGGCGGTTTCTCCCACCTCATCGCGGCCCTGGCCGCGGAGGGCACGAGCCGCGTCTCCGGCATTGAACTCATTAACAGGGGCTACGAGCACTTCATGGAAAAGCTCGGGAAGCTCGGTGCGGACGTGACCCTGTCATGACGTTTGCCCCGCTCAAGCACGAAGGTCACGAGCGGGACATCCCTGTCCTCATGAGGGCGATTTCCTGGCCGGTTGTCACCCTCGTAAGGTCGATCCAGGATCTGCGCGTCACCGGTCAAAACCACATCCCGCCCGGCCCCGCCATCTACATCGCGAACCACACGAGCCATCTCGATGGCTTCGTTATCGCGGTGGCGCTCTACGAAGCTGGGGTACCACCCCGGTTTATCGCAAAGAAGGAACTCTTTAAGGGAGCCCTGGGAGCCGCTTTGCGGGCCCTCGGCCAGGTCGAACTGGACCGGGATGCTCCCGGCACCATGATCGAGCAGATGGCGGAGAGCCTCGACAAGGGGCTGTCCATCATCATCTTCCCGGAAGGCACCTTTACTCACGATCCGGCGGGATGGCCGATGAGAGCCAAGACGGGGATCTCGCGCCTCAACGAACTCCGCCCCAACATCCCGATCATTCCGATCTCCCACTGGGGTAACGAACGGATCGTCCACCAGTGGACCGGCCGCATCAGGTGGCGCAGGATCTTTACCCGCAGCGAGAAAGTTCTCGTCCACATCGGTCACCCCATCACGCTGACCGGCAAAGACCATAAGGAGCGATCCAGCTCGGCAATGACCATCATCGCCGAGGAAGTGGCCCGCCTAAGAAAGCTCCTGGGAAGGCCCATGGGCGCCCCACCCGCAGAGCGCTTCGTCCCCACCGAACTGAATCACCACAAGCGCCGCGCCATGATCGAAGCCCGCAAAGCCAAGCGCAGGCCCTGGAAGAAAGTGAAGTAGGGAGCCCTCGATTAGGCGGGCCTTGAATGGGAGGGTCTCGCGTCGGAGTGCCACCCGTAGGCGGTTCTCGCGTATGTCGGTCTCGCGGCGGAGTGTCTCCCGTAGGCGGTTCTCGCGTACGTCGTTCTCACGGTGGTGCAGTTCAAGCACGTGTGCCTCACGCGAGAAGAGCTCACGCTTGAGTGGCTTCAGTGGGGAAGTCATAGGATGTCAACGGACGTGGCGAAACGTGGAGCCGGCGTCAGCGCATAAGCTGACCGGCTTGAGGATGCAAAATGGCAGCTCGGTTTCGTGGGAGTTCCAGGATGTCTCGACTGTCCACAAGGTCTTGCCGCCATCTTTCCCATCGACGGGACCGCGGAATTCAGCCTTTGAGTAAATGCGCTGACAATCAATTTGGACATTTGGTACCTATGACCTCGTGCGTTTCTCCCATTATCCTCGTATGCTGTGACGAAGAACGCACTCTGTGCTAATAAACGTTAGCCGCGTTCAAGCAGGAAAGCTGTGTTTGCCCTTGGGTCAGGCATCTGCGTGATTGGAGTAGTCCAATGAAGTCTTCCAAGATCCTCGGCGCCCTCTTCTCTTTCCTCCTGCTCTTTGCCGTGAGAGCTCCCGTGCAGGCTGCCGATCCACCGGGCAATTTCTATTTGAGTAACACCTGGAAAGGCGGAAACGCTGACAAGTAGTTTTTCTTCGGAGATGTTGGCGGTATGCCGGTCACGGGTGACTGGGATGGAAACGGCACAGATACGACCGGTGTTCGTACCGGTAAAGTCTTCGAGCTCAGAAGCTTCAACCGCGAGGGCGGTGCCCACCACACGGTGACGTAACTTCGAAGGACCGAAGGCATCGGCAGCCGATGAGGATATGTGGGCGATCGCTCGTGCCGGTGACTACCGGCTCGGTGTCGTTATCAACCACAACCGCCCGCCGGACTCCGAGATCGTCGAAGGCGTGGGGTATGCGATCTTCTTCTGCGGTGAGGTCCATCAGCGCAGATGCGACATCCTGCGAAGCGATGCTGTGGCTGGGCGATGCCGTACAGAACAGGTGACGACGCTGTTAGGTGCCAAGTCAACGCTTAAGACCAGGTAGTCTCGTTAACAGTTGCTCGGTGTGAGCCGAGCTCGATTTCCGGCCGCAACAGTTTACGAACAAGGAGAAAGCCATGTGGCAGACACTCATCCTTATCGCCATTGCGCTGATCCTGCTCAGCATCATCGTTGAAGCCGTACAGTTCCTCGTCTGGGTTGGTGTCCTTGCCCTCGTCGTTGTCGGGATCCTCTATCTCCTCAACAAGATGAGGAGATAGCAGGTTTATCGATCCGGGAAGCGTAAACCCGAATTGGGCAAGGGAAAGGCGTGGAACAAACCGTTCCACGCCTTTCCCATTCCTTGGGCGACCCGAATCGTGGGGCTAGCCCTGGTGAATGCTTAGCTGACTATTTTTGGACGTCGACGACGATTCTCATGGGATCGTTGAGGACCTGTACGCGGTAGGGACGTTTTTCATCGACACCGATGAAAAAGGTGTGCATGCCTTCGAAAGGCATGTCGACATGAACGTCCTGGATGGCGGTTGCCTGGTTGAGGCCGCTGATCTCGAATTCCCCGGGGTCACCGGTCGGGTACGTAACGCCCGAGACCCAGACGGTGAGGAAGTCTTCGCCTCCCATGTCGACCTCGAAGCCGGAACCGTCCTGGATAGGGGCGTCCTCGTAGGAGGCGGACCAGTTCAGTGTTCCCTCGTTGCCGGAGTACTCGACGACGACACGTTCGTAGGTGTCATGCCCGCCAACGCGCGCTGTCTCGGGAAGGTAGGCACCAACCAGGTCCGGGAAGTCAGCTGACTGCGATGGCCCGGTCGTGAAGTCTCCGCTGCCCTCACCCGTGTCAGTGGGATCGCTCGTCGGCTCGTCCGTGGACTCCGTCGTGGGATCATCGGACGGTGCGGCGGTGTCCTCCGTTGTAGGCTCCTCGGAGGCCGGCTCGGTTGTCTCTTCTCCGGGGCCGGCCGAGCCTTCGGTGGTTGTCTGCGGCGCTGTCGTCGGGCCATCGGTGTCGGATCCGCACGCCGCGAGAACGACCGACACTGCAATAGCCACAACAATTCTTTTCATAGCCCTAACTTACTCGTGGGGCGAGAAGCCCGTCGATTGCTGGTCGCAATCGTTACATGACTGCAACGTTTCTGCAACGCTTCTCATATCGGACTTTTCGTACCCGTGACCGTTACTTATCGATGCGTGTTCCCGGTTCGAAACCGGAGGCCCAAGATATCGGTTTCTGTCGTGAGCCTCAGGTCTCCAGTAGGCCAGTTCTATGCCTGGGAGCGGGTGAGTGCCCGGTCGAGGTCCTCCCAGAGGTCCTCGATGTCTTCAATGCCGATGGAGAGCCTGAGCAGGTCCTCCGGAACCGTTGTCGCCTCATCTGCAAAGCGCCTGCGCCTCTCAAGGCTCGACTCGACGCCGCCGAGGGACGTGGCAGGGAGCCACAGCTCTGTTGCCTCAACCAGCCGGTCGGCTGCTTCGGCTCCGCCCGTGGGGCGGACCGTGAGAACACCACATCCCTTCGGTGCTCGCTCCTTGTTCGGGTGGTGCGGTAGGGAGGGATGCGCAACGGCCTCGACAAGGGGATGATCGGAAAGCCGGCGAGCAAGCTCTGCGGCATTCGCGGTGATCCGTTCGAACCGCAGGGACAGAGTTCTCATGCCACGCAGGGCCAGCCAGGCTTCCATGGGGCCAGCAATGGCGCCGGTGTGCGTGCGGTAATCCCACAGCCTCTGGTGCAGTTCCTCGGTATTGGCAAGGACTGCGCCGAGAACAACATCGGAATGTCCCGCGAGGTACTTTGTGGCCGAGTGGACGACGATGTCGGCTCCCATGATGAGCGGTTGCTGTCCCAGGGGAGTGGCGAACGTGTTGTCGACAATGACAAGGGCACCTGCCTCGTGCGCGGCCTTGGCAATGGTAGGTATGTCGGCAAGCTCGAGCATCGGGTTCGTGGGGACTCGATGAGAACAGCGGAAGCACCGGGAAGAGCGGCAACGACTTCTTCGGTGTTTGCGATATCGACGGTGACGAGCTGTCCACCCTCCCGCTCCGTCATCTCCTGCGCCACGATCAGTGAGGCGTGGTAGGAGTGACGGGGTGCGACGATCTTCCCGGGAGGGGCAGCATGCAGTGCTGTTGTCATAGCCGCCATACCGGAAGCATGAACGAGTGCCGGATAGTCGGTGCCCTCAAGGGCGGCGAGCGTTTTCTCAAACGGATTCCAGGTCTCGTTGTCCCAGCGAGCATAAATGTTCCCGGGAGCTGTGCCGGAGTTCCGGTACGTCGAGGAGAAGACAACGGGTGGGTTAACCGGATTGCCTTGGATGCGTTCGGGACGGCCGGACTGAGCAAGAATCGTTGCTGGGTTCGTCATGAATTGAACACTATCTTGATAGGCTCGAGCGGTGAAGAACGGTACCAAGATTCGAGTCGCGTTGATCTATGGCGGGAGCTCAGGCGAGCACTCCGTTTCCTGCATGACAGCAGGCTCTGTCATGTCAGCGATCGACCAGGACAAGTACGAGATCGTGCCGATCGGAATCCGCAAGGACGGCACCTGGGTTGAGGGGATCAGCGACCTCGAGATCCTCGGAACCGGCACGGCCGAAGTTGGTCCCGGTTCACCGATCACCGTCTCCTACGGGACCGGCGGGATCCTCAAGGACGGAGAACGACTGGACGTCGACGTCGTGTTCCCGCTCCTGCACGGCCCGTTCGGTGAAGACGGAACAATTCAGGGACTGTTTGAGATGGCGGGGATGCCGTACGTTGGCTCCGGCGTTTTTGCTTCAGCCGCCGTCATGGATAAGCACTACACGAAAATCATTCTGAGGGAAGCCGGCTTGCCTGTTGGCACCTGGGTACTCGTTACCCGCAACGGCTGGAAGACCAAGAGGGACGAGCTGGTCGAGAAGATCTCGAAGCTACACATGCCGCTGTTTGTGAAGCCGTCTCGTGCTGGCTCCTCCCTGGGTATCTCCCGCATCGAATCCCTTGACGAACTCGATGCAGCAATCGCTGAAGCTCAGCAGCACGACCCGAAGGTCATTGTCGAGCAGGGTATTAATGGCCGCGAGATCGAATGCGCAGTTCTGGGTGGTCGCAACGGTGACAGCCCGAGGGCCTCCCTGCCTGGTGAGATCGTGCTCGACAACGCGGACTCCGGTTTTTACGACTACGAGTCAAAGTACGTTGAGACCGACGGCCTCGTTCTCTCCATCCCCGCCAACATCCCCGACTCACACCGCGAGGAACTGCGGGCAATGTCGATTGAGGCATTCGAGGCAATCGACTGCGAAGGCATGGCACGCGTCGACTTCTTCTACGACGATGGAACGCTCGTCATTAATGAGATCAACACGATCCCGGGCTTCACGCCCTACTCGATGTACCCCCTCATGTGGCAGAGGTCAGGCTTCACCTATCCGGAACTCATTGACGAACTCATCACCCTGGCCCTCGAACGAAACATTGGGCTGAGGTAGGAACCCGCTGAGCCAGTAAAGAGCTCCTAGAGAATCGCGGAGGTTCCCATGCTCAAGAATCGTGGGAGTGACTGCTGATTCCGAAAGCCTTCAGGAGAGAAGGGTCTCCGGCCTCTGCCGGAGTCGCTGTCTTTGTCGACTCGAAGGATCTCATAGCAGTGCGCTTCCGGTCTCGGGTCAGTGGCAGGGTCAGGGAACGTCGTGGAACAACTGCCTCGTTCATCCTGTTGCTTAACTGGCACTGCTTCGCCAGCCCTATGGTTCGGTTGCCTCCGAGTCGTTGTAGACCTGAGGTGCTTCGGTCAGGCCCAGGCATTGCCTCTCGGCGGGTACGAGGTTGAGTGCGGGGGAGAACTGGGTGAGAACATCCGTCACGGTGCCCTCGCCAACGGCCTGGGTGGAGATGACGATCTCTACGGCGGGCACTCTTCCGTAGGAAATAAACGTCCATGTGCCATCCCCGCCGTTGGCTGGGATACGGGGGTCGGAGGAGTCGAGGCTCAGCCAATCAACACCGTCAACGGTGATGCAACGGTCTGTGGAAGGGGAGGGCGGCTCAACCCCACATCGGAAGGACGCTCCCTCACCCCATGCGGTTGTTGCCTGGGCAGTCGTCTTTGACCGTTCGAAGCCCGACACGTCCTCTGGTGTTGCCATGAGCATGTTGGCGCAGTTTGGGTCAGAAGCATACGGAGTTGCTTCGAGACCAACGGTGCTGGCGCAACCGGCGAGGCCAAGAACACCAGCAAGGCCAAGGACAACGGGGAAACGAGAGAACTTCACGCCCCAACTCTATCGGTCAAACCAGGGCAACCAGTGCAGGCTTACGTGCCATGAAACGTGAAGGCGGCGACGCCGACCGTGAGAAGACAGTGAAATGTTGGCGGGGTGAGAGAATAGCGGCATGAGCGAAGACGAACTCCTAGCCCTTATCGCCCGTCACCTGCCGGCCTCAACAGCGACAGTGCCAACCGGTGATGACTGTGCGGTTCTGGCACCCAAGGGAGAAGTCGCCATCTCCACCGACATTCTCGTTGAGAACGTTCATTTCCGTAGGGACTGGTCGAGCGGAGCGGACATTGGGTGGCGGTGCGTCATGCAGAACGTGGCCGATGCTGCGGCGATGAGAGCCCGCCCCATGTCGTTCTTTGTCGCCATGACAATCCCTGAGAATGTCACTGCCGACTGGGTGGAGGACTTCTCGTGGGGCCTTCGAGAAGCCTGTGATCACCTATACTCGCTCTCTGGCCCGATCGCTATTGATGGTGGCGACCTGTCACGCGGCCCAATCATTGTTGCTGCCGGCACCGTGGTGGGCGACATGGAGGGCCGGGAGCCGGTCTTACGCTCGGGAGCCCGCCCGGGACACAAGATCGTCCATACCGGTAACCTTGGCGCCTCCGCGCGCGGCTATGAGCTCATTCAGGCAGGGAAAACCGGGAAAGCAGTACGACTGTTCCTCAGGCCCGAGCCACCAGTAAACCGAGCAATCGGAGTGGGCGCTACCGCCATGATGGATGTCTCGGACGGACTGGTCAGAGACTGCCGCAGAATTGCAAAAGCCTCGGGTGTTGCTCTCGAGCTGGATTCCGCTCTCGTCACCGCGGCCGCCAGTCCCGATGTCACGTTGGAGCAGGCGCTTTATGGGGGAGAAGATCACGGTTTCCTCGCAACCGTTGACGGCCCGGTACCCGATGGCTGGAATGAGATCGGTCGAGTCGTTGAGGGGACCGGTGTGCTGGTTGACGGCAAACAAGTTGATGCCATGGGAGGCTGGGACCACTTCGGGTAAGCGGTCGTCGGGCGAACACACCTGGGAGAGATGCCACGAGACTAAACAGTTAGGGAAAAGACCATTACTCAAGATTGGTCTGATCCCGGTGACGAGAAGAAAAAGCTAGATGCTTTAACCGGCAACAGATCGGCGCCGTCCGTGACCCACTGGCTTACTCCGAGCGCTTCTGGGCCGCTTCATAGTCTCCTTGCAGGATCCCGCTGACGATGCTGAAGAGCTTTGCATCTACTTCAGGACGGAAGCTTGGTTCGTCGTCGAAATAGTTCCCCTGTGTCTTGCGCATTGACTCCAGTGAATCCGACCCAAGGAGGACGATGTCCATGTTTGGTTGGTCGCGGTAGAGCTTTTCAGTTTCCTTGTAGGCATCAAGTGCCCTCTCAGTGTCGGTCCCGAACTCCCGAAGCTCCACCTGATGATCAGCCTTGCGATCGTAAGTGATGAGGAAATGGCGGATCGTGAATTGCTCCTCAAGGCTGTGCATAGAGGCCTCCCATGGTTGGTGCCATGCTAGCGCCCTGCTTATTCATTTTCATTGAATGGAGTGCATCCTGTCAGAACCCCACGGAATTTGCCAGAATCCCACGGATTGACGAGGAATACGGTAAGACGAGGAGAGGCAGCGAGTCTGGCTGGTGCGACGGGTGAGTTTTCAGCAGATACGATTGAACCCCCACCGGGGTGGGGGTTCAATGAGCTAAAGGCTACTTCGTGTTCCGGACGATGCGGTCTGACTTGATGCAGTTCGTGCATACGTTCAGACGCTTCGGGGAGCCATTCACGAGTGCGCGTACGCGCTGAATGTTCGGGTTCCACCGGCGGTTGGTCCGCACGTGGGAGTGCGAGACGCTCTTGCCGAAGCCCGGGCCCTTGCCGCAGACGTCACATACTGAGGCCACGGTTCTCTCCTGATCTTCTCGCTGACAAGACGCCAGCGGCGTCTCCTTACCTGCATACCCTGGAGTATGCAACCTGTTTATATTAACCGAGGGTGACTGCAAGTGCCAAGATAAGTGTCCTGACGGGGACGTGGTATCGCACACTATTGCGGTTTCGTGATTCGGTCACAGGTATGAAAGCTTACCTCAGCAGGTCCGGTCGTGACGCTACTCTTGGACGGGGAGGGAATAATGAAGGCTGTTGCCACCGATGGACTGACGCTCTTGGAGACACCGCTGGATCGGATGCTCGGAGCGCGTACAGCGAAGGCCCTGGAAAAGCTGGAACTCCGCACTGCGGGGGATCTCCTCGCGCATGCCCCAAGGCGTTACGTTCACCGCGGTGAACTGGTTCCACTGTCGCGGGCTGTTGAAGGTGAGAGCGTCACCGTTGTCGCCCATGTGCTTGGCACGAGCTTACGACCAATGAATGCGAGAAGGGGTTTCCTTCTTAAGGTCACTATTTCTGATGGCGTGTACGACATGTCGCTCACGTTCTTCGCTAAGTCCTCCAGACCGTTGGCCTTCCACGAATCTAAGCTCCAACCGGGAACTGTAGCTACTTTCTCTGGAACCGTTTCTGCGTACCGTGGGGAACTGCAGCTCACTCACCCCGAGTATCAGGTGCTGGAAGATGCTGGGGATGTCAACGAAGAGGAAATAGCGAGACCGCTTCCCCTCTACCCGGCGGGCGTTAAAGTGCCCACCTGGACGATTGAGAAAGCCATTGGCTCCATCCTCGACCAAGTCCAACCCGATGACATACCCGAACCGCTTCCCGATGAGTTCCGTTCCCTGCACGATCTCATGGGTGCCTACGATGCGCTGATAGCCCTGCATCGCCCGGTCACCGATGATGACTGGAAGCGGGCGCGGGAACGCATGAAGTTCGAAGAAGCCCTGATCCTGCAAGCGGTTCTCGCCCAGCGCGGTCACGAAGCCACCTCCGTCGATTCTGAACCGCGACCCCACCTCTCGGGTGGTATCGCCGATGAGTTCGATCAGCGACTGCCCTTTGAATTGACCGATGGACAGAAGAAGGTCGGCAAGGTTATCTCCGATGATCTGTCGTCCGCCCGCCCCATGAACCGGCTCCTCCAGGGCGATGTTGGTTCCGGTAAGACCGTCGTCGCCCTTCGTGCCATGCTTCAAGTGGTGGACGGTGGGGGACAGGCCGCACTGCTCGCACCCACCGAGGTCCTTGCCGAACAGCACTACCGCTCGATTGTTACCATGCTCGGTGACCTGGCGGCCGGCGGAATGCTCGGCGGCTCCGATATCGGCACCCGCGTTGACCTCCTGACCGGCTCCCTCGGGGCCAAGCAGAAACGCGCCGTCCTTGGCCGGCTAGCCGGGGGAGAGACCGGCATCGTCGTCGGAACCCACGCGCTCCTCTCCGACAACGTCCAGATCCCCTTCCTTTCCCTCGCCGTTGTCGATGAGCAACATCGCTTCGGTGTGGACCAGCGCGATGCTCTGCGAGCAAACGGTGGCGTCAACCTGCTGGTCATGACGGCAACACCAATCCCACGAACACTTGCTATGACTGTCTTCGGTGACCTCGACGTCTCTGAGTTGACCGAGCTCCCGGCGGGACGACAGGAAGTCACTACCACGATTGTTCCCGCCGTTAAAGAAACATGGGTGGACCGCGTCTGGGAACGCGTCGCCGAAGAAGTGCAGGGCGGCGGCAGGGCCTTCGTCATCTGCTCCCGGATCACCCCCACCGAGAACCCGGCACTGCTAGAAGAAGCCGAGGAAGGTACACGCCCACCTCTTGCCTCCGTCGATGAACTCACTGAGCAGCTCAGAACACTTCCGGCCCTCCAAGGTATTCCCATCGGAACTCTCACCGGCCCCATGGGCCCCGAGGAGAAGAATGCCGCCATGGCAGCATTCCAATCCGGTGAAGTCCCCATCCTTGTCGCCACCACCGTGGTCGAGGTCGGTGTCGATGTTCCCGACGCCACCGCCATGGTCATCATGGACGCCGATAGGTTCGGACTATCCCAACTCCACCAGCTCCGCGGACGCATCGGACGAGGCAACCGCCCCGGTATCTGCCTCGCACTTTCCTGGGCACCGCCAGGCACCGTCGCATCGGAACGCCTCGATGCCTTCGCCGCGACCCGGGACGGGTTCGCGCTCGCGGAAAAAGACCTGGAACTGCGCAGGGAAGGCGATGTGCTGGGGGCCAGCCAGTCCGGCTCCCAATCTCACCTCAAATACCTGCGGATCCGCTCAGATTCGAGAATCATTGATCTAGCCAGGCAGTCCGCCGGTGAGCTCATCGAGAAGGACCCTACGCTGGCCACCTGGCCCGGACTGCGGGCGGCCGTTGATTCGGCACGCCAACTGTCAGAGACCGACTACATCGGGAGGAACTAATGCCCCGCATCGTCTCCGGAACCGCCAAGGGAACCACCATCAAGGTGCCCAAGTCGGCCCGTCCCACCCCCGACATGGTGAGAGAAGCAATCTTCTCCCGTCTCGAACACCGCGGATACCTCGACAACACCGACGTCCTGGACGTGTATGCAGGGTCGGGAGCCTTTGGCCTGGAAGCAGCCTCCCGCGGGGCACGAACAGTGACCGCCGTTGACGCCAACCGCGAAGCAGTCTCAACGATCAAAGCCAACGCCAAGAAAACCGGCCTTGACGTTCTCGTCGTCAACCAGAAGGCAGAAGCCTTCCTTGGCACCATTGGCAGGTCCTACGACCTCATCTTCCTCGACCCGCCATACGACATGGCGGAAGAAGCTCTCGCCAACGCAATAGCCAAAGCGGCACCGCTCCTCGTGCACGACGGCCTACTCCTTGTGGAACGGGATAAGCATTCTCCCGAACCCACGTGGCCAAGCTCTTTGGTGAAAGACGATGAGAAGACATGGGGCGACACCGTCATCTGGTCCGCGCTCGGCGCGGAGTATGCACGTAGTCTTGACTCATGAGAATTGCCGTATGCCCGGGATCGTTCGACCCGATCACCCTCGGACACGTTGACGTGGTGCGCAGAGCACTCACAATGTTCGACGAAGTGATCATTGGAGTAGCCCAGAATGCCTCCAAGAACTATCGGTTCTCCCCATCGGAACGACTCGGCCTCGCCGAGTCCGCCGTGGCCGACCTGCCCGGTGCACGAGTCATGCCCATCGACGGGCTCCTCGTCGACTTCGTCAAAGACGTCGGCGCCTCCGCCATCGTCAAAGGCCTGAGAGGAGCGGCCGACTACGACGGAGAACAGTCCATGGCGCTCCTCAACCGACACCTGTCCGGAATCGAAACAGTATTTGTCATGGGAGACCCAAAACTCGCCCACATAGCCTCCTCCCTCGTCAAAGACGTAGCAAGGCACGGCGGTAACATAGACGACCTCGTCCCGGCGGCAGTCGCGGCGGCGCTCACAGGAAAGGAAACGAATGTCTGAGCACGAATACGAGACTGAACAGAACGCGGTCGCAGGAGACTCCCTCATCGCGGTCCTCGACGAACTAGCCCAGATTGTTGCGGGCGCTCGCGGAGTGCCCATGTCAGCCTCAGCCATGATCAACCGCTCCGAGGTTCTCGACCTCCTCGAAACAGCTCGCGACATTGTTCCCGACCAGATCGAAGCAGCCGACCGCATCATCGCCGAAGCCTCGGAGGTCAAGGAAGACGCGCAACGCAGGGCTAAGACCATCCTGGAGCGCGCCCACGCAGACTCCGAGGCAACGATCGCTCAGGCCCGCCAAAAGGCCGCCGATCTCGTCACCGAGCATGCGATTACCGAAGGTGCCCGCAACGAAGCTGCCAGTATCCTCGAGGAGGCACGCCTGCAAGCGGAACGCATGAACGCGGGAGCCGACCGCTACTCGGATGACTCCCTCGGCTTCCTCCAGGCCGAACTCGAATCTCTCCTCACAAAGGTCCACGCCGGCCGTCAAGAGCTCGAGCGGCGCCAAGAGGCCCGCGTACACGGATCGCAGAAGCCCGCTCCCGAGGCCCAGGGCGTGGCTGAAGAAGAGCTGGAGTATGAAGGCGACCAGGACCTTGACCACGATGGTTACGACCAGGACGGTCCGGTTGAGGAAGCAAACCAGTACGCTGAGAAGGAGCACAAGCCACGCCTCAACGAGATCCGTGTCAGCCCCATAGACGAAGAAGAAGAGTTCGAACCGCCCTACGAGAACGAGCGCTAGCCGCGAGCACTAAGAACGCTCGCCCCAGATGGACTAAGCTCTAAGAACGCTTGATCGAGGTCTGAAAAACTCATGCTAGGGCCAAGCTGAACGAATGCTCGGAAGTGAAGTTCAGCGAACTCTGGGACCTCAATCCATGGGAACTGGGCTCCTAGACCGGGCTCCAAAGGGAGATTTTGGCGAGCTTGGGCTTTGTCGCTTGAGCGAAGGCGCAGGGTGCTCGGCAGGCCTCGCCACACCCTCTTGACATGGGCATGAGCAGGTATGACGGATTGTTTCTTCTTATTTCGCTGTTGAGCAAAAAGGTTGAGAGACGCCCGGCAACGGTGTTCACTAGAGGTGTAGTGGGAGTTCTCCCGGAAAGTTGAGGAAAACATGTCAAGCACCGTAGCTACTGCACTTCAGTCCGTTCTCGTGGATCTCATCGATATTTCTCTCCAGGGCAAGCAGGCGCACTGGAACATTCAGGGTGCGCGCTTCCGTTCGCTTCACCTTCAGCTGGACGAGATTGTTGACCTGGCCCGCACGTCCTCCGATGATGTTGCCGAGCGTCTCGCCGCGATCGGTTCGTCGCCCGATGGTCGTGCAGTGACCGTTTCAACGGACTCCAGCATTGGTGACATCTCGTCCTCGTGGATTAAGGTGTCAGACGCCTACGAAACGATTGAGTCGAAGCTCCAGACGGCTTCCGACAACATCAAGAAGCACCTCGAGACCGTTGACGAGGCAGATCCCCTGTCGGGTGACCTCCTCATTGGTATCGCGACAGAACTTGAAAAGCAGGCGTGGATGCTACGTTCAGCAACCGTCGCCGAATAATAGAGCATGACGCTAGGGCCCCGACCATCTGTTGGTGCGGGGCCCGCCCCTTCGATAAGGAGAAACACCATGTCCGATGCATTCCGCATCTCGCTCCAGGACCTGCGCCGACAGGAAGGTGCCCGGATCGACCTGGTCCGGACCATCGAGTCACCCGATTTTGCGACAGACCTGGTGAGAACCGTTGGAGACCTCAACATCGAGGGATCACTCCAGTCAGTATCGGAAGGTGTTCTCGTCACCGCACGAGTTGACTACGACCAGGTGTCTGAATGTGCTCGTTGCCTTCGGGAAATTGAAGAGGAAGGCACGGCCGATCTGGCTGAACTTTACTTCTACGAGAACCGGGCCAAGGCTCTCAAGGAATCCGGTGATGAGGAAGCGGAGGAGCTTCCCCTGATTGTCAACGATTCCATCGACCTCGAATTCCTCGTACGGGACACGATTGTCGGTCAGATGCCATTCATTCCCCTGTGCGAGCCGGACTGCCCCGGCCTGTGCAGCGTCTGCGGTGAGCGTCTTGCGGAGCTTCCCGAGGATCACTTCCACGAAACCGAGGAAGAGCCCCGAGCCCCCTCGATGAGCTTCGTGCGAAGCTCGTGGCGGAGGAACAGGAGAAATGAGCCGCTCGAAGGGGCGCCGGAAGGTCAACCCTCCGGCGCGGACCGACCGTGAAGTCCTCCTAGCATCCTGGGGAGTAGACATCGAAGAGGCCCTTCTCGAACAGGCCCTCACACACCGCTCCTGGTCTTTTGAGAACGGCAACGTTCCCACCAACGAACGGCTGGAGCTTCTCGGTGACTCGGTCCTGTCGATCATCGTGACCGACCGGATCTACCACGACTACCCGGACATGTCAGAAGCCGAGCTTGTTCCCATCAGGGCAGCGGCAGTTTCCGAGACCCCGCTCGCGGACATTGCCAAAACCATTGGTCTCGATGGATTTATCCTGCTGGGCAACGGCGAGCTTGTTACGGACGGCAGGAACAAGCCGTCGATTCTCTCCGACACCCTCGAAGCGCTCATCGGGGCCACGTACCTGACCGTCGGGCTTGATAAGACCAGGGGAGTGGTCGAAAAGCTCACCGCCCCCTACATTATTGACGCAACTAAGGCCGGCCCGGCACTCGACTGGAAGACATCGATCCAGATGGTGGCGAACGAAGGAAAGCTCGGGGACGTCTCCTACAAGATCGAGGGGTCCGGCCCCGACCACGCAAGGCACTACGTTGCCACCACCATGATCGGTGGCAAGGCCTGGGGAGAGGGCGAGGGAACGTCCCGCGCCAAGGCTGAGATGGCGGCGGCGGAGGCGAGCTACGAGGCACTGACCAAGGCCGTCCATGCCTGAGCTACCCGAAGTTGAGACGGTCCGCGAGGGCCTGGACCGTCTCCTCAAAGGCAAAACCCTCCAAACGATCACGCCCCTCCACCCACGCGCGGTACGCCGCTCAGAAGGCGATGTCGAAGGACTGCAAGCCTTCGCAGGCTCACAGGTCGAAGCCGTAGCAAGGCGCGGCAAGTACCTGTGGTTCGAAATGTCGGGGATGGCACTCAACTTCCACCTCGGCATGTCGGGCCAGCTTCTCGTCAGCGCGCCCGGCATAGAACCACTGGCCCACCCGCACCTGCGTGCCCTCATCCGCTTCGAAGACGGCACCCACCTGCGCTTCATCGACCAGCGCACCTTCGGATACATTCAAAGATCCTCCCTGGTTGAGGTCCACGACGGAGCCCCGGCAGGCAAGGGCACCACCTCCACGCTGATCCCGGTACCCGTCTCCCACATTGCACGCGACCTGCTTGATCCTGCCCTTGAGATTACCGACCTGAACACGAGAACCAGGGCCAAGCGAACTGAGATCAAGCGCGCCATGCTCGACCAGACCCTTGTTTCTGGCATGGGGAACATCTACTGCGATGAGGCGCTCTACCGAGCAAAGATCAACCCCCGCCGTAAGACAAACGGGCTGTCCTACATTCAGCTGACCGAACTCTGGACCCAGTCCATCGAGGTTTTACGTGAAGCCCTCGAGCAGGGCGGTACCTCTTTTGACACCCTCTACGTGAACGTCAACGGAGCATCCGGCTACTTCGAACGATCACTGCGCGCCTACGGGCGAGGCGGACAACCCTGTCTCAAATGTGGAGCGAAGATGAAGAAGATTCAGTTCATGAACCGCTCCTCAACCTTCTGCCCGATCTGCCAGCCACTGGCACGGTACTAGCTGCACACCGCAGTGCGTGCCCGTCCGGGTGTCGAGTGGATCGGTGTGCGCGGCGCAGGAGTTGGATCATGCTTGGGACTCTAGCAAGTTAACCTATGCATCGGTGTCGGTACTGCCAGCGGCCGTGCCAGGTGCGGAACTTCTTGCTAAATAACCTCTCGCTTTTAGACCCTGCGTATTCTACAATGGTTTCATGTGGAGCGTCGATCTCAAACTCGTCTCCGATTGGCTGACTGGTCTAGATCAGCGCTCACAGGTTCAGGTCGTTGCTGCGATTGAGTTGCTCCAAGATGTTGGTCCACAGCTCGGCCGCCCAATTGTCGACACGGTAACGGGGTCGCGGCACAAGAACATGAAAGAGTTGCGTCCCGGCTCATCCGGTCGATCAGAGCTCCGGATCTTATTCGCATTCGATCCGGCAAGGCGAGCGATCTTCCTGGTTGCAGGTGACAAATCTGGAAACTGGAAGAGTTGGTATCGGAAGAATATTCCGCTGGCTGACGATCTCTTTGACGAACACCTACGAAAGCAGAAAGGTAAGTGAGTGACATGTCTGTAAGTCTTGAAGATTTTCTCGCGGAGAATCCGGTTGATCGTGAAGCCGTTGAAAAAGAAAAGGCACGCATGCTTGCAGAGGTTCGTGCTTTTCGACTCCGTGAGCTCCGTGAGAAAGCGGGACTAACGCAAGCCGAGGTCGCGGATCGCATCGGTGTTGGGCAACGGCAGGTCTCGAAGATCGAACACGGCGATCTGGAAACTGCCAGAATCGGCACGATTCGTCGTTACGTAGAAGCCGTTGGCGGTGAACTTACCGTTGAGTTCATCAGCGGTGACGATCGCATGAAGGTCGCATAGTAAGCGAAAATTAATGTTGTCGATGACGGTCGAAAGGAACGCTAGATACTGCGGCAGTCAGGGTAGTTTTCCTGCTCTTTGAATGCTCACAGCCGCGAGGATTAGTGTACGTGGTGCAGGTGTTTGACTAGGCTCTAGGCTCCAGCAAGCCCGTCTTCGTATTGGCGTCGGTCCTGTCAGCGCCTACGTTGCTCATGCGTGTTATGTACATTTGTTGGTAGTCAATGCACAATCTGAATATGTTTGCTTTCGATTTATCTGACGTGCCAAATAACTATGCTGAGGTCGTGCAGCAGGCTCAATCCGCTCCTGTAGTCATTGAGAAGCACGGGCGACGTGAGGCCGTGCTTGTCTCTTCTGAATCGTTTGATCGGTTTATTGAGACAACCGAAGAACTCGATGACATATTGGCCTTTGATGAAGCCCTTTCCGAAGAGGGCGAGAACGCTCGCTGGGACGAGGTTAAGTCCGAGCTGGGTTGTTTGTGATCGACCGAATTGAGGTGCGTCCAGCTACTCTTTGGGTACTTCGTAATGTGCACCCATGGATCGGTGACGCATACCGCTGTTAGTTGGCAGTATCTCTGGACGAAGTCTCAACGGGAGAAATCGGAC
Source organism: Flaviflexus ciconiae (assembly GCF_003971195.1). Taxonomy (NCBI): domain Bacteria; kingdom Bacillati; phylum Actinomycetota; class Actinomycetes; order Actinomycetales; family Actinomycetaceae; genus Flaviflexus; species Flaviflexus ciconiae. The sequence goes on along the minus strand of NZ_CP034593.1, from coordinate 1,130,789 downwards.
GGGATAGAATGGCGCACCTTTGAGCGTGCTGGGATAAGATTAGCCACATGAGCGAAGTCAAGGAAGATATCCACGTCATGATCATCGACGACCACGAAGTGGTACGTCGAGGTATTTCTGAAGTGGTCGAGCGCGCCGACGGCCTGTCCGTCGTTGCTGAAGCGGGCTCCGTTGAAGAAGCACTGAACCGCGCAAAGATTGTTCGGCCCGATGTGGCACTCGTTGACCTGCGTCTTCCCGACGGCACCGGCATTGACATCATCACGAGGATGGCAGTGGAGACTCCCTCTGTGCGCCCCATCGTCCTCACGTCCTTTGACGATGACGATGCTCTTGCAGAGGCCCTGGATGCTGGTGCGAAGGCCTACCTGCTCAAGTCTGTCCGCGGTGCTGAGATTACCGAGGTCATCAAGGCAGTGGCAGCGGGCCGCGTTCTCCTTGACGAGCGCACCATTACAAGGCGCCGTGCCGACCATGACGACCCGACAGCCGACCTCACGCCTTCCGAGCGCAAGGTGCTCGACCTCATCGGTGATGGTCTCTCCAACCGCGAGATCGGCGACCGCCTCGGTGTTGCTGAGAAGACCGTCAAGAACCACATCACCTCGCTCCTGTCAAAGATGGGCCTCCAGCGCCGCACCCAGGTTGCCGCATGGGTAGCCGGTCAGCGTGCTGCTGGATGGCGGGCACAAAACTAATTCTGCGACCGTAACAATGACTTCATTTGGGGTGGGCCACTGGCTCACCCCAAGTACTTTAATTAAAGGCTGATAGGCTTCCCGGCTCAGTGCTGGAGTGCCAACTTGCCTACAACCAAGAATCGCCGGCATAGCGTGTCACCTGAGTCAGGTTCGGTCGGGATGGGAAACTCTGGAACATGGCAGGGTTTCATCATGTTGAAGTATGGGTCGCAGATCTCGTACAGGCACGGGCCGTATGGGGATGGCTACTCCAGGAGCTGGGCTTCGAACGAGCAAGTGAATGGTCGGAGGGGGAGTCCTGGGAAGCTGGCGGTGCCTATCTGACGCTAACAACCTCGCCGAACCTCTCCGGGCAGGTACACGATCGGAGAGCACCGGGCGTTAACCACCTTGCCTTCAAGGGTGGCACACTTGAAAGGGTGGATACCATCATGGCGAAATCTCAGGACCACGGATGGAATCCCCTATACCAGGAGCGTTACCCGCACGCTGGAGGACCGGACTATTACGCCGGCTGGCTCGAGAACACTGCGGGCTTCAAAGCTGAGATTGTTGCGGACGAGACGTGAGGACGGGTTTTGTTCTCCGGCGGATAATTAGCAATGAGATGATCGTGCGAAAGAGCGCGCGGCTGGCTCGTTGATTGTCGTGGGGTGCCAGTACAAGAAAGTAGAAGGGGTCGGACTCCAAGCCCGACCCCGTCAATCTGTTCGGGCGCCATCTTCCCACGCACCGAGAGCGTTTGCCTGCGCTACCCCTCGATGAGGTAACTGATCAATACGTTGTGTGTGGCGACTTAGGTGTCGCAGGGGAGATAACGTGATTGTTTCCCTTGCTATTCTTGTAGACCCTGAAGAGCAAGAAAGCGATGACGCCAACAAGCCCGATAGTGGCCAGCATCTGGAGTATGGACAGGGCAATGATAGGGAACCACATGATGGACACCTTCCAACTTTTCGTGTGATTGTCTACCGCAACGGTGCGATTGATACAGACACGGAAAGTTCTTGTTCTTTAATCACCAACATTCCAGGATGGGAAGTTTGATACAAGGAATAGTTGATTTTAGTCTTCAGGAGATCTGCTAGCACCGAATGCGCCTGCTTGCGCCGACTGTGTGTGCTCATTGAGGACCGCAGGAACTGTTGGTCACAATTTTGCGATCGGCTCTGTTGGAGCTCCTAGTCGAGTGGTGCGTACCAGGTAATGACCGCACCGCGGTCTTCGCCCCTTGAGAGGTCGAAGGATCCGCCGTGGCGGCGGGCTCGGGCTGCCAGGTTGGCAAGGCCGGACCTGCGGGACTGGGTGGGGGACAGGCCCACACCATCATCGGAAACTACGATCCTGACTTCGCTAGGGTCGATGGAGACAGTCACGGACACGGATGAGGCTTTGGCGTGCCTGGCAGCATTGGAGAGGCCCTCGCGGGTGACAGCAACGACATCGTCTGCAATGTCCGCACCAATCATGTTATCGATCAGAGCTACCGTCTCAGCATCAACATCCTGGGGCAGGGTTTCCCCGTTGAGGCTGATAACAAAGGATGGGGCAAAGCCGAGCGAGGTACGGGCCGGTGATGCTTCGCGGCGGAGGCGTTCGACAACGACAACGTTCGCGTCGGGCTCGCGGAGCCGGTGCACAATGTGGCGGATTTCCTTGACCGACTCATCGACGGAAGAGATGGCCTGGTTCAGGAGATCGACAATGTCCGGGCTGGCTTCCTTCGATTCGAGATCTTCACGGATTGCCGTGATCTGCATGCCGGTGGCGAAGAGCTGCTGAATGGCCAGGTCGTGGAGATCGCGACCGATTGCGGCCCTCTCGTCGATCTGTGCGGCAACGTCCTGTGCGTGGCGAGCTGAAGCAAGTTCTAGGGCGAGAGCGGCCTGCTTGGATACCGATTCGGCCATGGCCAAATCGGCAAGATCGAACTCTTGCTGGGTGCGGGAGCGCAGCAGGATGATGACACCGGCGCCCTGGCCGCCAACGATCATCGGTGCGTAAAGAGCGGGACCGTATCCCCGAAGTTCTGGGATACGCATGGTGCGGGTGCGGGTCATGGAATCAACGACAACGCCGGAGCCCTCGCGGATCACCGTCTGGGCTCTGCCATCGGGTGGGAACTCGAGACCAATCATGTTCTCGGCGTCTTCACCATCGGCAATCTCGCACACCCATGCGTCACCGATCGAGGGCAGGACAATGAGGGCGGTGGAGGACCTGGAGACCGTTCTCATTTTCTTGGCGATGAGCTTGAGAGCCTCCTCCTCATCGGTTCCCTCAAGCAAGGCAGTCGTAATGGACTGGGAGACACTGATCCAATTTGCCCGGTCCTCGGACTCGGAGTAAAGCCGGGCGTTCTGGACGGCAATGGCGGCGGCGGAGGCCAGCATGCTCATGTTTGATGCATCTGCCTCGTTAAAGCCGTCCTGCTTATCCGAAAGGTAGAGCCTGCCGAAGACCTGCTCTTGGATACGTACGGGGACACCAAGAAAATTCTGCATTTTCGGGTGGTAGCTCGGCCACCCTTCGAATGCTGGGTGGGAGGCAATGTCGTTAATGATGAGGGGAGCATCCACCGGGATCTGCGCGAACACACCGTCACCATGGGGTGGGTGGGGGAGCTTCTCAGCGTCCGGCACACTCATACCCGAATAGTGAAAGGCTACGGTTTCACCCCGGCTACCGAGAATGCCGAGAGCAGCGTATTTGGCTCCCGTGAGGCGGCGTGCCGCCTCCACAAACTCTTGCAAAGCCGAGGTGATGTCGAGTCGTGAGGTTAAGGCGAGTGCGGAGTCAAAAAGCCCGCCGGTTTGTCCGGTCTGCTCGATGATCGGGTAACCGATGGGGTCTGTCATTGAGTCTCCTGTACCGCCCAGCGGAATTTGGGGCTGTGCTCCATGAGATCGCCGTAGGTGCCGATCTCTACGCCATTGTCTCCTAAATAAAGAATGGTATCGACATTTTCCAGCCCCGTAAGCCGGTGAGTAACAACAACGATGCCCAAGTCCGACTGGAACAGGTCACCCAGGAGCCGGTCGGCGGTCTCCGGCTCCAGGTGTTCACCCGGCTCATCGAGAGCAATGATCGGAGCATGCGAGGCGTGGGCGCGAGCAATGAGAAGCCTGCGCCTCTCGCCACCCGACACGGTGGTGGCATTGCCGCCCAGAAGAGTGTTAAGTCCATCGGGCAGCCGTTCCAGCCAGTCGCCAAGACCTGCCCTATGGAGGGCAGTACGAGCGTCATCCTCGGTCAGATCCCTGCGGACGACCCGGAGGTTCTCCAGCACGGTCGTGTGGAAGATATGAGCGTCCTCGGCGATCAGAATCATGACCTCGGAAACCGATTCCCGATCCAGCGTTGCTGCTTCCGTTCCACCGACCGTGGCAGAACCAGCATGGGGTGGGATCAGCCCGGCAAGCGTGGAGAGCAGTGTGGACTTGCCGATGCCGGAGGGGCCGACAACGGCAATCTTTGAGCCCTTCTCAATCCGCAGGTTCAGCGGACCTGCCACATCGGGACCGCCCGGCCAACCGACAACGAGGTCCTTGGCTTCAATAACGGGGGAGAGAGCCTTGTCCGACCGCTTCGGATCTGCCTCTTCTTCACCGAGCAGATCGCTGATCCGCATGGCGGCCTGACCGGACTGCACAAGCTCGAGTGCGGCAGGGCCCAGGGCCGCCGTTCCCTCGAAGGCCGCCAGCGGGACGAGCACGCACACGGCAAGCTCGATGCCGTTAATAATTCCCGCCTCCATCTGACCCACGCCAATGACGATCGCGGCCAGGACGGAGAGACCAAGGGCGAGAGTGTCGATAACCGCCGCCCATGCCAACGGCTTCGCCGACCGGTCGCGGTGGGACCTGATCCGGGCTTCGGTTTCCTCGAGAGCGTTCTCCATGGCTTCAAGCCGGCCCGAGACACGCAGTTCGGCGGAGCCTTCGAGGACGGCGAGGGACAGGGAAGATATCTCGGCTTCGTCGTTGACGCGGTCCGCTTCGGCACGGCGGGCACCGAGCGCAGCAACCGTAGGGCCGACAACGCCGGACAGGAGAAGGCAAATAATGAGCGCGATCGCGATGGGAGGGGAGAGCCACCAGACGATGCCAACGGAAACGAAGGACGTGAGGAGTGCGATGCAGGCGGGGAGGATGGCCTTGACGACAGTGTCGCCTATAGTGTCGACATCCGCACCCGTGCGAGCAAGGAGGTCGCCGCGGCGGATAGTGGCAACTCGGGAACTCGAAGAGCCGGCAAGGCTCTTGTAGATATTGGTTCGCAGGTTTCCCATTCCCGCCAGGGCCACCCGGTGGGAGGCCAGCCGTTCGAGATAGCGGAACAGGGCCTTGCCGATGCCGAACATGCGAACGGAGGTAGCGGCAACGGACAGGTCCAACACCGGTGGCATCTGAGACGCTCGAGCAATGAGCCAGGCGGATACTGCCGACAGGGCGATGGCGCTACCGAGGCCCATGGAGCCAAAGAGAACCGAGAGAAGGAACTTGCCGCGGTCGATCTCGAGCATCGCCAGGCAACGCTTCAGAGCACTGCGCTCTTTTAGTCCGAGGATCATTTCACTCCCTCCATGGCAACCACCTGTATTGTCTCGTCAGCTATGTCGAGCAGGGTCTGTCGGTGGGCAATGACAAGGACGGTTTGTCCCTGGGCCTTGGCCGCCGTCACGGCGTCGATAATCTGCCTCTCGGACGCAGCATCCAGGTGAGCCGTCGGCTCATCAAGAATCAGCAGTGGCCTTCTCTCGGCGAGGGCACGAGTCAGCGCAAGGCGCTGGCGTTGGCCGAGCGACAGGCCGATACCGCCCTGGCCGATGTGGGTATCCCAGCCCTCGGGAAGTTCTTCGAGGATCTCATCCAGACCGGTAAGACGAGCCGCCTCATCGTCTTTCACTCCGACGTTCTCGGCGACCGTGCCGGGAACAATGACGGGGCGCTGGGGAACCCAGGAGATCTGGGACCACCAGGTATCGGGATCCATATTCGTCACCGGCACACCGGCCGCGGTGACGGCACCCTTCGTGGGCGTATGCATGCCAAGGAGCACGGAGACCGCCGTGGACTTGCCGGCACCTGAGGGGCCGGCAATAGCTGTAATCAGCCCGGGCTTTACTTCCGCGGTGAGGTGGGCGGGGGCGATAATGCCGCGGCCCTCTGCCTCAACCGATAGGTCCTCAAACAGGATCGAGGTGGTGGTGAGGTCCGGTGCGGGCTCGGTGCCCGGCTTCGGTGCCGGGGTCTCGATGATGGCGATGGCCTCTTCGGATGCGGCGAGGCCATCGGTCGAGGCATGAAACTGGGTGCCGACTTCCCGCAGGGGCTTGAAAATCTCGGGGGTCAGCATGATGATGATCAGCCCGGTGGTGAGGTCGAGGTAGCCGTAGACCATGCGGAAGCCCACCTCGACGGCAACAAGTGCGGTCGAGAGGGTGGCAAGGAACTCGAGAACGGAACCCGACAGGAACGCAATCCTTAGCGCCTCCATCGTGGTCTTCGTGTAGCTCTTCCCGAGGGTGTCGACCCGCTTGGCGGGACCCTGCTCGCGGCCGAGGGCCTTGAGGGTGGGAAGGCCCGCAATGAGGTCGAGAACCTGGTCGCCCAGGGACTCCATGGCGGCGACCTTCTTCTTTGACGTCGACTCCGTCATTTTCCCAATAAGGATCATGAAGATCGGGATGATCGGGATGCAGAAGACAACGAGGAAAGCAGAGGGCCAGTCCAGGGCAAGGACAACGATGAGGGAGGCGGGGTGACGGTTGCCGACAGCAGTAGCTGGGGCAGGTACTTCACGAAGTAGGGCTCGAGGTCCTCCAGACCCCGGGTCGTGAACGTGACGATCGAGGACGTGCGAGAGGCCAGCCACCGGGGACCGAGGTCGCCCGCACGGTCGAGAACCTTCTTCCGCAGGGTCGAGATTGTGGCGAGCGCCGCGCGGTGACCGAAAGACTCCTGAAGCCAGGTAACAACCAGGCGGCCGAGGACAACGAGGGCGAGGGCACCAACGAATGGAATAGCGTCGCTGAGCCCCGCGGTGCCGTCTATGACGGGGGAGATGGCGTAGGAGATGAGGAAGCACTGGGCGATGATGAATGCTGCAGAGAGGAAGCCCGTTACCGTCACGAGAAGGACGTAGCGCCGGGCCGGCTGAGCATGCTTGAGGAGTTTCGGATCCAGTGGCTTCACGTAATCAACCTTAGTAATAAAAGCTGGGGGCGACCCCATTGGCCGCGGTGACAGAGAGCGGGTGCGGGTTATGTCCGGCGATAAGAATGGTGGGCGCGACCTAGGCCGCGCCCACCATTGGGTCTACGTTCTCCGTTCACTGAACGGAGACTTCGTTAGCGAGCGGTTTCTTCGTACCTCGGGACAGGCCGGACGGATCGTCCGGGATGTTGTCGACGTGAATCCGCTTGGAGAACACCTTGTACGACCAGATGGAGTAACCAATGATGATCGGAACAAGGATGAGGGAAGCAACCGACATGATGATCTGCGTCGGGCCGGTGGCCGAGGCCTGCTCGATTGTGAGCGAGTATGCCGGGTCGATCGACGACTTCATGACGTTTGGGAACATCGCGGTGAAGATAAACGCAACGGCGGCGGCAATCGCGATGAAGTTTGCGATAAATGCCTTGAGCTCATCGCCCTTCTGTGCCCACAGGGCCGTGAGGACCAGGCAGACGGCTGCGATTGCCAGCGGGATCCAGGACCAGAAACCGCTCGCGTAGGCGAGCTGCGCCCAGATGGCCCAGACGGCCGTGATGAGGAGCGAGCCGATGGAGAGGCGTGCCGCGAGCTTCTCGACCCGGACCTGGAAGTCACCCGCGGTCTTGAGCGCCATGAACACCGCGCCGTGGGTGAGGAACAGGGACAGGGTGACAAGGCCGCCAAGCAGCGTGAACGGCGTGAGCAGGGAGAAGAAGCCGCCGGTCAGGTGGTGCGTGTAGGCCGCCGTGTTGGTGGCCGCCTCGAATGCCTCGGGGGAGACAATCTCGTAGGTCTGGGTCGCGGGATTGGTGATCTCGAGAACCTCGATCTTCATGCCCTGGACCAGGTTGGCAAACGCGACGCCCCACAGGAACGATACGAGCCAGGCACAGACGGTGTGGGCGAGGTCCCAGCGTTTGCGCCAGTTGATGTCGTTGATTTTGCCCCGCCACTCAATCGCGCAGATGCGCACGATGAGGAGGACGAGGATGAGGAACAGCGCGAGGTACATGCCGGAGAACATGGTGGCGTACCACTCGGGGAAGGCCGCGAAGGTGGCGCCACCGGCGGTGAGCAGCCACACCTCGTTACCGTCCCAGTGGGGGCCGATCGTGTTGAGAGCAACCCGGCGTTCCTTCGGGTTCTTCGACACGGTTGTGTAGAGCATGCCGACACCGAAGTCGAAGCCCTCGAGCGTGAGGTAACCGATCCAGAGAACGGCGATGACGATGAACCACAGGTAGGGCAGGAAATCCATTGTTCTATCTCTCCCTAGTAAACGAAGCTCAGGGGCTGGTTTTCATCGTCCGGTGCAGGAGCCTTCTCCGTTGTCAGGTCGATGCCCTCCAGCGTGTATCGCCGTACCAGCAGGAACCAGACCACGCCGAGGATGGCGTACAGCACCGTGAAACCAATGAGGGTGGTGAGGACCATGGCTGGGCTCGTTGTTTGCGAGACACCATAGTCAGTGAGCAGCAGGACATCTTCCACGCCGGTCGGGTTCGGGGCAACAACCCAGGGCTGGCGTCCCATCTCCGTGAAGATCCAACCGAAGGAGGATGCGATGAACGGCATGGGGATGGCGAAGAGCGCGTACTTGGCCCAACCGCTCGAGTCCCAGATCTTTTCCTTACGCGTGAACCAGAGCCCGGCAAGGGCCAGGATGACAGGGAAGATGATCGGGCCGATCATGGCGCGGAACGAGTAGTAGGTGACAACCAGGTTCGGACGGTAGTCGTAGTCCTCACCGAACTGGTCGGCGTACTTCTCCTGGTAGAAGGCCTGAACGTCCTCAACGCCGGCAACCTCGGACTCGGGGCCCGTAAAGTGGTTGGTTGCCATGAACGAGGTCACCCACGGCACGTCGATGATGCGGGTGACGTTCTCACAGTCGTTCGTGAAGTCACCGATCGCGAGGATCGACAGGGGCGCGCCTTCCTCGTTGTGGCACTGCGCCTCGGCGGATGCCATTTTCATCGGCTGCTGCTCGTACATGAGCTGGCCCTGGAAGTGACCGGTCAGGCCAACGCCCGCGGCCGAGATCAGGATCGTGACGAAACCGAAGCGAGCGGCGGAGCGCCACATCTCGGGCTGACCCGCGATGTTCTTCTTCGTCGAACGCACCATCCACCAGGTGCCGATGCCGGCAACGAGAGTGCCGGCAACCAGGAAGGCAGCGGTGATTGTGTGCGAGGTAGCGGCAATGGCCGTGTTATTGGTCAGTACTTCAAGGAAGCCGCCCACACCATCGAGCTCTGCACGACCGGTCTCCTCGTTGTAGACAGCACCCACGGGGTGCTGCATGAAGGAGTTGGCGCAGAGAATGAAGTAGGCCGAGATGTTCACGCCAATGGCGACCATCCAGATGCACAGGGTGTTGAGCTTCGCACTCATGCGGCCCTTACCGAACACCCACAGTCCCAGGAAGGTTGATTCCAAGAAGAAGGCCATGAGGGCCTCAAAGGCGAGCGGTGCTCCGAAGATGTCACCCACGAAACGGGAGTACTCCGACCAGTTCATCCCGAACTGGAACTCCTGGACAATGCCGGTAGCAACGCCAAGAGCAAAGTTAATAATAAGGATCTTGCCGAAGAACTCGGCTAACTTCATCCACTTTTCTTCGCCTGAACGCAACCATTTTGTCTGCATGATCGCGACAAGGGGAGCGAGGCCAATGGTCAGTGGGACAAGGATAAAGTGGTAAACGGTAGTGATGCCGAACTGCCACCGTGCGAGGTCAAGCGCTTCCACCACATCCCCTTCCTGGTATAGAGATATATGGTCCAAATTTATGCCGTCGGCTAACATGAGCCTGGGACAAAGGTCCCGTTTCTAGACACTCTGTCATAAAACCTTTAATGCCGGAAAAGTAGTGATTTATACCAAGTTGGCTAGTTACTTGGTTTGCTCGGTCCCACGCCGCGTATGTTTGGAGAAATTCCGCACCACGCCGATGACAAGGATCATCTTTTGCTCACGGCGTGTTGAGTTTGACCATTCTTTCTGGACCCCCAGGGAGTGAATACCGGAAAGTATGAGAGAATTGCACAGGGCTCAGCGGGCACGGACCGCGGAGCCGACATTGTGGATATGAGCGCCGCCTCCCGGTGTGCTGCCTGGACACGATGTTTGAAGAGACTTCCGCCGACACCGGCGATTCACATGGGAAGCTGTCCGTGCCGGCTTTCCGGACAGGAGTCCTCATGGCCGAAGAACAGGCCGATAATAGCGCGAACGCTTCGAAGCCGGCACTGCCGGCAACCTACCTCCTCTTCCAGGAGCCCGACCCGACAACAGTAATCCGTCGCCCGGCACCCGAGCCGCAAACAGGTGACGATGACGATGAGGAGCGCAAGCCCCGCAGGCGCGGCTCCCGCGGCCGCGGCCGCTCCACCGACTCATCGGAGCAGGATCAGCAGGACAGCCGCGACAAGAACATGGGCGGCAAGGACAACAAAGATCACAAGGACCAGGACGGCGACCGGTATCGGAAGAATCAGCGCAACCGCCGGGACAACGACAACAAGGATGACCAGTCCGACTCTGATCAGTCCGACGACTCGTCTACCGCTAGCTCCGATTCTGACTCTGATGAGAAGAACGACGAGCCCAAGACTCGTACCCGCACCCGCAGCAGGTCTCAGCGCAGGAGCAGGGACCAGGATAGCGACTCCGATGATTCGGACGATTCCAACGACTCTGGAAACGACTCGCAGGACTCCGATGACACGGTCGGGACGACCCGGCGCCGCAGGCGCCGCCGGTCCACCTCATCCGATGAGGTGACGGCACTCAAGGGCTCCACGCGCCTCGAAGCCAAGAGGCAGCGCCGCAGGGACGGCCGCGAGGCTGGCCGCCGCAGGCACTCGATCACCGAGTCCGAGTTCCTGGCACGCCGCGAATCGGTTAGCCGCAAGATGCTCGTACGCGAGCAGGACGGCCTCAATCAGATCGCTGTCCTCGAGGACGACATTCTTGTCGAGCACTACGTGGCTCGCCACACCCAGGTATCCATGGTCGGCAACGTCTACCTTGGCCGGGTGCAGAACGTGCTGCCCTCGATGGAGGCCGCGTTCGTCGACATCGGCAAGGGCCGCAACGCCGTTCTTTACGCCGGCGAGGTTAACTGGGAGGCCGCAGGCCTCGAGGGTAAGCCAAGGCGCATCGAGTCCGCCCTCTCCTCGGGCGAGACCGTTCTTGTTCAGGTGACCAAGGATCCGATCGGACACAAGGGTGCGCGCCTCACGGCCCAGATCACTCTCGCTGGTCGCCATCTTGTTCTCGTTCCCTCCGGAGCCATGACGGGGATTTCCCGCAAGCTCCCCGAGCGGGAACGTCAGAGGCTCAAGAAGCTCCTGAAGGAAATCGTTCCCGCCGAGCACGGAGTGATAGTCCGTACGGCGGCCGAAGGAGCCTCGGAAGATCAGCTCCGCAAGGACGTCGAGCGCCTTACCCAGAAGTGGGCCGATATCCAGCAGAAGTCGAAGTCCGCCAAGTCGGCACCCGTGCTCCTCAAGGGAGAGCCGGAGCTCGCTGTTCGCGTTGTCCGCGACGTCTTCAACGAAGACTTCGAGTCCCTCCACGTGCAGGGCAACAACACGTACTCCACCATTAAGGAGTACGTACACGAGCTGTCCCCGGAACTCGACGAGCGGGTCCACAAGTGGGTCGCCAACAAGGACGTCTTCACGGACGCCCGGGTCGATGAGCAGCTGGCCAAGGCAATGGACCGCAAGGTCTACCTGCCCTCCGGTGGCTCGCTTGTCATTGACCGCACGGAAGCTATGACCGTTGTTGACGTCAACACGGGTCGGTTCACCGGTTCCGGTGGCACACTCGAAGAGACCGTCACGAAGAACAACCTGGAAGCGGCCGAAGAAATTGTTCGCCAGCTCCGCCTGCGCGACATCGGCGGCATTATCGTCATCGACTTCATCGACATGGTTCTCGAATCCAACCGGGATCTCGTGCTCCGCCGTCTCATCGAATGCCTGGGCAGGGACCGTACCCGCCACCAGGTAGCCGAAGTAACCTCCCTTGGCCTGGTCCAGATGACGCGCAAGCGCGTCGGACAGGGACTCGTGGAGGCCTTCTCCACGACCTGTGAGCACTGCGAGGGACGCGGATACCACATCCACACCCAGCCGGTGGAAAAGGGCGACCAGCCCAAGCAGGCCCCCGCACCGCAAAAGCAGCAGCAGTCGAAGCCCGCACCGACCCCGCCGGTGGTCGATAAGGAAGAGACCGCCAAGCGCGAAGAGGTCAAGTCCGCCCTTGCTTCTATCGCAGCAGCAGCTGCGCAGAGCCACCAGGAGGACGAGGACAAGAAGGAAGACGCCAAGCCCCGCGGCAGGCGCTCGCCCGCACGCCGCTCCGAATCCGCCCGGAACGCCTCCACCAACGGAACCGATTCCGCCAGCTCTTCTTCTATCCCGGACCTCACCGAGGACCTTTCGAAGCTCGCATTCGGCGCAAGCTCCAAGAACAACGGTTCCAAGGGCTCGGATTCACAGAACGTAGGTTCGAAGAACGCGGATTCGAGGAACGCCAGCTCGAAGGGGTCGGATTCGCAGGGAACCGCTGACTCTGACAAGTCCGCTGGACGTGACGACAGGTCAGGTTCGCGCGGCCGTGTCTCCGGCAAGGTCGGCGTCTCCGGTAAGGTCCAGCCGGGCGGCTCGGGCACGGATTCCTCCGGCCATTCTGCCAGTTCGGCTGACTCTGCAGAGAAGACTGCTTCAAGGTCAGCTCAGTCCAGGACGGCCTACTCCGAGCCTGCCGCTGCTACGCCTCCCGCTGAGCGTAAGGCTCGCCGGGTTGCCTCGTCGGGAACGATCGTGACCACTTCGGGTGGCGGGGCGATTATCGTGGCTGAGAAGCCGAAGGAAACGGCTGCTAAGACTGCTCCTAAGAAGCCTGCCCCGAAGCCTGCTGGGAAGCCGGTGGAGGAGAAGGTCGAGGATGAGAACCGTAAGTCGCGGCGCTCCGCTTCGTCGGGCACGATCATCCCGAAGTCCAGCTCCGCACCGGGGATCATGACCTTCCCGACCAAGTAGTGCTGAAAAACACAGCCGAATCCGCCGTTTATCGCGGTTCAGGGCTTGGCTGACAGAAACTGTTTCAAGTAGTATGGGACGTCGGTGCCCAACCGGGGCACAAGACTTTAATGTCCGCATACGTCAACCAGAGATGAGCAAACAACGTGGCTTACGCGATTGTCAAGGCTGGCGGCCGCCAGGAGAAGGTGTCCGTCGGCTCCATTGTCGTCATGAATAAGATCGAGGGCGAGGCCGGTGACAAGGTCGAGCTCGAGCCGATCCTGCTTGTCGATGGCGATAAGGTCACCACGTCTGCGGACGGGATTTCCGCAACGGTGACCGGAGAAATCGTCCGGGCCGAAAAGGGCCCGAAGATCGACATCATCAAGTACAAGAACAAGACGGGGTACCGCAAGCGTCAGGGTCACCGCCAGCAGCTGACCCGCGTCAAGATCACCTCGATCGCCTGAGTAAGGAAGGACCTGAACTATGGCAACCAAGAAGGGTGCATCCTCAACGCGCAACGGTCGCGATTCGAACGCACAGCGCCTCGGCGTTAAGCGTTTCGGCGGTCAGCTCGTGAACGCGGGCGAGATCCTCGTTCGCCAGCGCGGCACCAAGTTCCACCCCGGCAACAACGTCGGGCGCGGCAAGGACGACACGCTGTTCGCCCTTGCAACCGGCACCGTTGAATTCGGTGTCCGTCGCGATCGCAAGATCGTCGACATCGTTCCGGTTTCCGCCTGAACAAAATTTTAAACAGTGAGGGGTGGACGGCAGTGCCGTCCACCCCTTCTGCCATTCTTTGGAGGTAACGGTGGCTAGTTTCGTTGACAGGGTCGTTTTGCACGCTAAGGCGGGCAACGGCGGTAACGGCTGCGTGTCCGTGCGCCGGGAAAAGTTCAAGCCCCTCGGAGGCCCCGACGGGGCCAACGGCGGCAATGGTGGCGACATCATCCTTGAGGTCGATCCGCAGGTAACCACGCTACTTAGCTATCACCGTTCCCCACACCAGGCAGCCACCTCCGGCAAGCCGGGCGAAGGCGACCTCAGGATCGGCAAGTCCGGTGAGGACCTGATCCTCGGTGTACCCAGCGGCACCGTGGTCAAGTCCATGAATGGCGATATCCTTGCTGACCTCGTAGGCCCCGGCGCGCAGTACATGCTTGCCAAGGGCGGCCAGGGCGGTCTCGGCAACGCAGCCCTCGCATCCCCGAAGCGCAAGGCCCCCGGCTTTGCCCTGCTCGGTGACACGGGTGAACAGATCGACGTTGTTCTCGAGCTCAAGTCCGTCGCCGACGTTGCTCTCGTGGGCTTCCCCTCGGCCGGCAAGTCATCCCTCATCGCCTCCATGTCCGCCGCACGGCCCAAGATTGCCGACTACCCGTTCACCACCTTGGTTCCGAACCTCGGTGTGGTTGATGCTGGGGACGTTCGGTACACGATTGCCGATGTCCCCGGCCTTATTCCCGGCGCCTCGGAAGGGAAGGGACTCGGTCTCGAGTTCCTGCGCCACATTGAACGCTGTGCAGTTATTGTTCACGTGCTTGACTGCGCCACCCTGGAGCCGGGACGCGATCCCGAGTCTGATCTCATGACACTGGAGCGGGAGATTGAGATCTACTCCCAGCAGATCCCGCCCACCCATGGCCACCTGCCGCTCATGGAACGCCCTCGCCTCATTGTTCTCAACAAGGCCGACGTGCCCGAAGCCAAGGAACTGGCAGAGTTTGTTGCCGAGGACCTGCGCACGAAGTACCCGGTCCACATTGTCTCCGCAGTGTCCCGCGAGGGACTACGTGAACTCTCCTTCGCTCTTGCGGCTCTCGTTACCGAGGTACGCGAGAACCAGCCCGAGGAAGAGCCCGCACCGATCGTTCTGCGGCCCGAGCCGCGTGGCGCCCGCAACGAGTTCCACATCAACCGCCTTGGCGGCAGCTCCGGCACCTTCTACCAGGTCCTTGGTGATAAGCCCGAACGCTGGGTCCGCCAAACCAACTTCGACAACGACGAGGCCGTAGGCTACCTGGCCGACCGACTCGCGAAGCTCGGGGTTGAGGATGAACTCGTTAAGGCAGGCGCTCTTGCTGGCGACACAGTCGTGATCGGCGATGTCGACGGGGGAGTGGTGTTTGACTGGGAGCCCACCATGGCAACCGGTGCAGAGCTCCTTGGCCCCCGCGGTACGGATCTTCGCTTCGAAGAGTCCTCTCGCCCCACCCGTCAGGAAAAGCGGGATGCCTTCTACGAGAAGATGGACGCTCAAGAAGCTGCTCGCCAAGAACTGTGGACGGAGCGCGAGTCCGGAGTCTGGACCGATCCGGAGGAGCAGTGACCAGCGGATCAATAAAGTGGGGACTGGCCAACAGGTCGCTCGTCCCCAGCGCCCCCAAGTTCGTTGTCAAGGTCGGATCCTCCTCCCTAACGTTGCCCGACGGCACACTGAACCACGAACAGCTCAATATCCTCTCTGACACTCTCGCAGAGGCATACAGCAGGGACCAGCGCTTCGCGCTCGTCTCCTCCGGCGCCGTCGCCGCGGGCGTCGGCAGTCTCGGCATGACGTCGCGGCCGACGGACATGGCGGGGCTTCAGGCCGCCTCCATGGTCGGTCAAACAAAGCTTATGGCCGAATACAGCGAGCGCTTCAACGCCCACAACATCAGCATCGGCCAAGTCCTGCTCACCGCCGACGATGTAATTCGCCGCAACCACTACCGCAACGCTCGCCTGGCTCTCGACCGGCTACTGACTATGGGGATCGTTCCCATCGTCAACGAGAACGATGCGGTGGCCACCTCGGAACTCAGGCTGGGAGACAACGACCGTCTCGCAGCTCTCATCGCCCACCTCATTGATGCTGACTTCCTGCTCTTGCTCACGGATGTGGATGCTCTTTACTCTGGCCCGCCCAAGGAACCCGGCTCGCGCCGGATCCCCTTCGTGGGTGACATGTCCGAGCTTCAGAACTATTCGATCACCGGCAGGGGTAGCTCCTTCGGTACCGGTGGCATGGCAACCAAGGTAACCGCCGCCCGCATGGCGACCGCCTTCGGTATCCCCACCATCGTCACCTCGGCCGACAATCTCGGTCGGGCCCTCGCAGGAGAGCCGGTCGGCACCTGGTTCGCTGCCACCGGCACCAAGTCGAACGCTCGAGCGTTGTGGATCGCCCATGCGGCACAGTCATCCGGTCAGCTTCGGCTTGATGCTGGTGCGGTTGCTGCCCTGGAATCCGGTGGCAACTCGCTTCTCGCCGTCGGTGTCACCGACGTCGTCGGAACCTTCGATCCGGGTGATCCCATCGACATCATCGGACCCGACGGCAACCTCGTTGCCCGAGGACTGGCTGGCTGGGATTCTGAAAGGCTCCGTGCCTCCGCCGGTGTAGCTGGCGCAGGCCGCCCGGCGGTTCACGTTGACGACATGGTGCTGATGCGGCACTGACGGAGCTTTCCGATCACCGCCCCATCCGTCGCTCGCATGATTGAGGAAGACTGGTAGGGCTTCCGCCGATACGTCTACGAAGTGCGTGCCCGCAATGATGTTGGTGGGAGACAGGCAGAGTGCTCCCTTTCATTCCGGTGACGGGGAAAGACGCTCATTGTTGGAGCAGTCAAAATAGCTCGGTGTACGCCGAAAATGATTGCCCCGGTGCCACTCAACGAGCCTCTCAGAGCCGGTAGGTCAGAGTCCTCGTGGCACTCGATTGTGCCCCTGATTGACCCAGATGCGTTCAGGTCGGCTCGGACCGATCGTATTTGATTGAAGAGGATCGCTCACCTGGCATTCTTAAGCGAATTCTGAACTACCTGACCCTGGTGTCTGTGGCATTGAACCAAGCTCCCAGTTCGTTCGCTTCGATTCGATCAGATGTGCACTTCCTATTGGTCGATTCAATTGAGTCTCCCACGATGACTCCTCACCACACTTCAGGCCCGGCAGTCCCGCAGGAATTTACACCACACTAAGGCACACACCTGTTTCGTTTTGGTGAATGAAAAACCTATGTGCCATGATGTTGATAGTCACAAGACGGAACTTCCTCTGTACTTATGTTCAGGAAGTCTTCTGTGAACGCCTGTCGGCAAGGACGCCGGTGGGGTATTTGGATGTCCGAAGGAGGACACATCATGTTCAACGCTAAGAAGGCCGTCGCTGTTTTGACGGCCGGAGCCTTCGCCCTTGGCGGTCTCGCTGCGTGCGGGTCTGACGATGAGGCGGAAGGTGGCGAGGGCTCGGTCTACTTCCTGAACTGGAAGCCGGAGTCCGAGGAAACCTACAAGAAGATCGCGGCCGCGTACACCGAGGAGACCGGTATTGAGGTCAAGGTCGTTACGGCTGCTTCCGGTACATACGAGCAGACACTGAAATCTGAGATCACGAAGTCTGAAGCGCCGACCCTGTACCAGATCAACGGGCCGATGGGTCTCGTGAACTGGCAGGAATACGCTCTCGAACTCGATGACACAGATTTTGCTCAGGACCTGAACGATCCGGGCCTTGCCCTTCAAGGCGAGGACGGCAAGATCTACGGCGTGCCGCTGGCAGTAGAGGGCTTCGGGATCATCTACAACGAGGCAATCTTCGAAGACTACTTCGCCATGGATAGCGCGGTCGTGACCTCGATGGATGAGATCAACAACTTTGACACCCTGAAGGAAGTCACGGATGACATGCAGGCTCGCAAGGATGAGCTGGGCATTGACGGTGTCTTCGCTTCCACCTCGCTTGCTACGGGTGAGGAGTGGCGTTTCCAGACCCACCTTGCCAACATTCCCGTGTTCTACGAGTACGACGAAGAGGGCGTGACCGACAAGCAGGAGATCGCTTTCTCGTACAACGAGAACTACAAGAACGTGTTTGACCTGTACCTGACGAACTCGACGGTCGAGCCTTCGCTGACCCCGTCCAAGACCGTCACGGACTCCATGCAGGAGTTCGCAACCGGTAAGGCCGCCATGGTGCAGAATGGCAACTGGGCGTGGAGCCAGATCAGCGACATCGAAGGCAACGTCGTTGCCGAGGACGATATCAAGTTCCTCCCGATCTACACCGGTGTCGAGGGCGAAGAGTCCAAGTCGATCAACATCGGCACCGAGGCCTTCATGGCTATCAACTCCGAAGCTTCCGAAGCCGACCAGCAGGCCACGATTGACTTCGTGAATTGGCTGTTCAGCTCTGAAGAGGGAATGGACTACGTGACCAACGATCTGGGCTTCATTGCTCCGTTTGAGTCGTTTGGCGATTCGACCCCGTCCGACCCGCTGGCAAAGGAAGTGAACCGGTACATGACCGACCCGGATCTGGAGCCGATCCCGTGGGTGTTCACCACCTTCCCGTCGCAGAAGTTCAAGGAGGACTTTGCTGGCGGTCTTGCCCAGTACGCATCGGGCAACATGGAATGGAGCGATGTTGTCGACATCTTCGTTTCCAGCTGGGCCTCCGAGAAGGCTAACCTGGGCTAATGCCTGAACGCTGGGGGTGGGGCGTCTGCCCCGCCCCCAGCACCCCCTTTGTCTATGGAGCGCCAAGACGCGCTCCAGAATTGAGACAAACATGCAAAGAGCACTAAAGAAGTATTTTCCCGTTTTCGTGGCCCCAACAGGCATCGCGTTCACCATCGCGTTCCTGTTGCCTTTTGTCATCGGCATCTACCTGTCGTTCTCCGATTTCACGACGATTTCGAATGCCGAATGGGTGGGCCTAGAAAACTATCAGCGGGCGTTTGATGAGAGCCAGGGCTTCACCAGTTCATTTGGGTTCACGATCCTCGTTGTCTTTGTCGCCGTTGTTTCGGTCAACATTTTTGCTTTCGCAATCGCGCGTTTGCTCACGCAGAAATTGCGTGGCACAAACTTTTTCCGCTCCGTGTTCTTCATGCCAAACCTCATTGGCGGCATTGTTCTCGGATACACGTGGCAGCAGATGATCAACGCCGTGCTCGCGAACTACGGCACCACGATCATTTCCAAATGGGAGTACGGCTTCGTGGGCCTAATCCTGCTCATCAACTGGCAGCAGGTCGGCTACATGATGATCATCTACATTGCCGGCCTCCAGTCCGTCCCACCCGAGCTCACCGAAGCATCCGAAATTGACGGTGCCACGAGGTGGCAGACCCTGCGCCATGTCACTATCCCGGTTATCATGCCCACGATCACCATCTGTGTATTCCTGACACTGGCCAATTCGTTCAAGCTGTTCGACCAAAACCTTGCGCTCACCAACGGTGCGCCGCAGGCGCAGACCGAAATGGTTGCCCTCAACATCGTGAACACGATGTTTGCCCGGATGGGCCAGGAAGGTGTCGGCCAGGCCAAGGCCGTTATCTTCGTGATTTTTGTTGTCCTGATCGCACTCGTCCAGTTACGGGCGACCCGAAGCAAGGAGGTCGAGGCATGAGCGCCATGATCGAACATGCTGAGAACGCCGCCGAACCCCTACCGGAGGGCAACCAGACGCTCTCGGCGGGGGAGAAGCCCAAGCCAGCACGCAACGGCTTCTTCTATGTTGTTCTTGTTCTCCTGGTCGTTGTCTTCATCGGGCCAATCCTGTTCATTGTCATTAACTCGTTCAAGCACAAGTTCTCAATCAGCTCCGACCCGTTCGCTCTCCCGATTGGGGACATGTGGGCGGGCTTGCAGAACTACACAACGGGCCTTGCCAGGACCGGTTTCTTCGAAGCCATTCTCTGGTCCTTCGTCATTACCGTTCTCTCGGTCGCTACCGTCGTGTTCTTCAGTGCTATGACGGCCTATTACATCATCCGGGTCAAGACCTGGTGGACTTCGGCCCTGTACTACCTGTTTGTGTTCTCCATGGTTATCCCCTTCCAGATGGTCATGTTCCCCACCGTGAAGATCGCCGACATGCTCCACTTCAACAACCCCTTGGGCATGGTGGTGCTCTATCTGGGATTTGGAGCAGGCCTATCGGTGTTTATCTTCTCGGGCTTCATCAAAGGTATTCCCCTAGAGATTGAGGAGGCCGCCTACATTGATGGGTGTGGGCCGCTCCAGAACTATTTCCGGATTATCCTCCCCATCCTCAAACCCACCACCGTCACCGTGGCGATTCTTAACGCCATGTGGATCTGGAACGATTACCTCCTTCCATACCTCGTCATCGGCCTCTCCACCCGATACAAGACCATCCCCGTCGTGGTACAGATGCTGGTGGGCTCGAACGGCAACAGGGACATGGGAGCGATGATGGCAATGCTCGTACTCGCTATCGTCCCGATCGTTGTCTTCTACCTCGTATCCCAGAAGCACATCATCGAGGGTGTTGTCGCCGGTTCCGTCAAGGGCTGATCGCTATGGCAGGGTGGCTCGCACCCGACACCAAGTTCTACAACGGGCTTGTCGCGGTAACAGAGGCGATCATCATCAACGTGCTGTTCGTCCTCTTCTGCCTACCAATCGTCACAGTGGGCGCCTCAGCAGCAGGCGCCCACGCAGCCCTCCTCCAGCAACTGCGGGAGGAGGGCTCCTCACCGGCCAAAACATTCTGGAATACCTTCAAGGAAACCTTTTGGCGGGCCACTACCGCTTGGCTACTTATTCTCGTCTTCCTGCTCCTGGCAGCCTGGGAGATCTGGGCCATCGGCCGCATGGACCTGGGACTGGCCGGCACCATCGCCACCGTCCTCTCCATCACCGGCACTATCCTCATCCTGGGATTTGCCGTCTGGTACTTCCCCTACATCAGCCAGTACAAGGCCCCAATAGGTTCAGCAACTAAACGTTCAGCACTCCTAGCGTTCCGCTACCTGCCGCGTACTTTCCTCGCTCTCGCACTGCTTCTCATCCAGCCAGCGATTCTCTACTTCAACCCCGACATCCTCGGCGTCCTTGTCTTCGCGAACCTACTCATCCTCCCCGCCGCCATCCTCTACCTCCACGACATCCTCCTTGCCGCACCACTGAGGGCATACGGTAGCCACGAGTAGCCCAGGGATCAGGGGCAGGTATCAGGGAAGCAGTGTGAGCAAGCTGGTGCCACCCTTACCGCAGGCTCCGCACTGGCATACGACGCAGTACCGGCTCCCGGATCGGTCTCGGCCACGGATTCGGCCCATGGCGCCCGGTTCAGCCTTGAGCATCAGCGCTGCCGTGGCTCCGCGCTTTGTCTAAGCTCCGCTTACACTCTGTCACCGGGTTCGTTCTAACGGGTGGCTACACCCTGGTACCGGGTCTGGACAAACCTCCGGCTCCATCCTGGTACGGGCCCTGCCCTGGTCTCCGGCTTGGCCAAGGCTTCCAGTTGAGTCCTGTCCGTTCACGGC
Organism: Flaviflexus ciconiae; assembly: GCF_003971195.1. NCBI lineage: Bacteria > Bacillati > Actinomycetota > Actinomycetes > Actinomycetales > Actinomycetaceae > Flaviflexus > Flaviflexus ciconiae. Next base: position 1,109,539 of record NZ_CP034593.1, on the reverse strand, counting down.
CAGGCGAGCATCCTCCGGAATTTGGGTTGCTAAAGGTCCACCCATGGGACGAGATGCCATGTGTTCCAACCCAATGCGTGTCGGGTGTGACAGGCATCTCTAAAACGAACATGTATGACACAGAGAACTGGGGAGCCTTCTGGGTTCTCCGCAACTGAGTGAACATACTTGTATGCTTGAGAACCAGGAAAAGTGACCGCGACATTTGCCTGCTATTGCACCGAATAGTCATTGTCCTCAAGCTTCCCATGGTTGCATGCCGCGGCTGCTTGGTTGCGGTTTGGGGGGCGGTGTCGTCGCTCTTCAGGAAGCTACCGATCGGTAGCTGCAAATCGCTAAATTTGACCGAATAATGCCATGAGATTACCTGATCTCACGTAATGGGCAGCGGTGTCTTGACATGCGGACTAGGGACCGTGTTATTCTGGCCGTGGTCCAGAGAACCAGCGAAGAGCCCCGGCTAGCTGGTCGACAACCCCTCACGTGCGAGGGGTGCCCCGGGTGATGACCAGGCCTCAATCGGCAAGCGAAGCACCGTTCGCGGTGGGAAAGCACGAAGGAAAATAGCATGACATTCACGAATATCTACCAGACGACAGGGCAGTCCGTCCGAGTATCGGCTACGCACCGAATTCATCGAATGTATATGCGCACGCATAAGTCCATGGCCTGATCCGGCCAACGCGATCTACACCTGGGAATCTCATTATCCCTCCAGCGTCACTTACGCACCTTCACACATCAGCTCCAATTCGGAGCACTCTGCTAAACCACTTTTAGGATTTACGATGACTATCCAGCTGCCCTCATCAAACCAAACCCGTTCCAGCTACCGCGTTCCCGCCCTCTCGATCGATCTGTCTGCCCTCGGTGCAGAAGTGCTCGACACCGATACCGACTTCGGTGAGGACTTCCCGGTAGAAACCTGCAACTTCGGCCGCCTGGCTTCCATGAGCTCAGCGGCACTGACCGATGGTCTTGCAGGAATCACCCTCGGAGCCTCCTTCCTGCTGCGCTCCGATCTGCACCTGCGGGATTGCAGGCTCGATGCCATCCGCGCAGCCGTGAAGCTCACGTCCCGGATTACCGGCCCCATCTTTGCTTCCGTCACCGCCGACGAGGTCGGCAACGCCGCCCTCGACCTGGTCAAGGACACGGGCGTTGGTCTCGAGATCCACATCCCGCACGGCGAACTAGATGCCGCTCTCGATCTGGTTCGCCGTGCGCAGGATGCTGGTACTCCAGTCACGGTTGCCCTGACCGGTGATACTGCTCAGTCGATTGATCTCACTAAGCTCGGTACCGCTGTTGATACCGTTCGCCTGCGCGAACAGGATCCCCACACGGCGCGCGAGATCCGCTACTCCTTGCGCTCCGCAGCACTGGAAGCCGGGCACGACCTCCAGGTTGTCTGCGATCTCTTTATGATCGTCTCGGCATGCACGATGGATGCGGAGGAGCGCGGCAATCTTATCTCCGCCATAGGTGCCGATCGCTACGCAGAAGGCTCGGCACGTGTTCTCGGTACCGTCCACGACGTTGCCGACCACGTAGAATCCTGGCTGGCCCTTGGTGCCGGCGATGCATTCACGATCCTCCCGGGTTCCCTCCCCACCGATCTCGCGTCCACTGTCTGCGGCGTTCTTCCTCTTCTGCACGCACGCCGCGAAGCCGAGGCCGCTGCCTAAGGCAAAGCTTTCCTCGAATAGGCATAGAACACGGAATAAAGGTCTGGAAAACCGAGCATTAGCTCGGGAAGCCTGGTTGCGCGAGGCTTGAGGGCTCTGTGTCTGAAACCTCGAACGTTTGAATCCTCAAACGAGCAACGCCTTGGCCGAAAAGTAAATTACTTGAACGGGGCGCGGTGCTTGCTGAGCGCCGCGCCCCGTTCACTCGCCAGGTTCTGTTCGACAACAGAGCCTGGCGAAACCATTGACCTATAGCCCAAACCATTGCTCTTCACAGGCGATCAGTTCACGTGGGCCGGGCTACTTTGATTGGTTGGTTTGGTAGCGAAGCCCAGCTTGTTCGGCTATGAAATGTCTATAGACATGGGAAGACCAGGCCCTTATGCCTGGAATGGGCTCAGTGCATCGATAGGGATAGTCCCTTGGATCGCAGGGATAGACCCTTGGAATAGTTGTCATGCCAGATCATGCCCAGTTCAGCTGCTTGGACATGAGTGTGGGGCGAGCATTTACTGCTCGCCCCACACAGAGTTCTGGTTATCCGCTAATAAGTAGCGGGCTACCAGCAATCGATCGAATGCTTAGGCCTGCTCGCCCTGCGCTGCCTGCTGCTCGGCGATCTGGGCGCGTACTGCGTCCATGTCGAGCTTCTCGGCCTGCTCAATGAGGTCCTCGAGTGCCGAAGGCGGGAGAGCGCCAGCCTGCTCGAAGATCTTGATGCCGTCACGGAACACCATGAGGGTCGGGATCGACATGATCTGGAAGCTCTGGGCGAGCTCAGTCTCTGCTTCGGTATCGATCTTTCCGAAGACTACGTCCTCATGCTCGTCCGATGCCTTCTCGAAGGTTGGCGCGAACTGACGGCACGGGCCGCACCACTCTGCCCAGAAGTCGAGGAAGACGATGCCTTCCTTGACTGTCTCGGTGAAGTTTTCCTTCGTGATTTCTACGGTCGCCATTTGTTGTCCTTACGGTCGGGTACCTCGAAAGGTGATACAAGGGCTTCAACTCACTGGACGATCGAATAATTCCCTATACGCTTATTCTCATGACGAACACGAGTGACGCAGTCAGGGCACTGGCGACAAAGGGGCGCGAAGCCGCGCAGGTCCTTCGGGCAGCTTCGACCGGTCAAAAGAACGATGCACTAGCGGCAATCGCGCAATCCTTGGAGGCCAATGCGACGGAGATTGTGGCGGCCAACAAGTTAGATGTTGAGCGCGGAATAGAGAATGGGCTCGCTGAGGCTCTCATCGACCGGCTAACTCTCGATGAGGATCGTATCTCCGGTATCGCGGATGCTGTCCGAGAACTTATTGCTCTGCCTGACCCGGTGGGTGAAGTTGTCATGGGCCGCACCCTGCCAAACGGACTGGTTGTTCGTAACGTGCGGGTCCCCATGGGTGTGGTGGGCATGATCTACGAAGCCCGTCCCAACGTCACGGTCGATGCTGCCTGTCTGGCACTCAAGGCAGGGAACGCAGTTCTCCTGCGCGGCGGCAGCGCCGCCGAAGAATCCAACATTGTCCTTGTTGCTCTCATGCGTGAAGCAGTCGAGTCGGTGGGTATCTCGGCTGATTCCATTGCCTCGGTCGATGAGTACGGCCGCGAGGGTGCTACGGAGCTCATGAGGGCACGTGGCTACATTGATCTTCTTATTCCCCGTGGCGGTACCGGCCTGATCCAATCCGTGGTCAAGGAATCAGTGGTCCCCGTCATTGAGACAGGCGTGGGTAACTGCCACGTCTACATCAACGCCGATGCTGACCCGGAGATGGCACTGCCCATCGTTATTAACTCGAAGACTCACCGGCCCGGCGTATGCAATGCGGCTGAGACTCTCCTTCTTCACAAGGACTACCCGGAACCGGGTGCGATTCTGAAGGCTCTCGTTGATGCTGGGGTTACCCTCCACCTTGATAGCGAGGCCCGCGGCCTCGCGGAGGCCGCGGGAGCGGACTCCGCTTATCTCCGTGACGTGACTGAAAAGGACTGGGACGAGGAATACCTGGCGTTGCACATGGCGGTGGGGATCGTCGACTCGGTTGATGACGCCATTGCCCATATCCGCAAGCATTCATCTGGGCACACGGAAGCAATCGTGACCGACTCTGTGACGGTGGCGAACAAGTTCACCGCCGGTATGGACTCCGCTGCCGTCATGGTTAACGCATCGACCAGGTTCACCGACGGCGGTGAACTTGGGCTGGGAGCAGAAATCGGTATCTCTACGCAGAAGCTCCATGCGCGCGGCCCCATGGGCCTGGCAGAGCTCACAACGACGACGTGGCGTGTTGAGGGCGCCGGACATGTCCGGTAGCAGCCACGACCGTTCCCACGAAACGAACCTCAGCTCCATCGAAGCACCGCACACTAAGGGCACTAGGCACCGCCGTATTGGAATCATGGGTGGGACATTCGATCCCATCCACCACGGTCACCTTGTTGCCGCCTCCGAGGTGCAGTACCGGTTTGGCCTGGATGAGGTGATCTTTGTTCCCACGGGGGAGCAACCCTATAAGCAGGACAGGGATGTCTCCCCGGCAGAGAACAGATACCTCATGACTGTGATCGCCACTGCCTCAAACTCACGGTTCTCCGTATCCCGAGTGGACATAGATAGGCCCGGACTCACATTCACGATCGATACCCTGCGAGACCTACGTGAAATATACCCGGATGATGAATTCTTCTTCATCACCGGTGCCGACGTACTCCCGCAAATCCTCGAATGGAAAGACTCCGACGAGCTCTGGGAGCTCGCCCACTTTGTCGGAGTCAACAGACCCGGACATAGTCTGGTGACCGATGGACTGCCGCTGGACGATGTCACGGTCCTGGAAGTCCCCGCCATGTCCATCTCCTCCACCGATGTCAGGCGCAGGGAGAATGCGGGAATACCAATCTGGTATCTCGTTCCCGATGGGGTCGTGCAGTACATCAGGAAATACGGCCTGTACTCACCCAGTAGGTTCCCACTCGTGTCCCAACCGGGAAGACCGGCGATTAAGACTCAAGGCAGGTAGACTGAACCTCAGTCACAGTGAAGGAGAACCGATGAGCGAACGCCGCATGACGCGACGGGAAATGCGCATGGCCGGGCTTCTCAAGCCAAAGTCGGCAGAAGAACCGGGAGAAACCCCGGTCGATGAGGAGCATACTGGCACTGGCCCCGAGCCCGCAGGCACACCCGTGACCGAGCCCCAGGCCGGCGAGTTGGCCGAAGGCCAAGAGCCTGCCGAGCAGGTTCAGGACGCCGTTGAACCCGCTGAAGACTCAGATAAGCACGGCTCTGACACTCCTGGCACCCAAGCCGTTGCTGGCGCTTCTGTGGACGCTAGCTCGGAGAAGGTTACGTCCGCTGAGGAGACTGCGCCCGCTGACGAGCCCGCGCTCGCGGACGAAGAGCTGGATGCAACGGCCGCTCACGACACGGTCGGTGAGTTCGGGAAAACCTCCTATGCTTCCGCGGATGAGTTCGTTGAGGACTCCGCCACGGATGATGATCAGGCGGCCGCGGTTCCGGAACGACAGAGCGTTTTCGACAGGTTCTCATCGACCAAGCAAGATCCGACCGACGTAGCTGGCGGGGGAGCGGTCGACGGCGATTCCACGGTCAACGCGTCCGAACAACTTGCACAGAGCGGTAGCGCATGGACTCCTGCCGCTCAGAAGCAGGACCCGATCGATCAGTTCTACGGTGATCAGGTGGCTTCGGATGAGAAGCCTGAAGATGCCGTAGAGAAGACTGCTGATAGCGATGGAAAGCCTGCGGATAAGGATCACAGGGATTCCGATTCTGATTCGGCTGATGTAGACAACGTCGATACTGTGACCTCAGAGAAGACGGATGCTTCAGCAAAGTCTGATTCTGGATCCGCACGATTTGTCGCCGAGCCGGTCGTTCCGGCCGCAGGCGACGAGGATGAAGCTGATGAGGACGAGACCGAACATGACTTTGCCGGTGCTCTCCGTGCTGAACTGAAATCCCGTCCACCCGTTGAAACAGAATCATCGGCCAGAAGCGCTGACGCGGCCGAAGAAGAGGAAGCTCCGGCAAGCCGCTGGAAGACAATCGTTCTGTTCCTTCTTCTCATTGTCGTTGGGTTCGGGGTCGGTATCCTCCTCGGATCTCTTATCTTCTCCGGTGGTGGAGCTTCGGCATCAGCACTGGCAGTACCAGCATCTCTAACCTTCTACCCTGGAGTATTGTGACCGCGACTTCTACGTCCGTAACCAACGCCCGCGCCGCAGCAGAGGCAGCATTCGAGAAGCTCGCAACTTCAGTCACAGTCATTGACGTATCCGAAAGACTCGCCTTTACGGATATCTTCGTTGTGGCTTCCGGTGAAACTTCCCGGCAGGTACGAGCCATTGTCGATGCTATTGATGAAGCCATGCACAAGCAGGGTGTAGAGCGTCAGCGTAGGGAAGGATACGAGGGCGAAGCCCGATGGATCCTTGCCGACTACGGTGACATCATCATTCATGTCCAGCAGGACGAAGACAGAGAGTTCTACGCCCTGGATCGCCTGTGGGCTGACTGCCCCCAAATCGATGTCTCTGATCTGGAGGGGGATCGTTGATCACTCGGATTATTCTGTGGCGACACGGACAGACCGACCTCAACAAGCAGCGCAGGCTCCAGGGAGCCTCCGACTACCCACTCAACGAAGCCGGTAGGGAACAGGCCATGGCCGCAGCCCCCAGGCTCGCAGAGCTTGGACCCCATTACATCGTCAGTTCTCCGCTCGTGAGAGCCCGCGACACCGCCCGTGAACTCGAAGCCCTCACCGGCATCACAGCCGTCGAGGACCCGCGTGTAGCCGAACGTAGCTTTGGCTCGTGGGAAGGCCAGAACCTTGAGGAGATCGCCGAGCACTCGCCCGAGCGCCTCACCCTGTGGCGTGACGGTAAGGAACCCGGGGGAGACGTAGAAACCCGCGAAGCTTGCGGATTGAGGGTTGCGGAAGCGATTAACGAATGGACCGAGAAGCTCAGCGGAAAGGCTGGAAACACTCTGGTCATCGTTGCCCACGGTGGTGCTATCTCCAACGGTATTATGACGCTCCTGGGAACTAACCCTTCAGAACGGCAGCCGATCGCCGGCCTGGACAACTGCCACTGGGCTGTGCTGACTCGGCAGAAGAACAGGGTGCCGGGATGGCGGCTGGTTTCGTACAACGTCAACTGAAGCTGTGTGTCCCTTACCACCAGCAGTTAATTTGGCATTAGGTGGGTGTTTCGACATAAACTAGGGGAGCACTCGGGGCTATGGCGCAGTTGGTAGCGCGCTTCCATGGCATGGAAGAGGTCAGGGGTTCGAATCCCCTTAGCTCCACAAATGTGATGAGTCGGGACATAGGTTACAGATCTGTGTCCCGGCTTTTTACTTTTTCTGTCTTAATCAGTGGCTGTCGCCCTTAGATTTCTTGGGCCCAGAATTTTGTTATTCGTGGTTACTTCGGGTGGCGCCTTTAGCTGTTGCGGGTCATGGCAGTGTTGTGGTCTCCGATTGCACGCGTGCGGGACGTGCAGACGCTTCAGAGCATGGAAATTGCCAAAGTTTATTGGCGTAGGCGCCTTCGCGGTAGGCGTTGTGGCTGGCGGTGATGCGCCAGACTCCAGTGAGCTGGAAGCACTGCAAAGCCAGGTCTCAAACCTGGAGACTCAACTTGATGGCTGTGACGAAGGACTGGAGCGCATCCATCAGGAAGCCTTGGACGCAGAGGTTGCAGCGGGTGAAGAACTAGAGCTTGTCGTCGAAGAGGCAGTTGTTGACCTTGAGGCCGAGCGCGACCGTCTGAAAGAAGAGATTGAGGAAAAGACGAGCGAGCTTGCCCTGGTGTCGGCAGACCTAGAAACCGCATTGGAAGCTCAGGAGGGAGTTCCGGTGGAGCTGGTGGAAGAAGCGTCAGTTTCTGCACCTGCCGCGGTTGTAACGGCTCCAGCACCTCCAAGCACACCTCGGCCGTCCCAGATCGCTGATCCAGCGCCAGTTGCGACCCAGGCTCCAGCCCCAGCTTCAGCGCCGGTTGCAACCAACACGTATTACAAGAACTGTACGGAAGCCCGCAATGCGGGTGCTGCCCCTGTTTACAAGGATGATCCCGGTTACGGCAGGCGTCTCGACAGGGACGGTGACGGAATCGGCTGTGAATAGATATCGGCATCAACGTATGTTCGACAGGCAAGCGGCTAACAGGTGTAACTTGCAAGGATGCGAGCATTGGGATCTTCCCACAATGTGAGTTGACCGCTTTGCCCTGGGAATACGTAAGGCCCCATCTCGACTACGAGATGGGGCCTTACGGTGTGGCCAATAGCCACTGTAGACCCTTTTTCAATTCAATGGGGGCCTAATACGCAAAATATGACTGAAACGACCAATTGTCGAAAGTGCGATAGGACGAATGAGCACTGTTGCACTGTTGTCGGCTGCCGCTACAGGCGGTGAATTGACTTTCTGCAATACCGTTACCAGAGGATGCTTGAGCTTCACGCCCGTGAATTCAGAAGCTGTGTTGGCCAGCAGGACCTGGTCAAATTCTCAAGTAGCCTGGGTTAGTTGATCTTTATCCTCGTTGCTTCTACGAGATTATGGAGTAGCGAGCCGGGCTCTCAATTCGATAGGCCAGGCTTCCGTCCGGGAGCCAGGGAGTATACGACGGATCGTTGTGGTTGTGATGCACATAAAAGGAGGCTTCGCTATTGTCGCTTCGCGCATCTAGCGACCCGTACTGCTGGTTCCGATAGCCAGCAGAGATCTGCCGTAGGGGCGACTGGCCTGAGCGGAAGCTGAGGGTGCGACGAGCACGTTGTCTTATCCGGTGGGACAATGAGTTGTTGAGTTCCTGATGGATCGGTGAGGATGAAAGCCCTGTCACTTAATTGGCTATACCGGGCTATCCTTGGAATCGGACTCGCACGGCTATGGTGCGTGAATGACAGGCAAGGTTTAAGTGTGACTGAGAATCAACAGGTCGATGTAGACAAGAAGAAGCCCAGGAAGAAGATGTCGACGGGTAAGAAGGCCGGTATCTTCATTCTCGTTACTGTTCTTGTCCTGGCTGCCGGTGTCGTTGGCTTCGGCTGGTGGGTCCAGCGTCACCTCGACGGAATGATCGAACGTATTGACGATCCGTTTGGGGAGATCTCGAGCAGGCCAGAGATTCCGGATGAGGTTATCCAGAAAGCTGAAGAGGAAGACAAGGACCTCCCGGTCAATATCCTTGTTCTCGGTTCAGACTCGAGAATCTCCGCAGGAGATCCCAGTCAATGGCAGGTGGGAGCGCAGCGCACCGATGCCATCATGCTCATGCACATCTCAGGAGACCGTGAGAGTGTCTCCGTTGTATCCATACCGCGAGATACTTGGGTAGACATCCCAGGATGGGGTGAGGGAAAGATCAATGCAGCATTCTCCTACGGTGGTCCCTCTCTTATGATCCAAACAGTTGAAGAATTAACAGATGTTCGTATTGACCATTTTGCTGTCACAGATTTCGATTCCTTCTCGGCCATGACAGATGCACTTGGGGGAGTGAGGATCACCCTGAACTCTCCACTCAGTGTTCCTGGCGGAACACTCGACGCAGGTGAACACCGCCTAAATGGTGAACAGGCCCTGAGTTATGTTCGTCAGCGGTATGGCCTGAGCGGGGGAGACTTCTCTCGTGTGCAGCGCCAACAGAACTGGATGCGCTCCATCATGCGCGAAGTATTCGATCAGAACATCTTGAGCGACCTTGGCAAACTCACTAACTTCATCGAGACGGTAGCGGGCTCCGTGTCACTTGATGAAGGGTTTACCATCGGAGAGATCCGAGACCTCGCGTACTCGGCACGCAACATCCGTCCCGGCAACGTTTATTTTGTGACTGCTCCCCACAATGGAACGGGTTGGTCGAATGATGGTCAGTCGATTGTCTTTTACGACGAGGTGAACGGCGGCAAGCTCTTCGACGCGATCAAGAATGATGAAGCCGTGGAGTATCTCGAGACGAACCCGATGGGCGTAGCTATGCTCCCATCAACCCCGGAGTAGGTTCTGTCTCGACCTGAGAGTACGCATTGAACTGGTGCACTTGACCAGTACGCTTGCCGATCTCAAATAAAATGTGGATCGCAAAATAGGGGCAACGGTGGTCAAGTTCCTTCTTGTGGTGTAGCTTTTTTCGGCTTGGTTAGGCGGTGAGGAAGAGTTCGTTCTTGCCGTCTGGGTCCAGGCTGGGGGTTTGGGGTTGGTGAGGATGTGGGGCAGGCGTTGCATGGGGACTTCGGAGAAGTAGCGTCGTTCGGCGTAGAGCCCATTCCTCGTGTTGTTCTCGCAGGACAGCACCAACCAGGCGGCTGACACTGCCTGTGTCGGGGAAGATCTGGACCACGTCCGAGCGTCGTTTGATTTCCCGGTTGAGACGTTCGATGGGGTTGTTAGACCAGATCTTTTGCCAGTGCTCGCGTGGCGTGTCAGCAAACACGGTCAGCTCAGTCTCAGCCGCTTCAAGCATGGCCCCGACCTCGGGAAAGGAACGAGCCACAGTCTCGGTCACGGCCCGGTATTGGGCTCTAACAGCCTCGGGGGTGGTCTGGGCAAAGATAGTCGAGACCAGAGCGTTGATCGGCTTAGAGTGGCCAGAACCCACTTTCTGGGTGATGTTGCGGGCGAAGTGGACCCGACATCGTTGCCAGGCAGCACCGGGCACGATCGCTTTGACCGCGGCTTTCAACCTGGCGTGAGCATCAGAGGTCACCACCGCCACTCCACGCGGGTCCCCATCGCTGGCAACTTTCAGGCCACGTTCGCGCAGGGAGCGTAGGAACTCGGTCCAAAAGTCGGTGGTCTCGCTGTCACCCAGTGCCATGCCAAGGATCTCACGCCTGCCTTCAATGCTAACCCCGGTAGCAACGACCTTGGGAGACCACACGGCCGCGTTTACGCACGTCAAGGTAGGTTGCGTCCAGGAACAGGTAGGGGAACCACGTATGGTCCAAGCCCCTGCCTAAGAACTCGGTGACGGCCTCGTCAATCTCGGCACAGATCCGGGACACCGTGGATTTGGAGATCCCGGACTCGTTACCGAGGGCTTTGATCAGGTGGTCGACTTTCCGGGTGGAGACACCATCGATCCAGGCCTGACAGATCACCGCGTACAGTGCCTTGTCGACTCGTCTGCGTGGGGACAGCAGGGCGGGGAAGAATGATCCCTGGCGGAGTTTGGGGATCTGGACATCAACCTCACCCGCCGCGGTCGCGATGGTTTTGGTGGGGGTGCCGTTACGGTGGGTGACCCGGTCCGGGGTGCGTTCGTGAGGGCCAGCCCCGATCTTCGCGGTTGCTTCAGCATCGATCAGATCTTGTAGCCCGGCCTGTAACAGCCGGCGGAACACATCATCATGAGCAAGACCAGGATCAGTTAGGACTTCAGAAATCAGGGTCGTCAAGGCAGACTGGTATTGAGTCATCGTGGGATGTCACTTTCTTGTATCTTCGTCGGTTCAATTGAGTCTCCCACGATGACTCCCCACCACACTTCAGGCCCGGCAGTCCCGCAGGAATTTACACCACACTAAGGGACACACCCAGACGCATCTGATCGGTGTCCTCCATGAGCTACACGACAAGGATCCTGAGGGCGGCTACCGGGTCCTTGCTGATGACCTGGCAGGCCTGGGCTATACGGTTTCCGAACGACGCGTGTGGCGCCTGTGTCACATTGCAGGAATCCGTTCCACCATCGCGGTTCGCAAGCGCAAGCACACCCCGTCCGGCCCGCCAGCACACGATGACCTCGTCCGTCGACAGTTCAGAGCTGAGGCCCCTGATTTACTATGGCTGACCGACATTACCGAGCACCCCACCAGGGAAGGGAAACTGTATTTATGTGCGATCAAGGATACGTTCAGCAACGAGATCGTCGGCTACTCAATTGATTCCAGGATGACAGCTGATCTTGCGGTCAATGCCCTGAACATGGCACTGACACACCGCGGCAAACCTGAGGGTGTTGTGATCCATAGCGACAGAGGTTCACAGGGTGGATTCAATTGGTTGTCGCAACACCTTGACCGTGGAGGTGGTCAGCAGTGGCGACGAAGTTCTGGTCTGCGAAGACGAGCGAGGTTCCTGAGGGGGCGCGGCGGCAGTGGCGTGCGGATCGAGCGTTGCGTCCGCCGATGCGCTCGCCTGGGCGGCCTGAGCCGTCGCGGGCGGTGCAGCGGCAGTTCTGGCGTCTGATCGCGACGGGTATCAACACGGCCGAGGCGGCTCTGAAAGTGGGCGTGTCCGTGCCGGTGGGGAGCCGCTGGTTTCGCCATGCTGGCGGTATGCCACCGATTTCATTGGCCGAGCCCACCGGCCGTTTCCTGTCGTTTGAGGAACGTGAGGAGATCGCGTTGCTGCGCGCCAAAGATAAAGGCGTGCGGGAGATCGCCCGCGAGCTGGGGCGTGACCCTGGCACGATCTCCCGAGAGCTGCGCCGCAACGCCGCCACCCGGAGCGGGAAGCAGGAGTATCGGGCGTTGGTGGCGCAGTGGAAGGCGCAGCAGGCGGCGAGGCGCCCGAAGGCCGCGAAACTCGTCACGAACGACCAGTTGCGCGAATACGTGCAGGAACGACTTGCCGGGACCGTCCGCCGTCCCGATGGGAGCGTGGTCGAGGGGCCGACGCCGCCTGCGTGGAAGGGGCTGAACAAGCCGCATCGGGCTGACCGGCGATGGTCGCTGGCCTGGAGTCCTGAGCAGATCTCTCACCGGTTGAAGATCGATTTCCCCGATGATAGATCTATGCGTATCAGTCATGAGGCGATCTACCAGTCGCTGTTCATCGAGGGCCGTGGCGCGCTCAAACGGGAGTTGGTCGCGTGCCTGCGCACTGGGCGGGCACTACGCCAGCCCAGGGAGCGTTCACGGAACAAACCGCAGGGGCACGTTACCGAGGACGTCGTGCTCTCGAAGCGGCCGGCGGAGGCCGCTGATCGCGCAGTTCCCGGGCACTGGGAGGGCGATCTGATCATCGGCACGGGCCGGTCCGCGATCGGCACACTCATCGAGCGCTCCAGCCGCTCCACGCTGCTGGTACACCTGCCCCGGCTGGAGGGGTGGGGCAAGACACCAGTGGTGAAGAACGGGGCCGCGCTTGGAGGCTACGGCGCTGTCGCGATGAACACCGCGCTAGCCTCATCGGTCACGGCCCTACCGATCCAGCTGCGCAAAACGCTGACCTGGGACCGTGGGAAAGAACTCTCCGGGCACGCGCAGTTCACCCTCGAAACCGGCACGAGGGTGTTCTTCGCCGATCCGCACTCGCCGTGGCAGCGACCCACGAACGAGAACACCAATGGTCTGCTGCGGCAGTACTTCCCGAAGGGTACTGACTTGTCGCGGTGGTCGGCCGAGGATCTCGAAGCGGTGGCCCTCGCGCTTAATAACAGACCCCGCAAAGTCCTCGGCTGGAGAACCCCGGCAGAGGTATTCGCCGAGCAGCTACAATCGCTTCAACAACCCAGTGTTGCATCGACCAGTTGAACCCGCCCAGTTCCGTTCCAAGGATTTCCTCAACGCTCTGGCGGACAACAACCTGTGTGGGTCGATGGGACAAGTCGGGGCGGCTGGTGATAATGCGGCCATGGAATCTTTCTTTGCGCTGCTGCAGAAGAATGTCCTGGACCGCCAGGTCTGGGACACCCGCCACGAGCTTCGGCTAGCAATCGTGTCCTGGATCGAAGGGATCTATCACCGTAAGCGTCGTCAGCGGGCCTTAGGCAAGCTGACACCGATCGAATTCATGACCATAATGAAACCAGCCGCCAACTCGGCGGCATGAAACACCGGAGTCAACCAAACCATCAGCACTCCCGACCACGGTTCCTGACGAGCAGGCCCATGTCTTTACTGACCATGTCGAGCGCGACTTCGACCCAGAGTCCCATGAACCCGGGGAAGTCTTGGTTGGTGACATCACCTACCTACGGACCGGGCAGGGCTGGCTCTACCTGGCGACCGTGGTCGATCTGGCAACCCGGATGGTGATCGGCTGGCAGATCGCCGACCACATGCGTGCCAGCCTCGTTATCGACGCTCTTAAGATGGCTCGGGTTCAGGGCGGGGCCCGGGTCTGAGCGATCTTTCTGTGTTTCGTCAAGTTGGTGTGGGCCAAAAGATCGTTAAGAAGTATGAACCGTCTTCGGTTTCTTGCCGTTGTTTTGTGAGTCTGAGAGAGAATGGATTTATGCCCAGACGCATTCCTGAAGAAACGAAACAACGCGCGATCCGCTTGGTCTTGAACCATCTTGATGAGTACGCGAATCTGACCGAGGCCTGTGTGAAGATCGGCGGGCAGCTCGGGATCGGCAAAGAATCCCTACGCCGCTGGGTCCGCCAAGCCCAGATCGATGGCGGACAACGCGATGGCACCCCCTCTGAGGTCCTGGACGAGAATAGACGCTTGCGTAAAGAGATCCGGGAGCTGGAAGAGGCTAACAGTATTTTGCGCGACGCAGCGGTTTTCTTCGCGGGGGAACTCGGCCCCCGATCCCGATGATCGTTGCTTTCATCGACACCCAACGCAGTAAGGGCCACCGAGTCACCCAGATCTGCGACGTCCTCACGGGCCAGGGTCTGCGGGTCAGTGCACGGACCTACCGGTCCTGGAAAACTGCCTCGCCCAGCCAACGCGACCTCGATGATGCGATTATCATCGACGCTCTCCTGGCCACGGTGGGCACGCCCGAAGGGATGTATGGCAGACGGAAAATGGTGGCCTATCTGCGCCGCCGCGGACTGGTTGTCTCAGCCCGGCGGGTCGACCGGTTGATGGGCGATCTAGGAATGAATGGCCGCGTCCGCGGACGCGGGGTACGCACCACGATCCCTGATCGTAGTGCCGCGCGGGCTCCTGACCTGGTAGAGCGCGACTTCACCGCGCCCGCCCCGAATGAGCGGTGGGTTGCTGATTTCACTTACGTGCGCACCTGGGCCGGCTTCGTCTACGTCGCCTTTGTCATTGATTGCTTCTCCCGCGCGATCGTGGGCTGGCATGCCTCAGCGTCAATGACCACACCCCTGGTGGCCAACGCGCTGCGGATGGGATTGTGGCGACGTGACCAGGCAGGATGCCCCGCAGGCAAAGGATTAATACATCACAGCGATGCCGGAGCTCAATTTACATCGGTAAGCTTTGCCGAGACTTTGGCCATGGAAGGCATCGCCGCGTCAATCGGATCTATCGGCGATGCCTACGACAACTCGCTGGCTGAGTCCACGATCGGCCTGTACAAAACCGAGGCCATCCGAGATGATTCACCCTTCCGGAGCGGTCCTCTCAAGCAGCTCGAGGACGTCGAATGGGCTACGGCGCAGTGGGTTGATTGGTACAACACCACGCGCCTGCACTCCCGCATCGATGACCTCACGCCCGATGAATATGAATACCTCTACTACGCTAACCTAGAAACGCCCGCCCACCCGGAGCTGGCACCCGTATAACACCGGCAAGAAACCGAAGACGGTTCAGTAGGCCATTTCGTCTGTGGGTTGGGCCGTTTGGGCGGCTTGACTTTTGGTTATTTCATGAGGGCGTTTTTACTCGGTAGGACTCTCCTCGGAATTGGAGGAGGCGGCCGTGGTGGACGAGTCGGTCGATGACGGCGGCTGCCATGTTGTCGTCGCCGAATACGGTGCCCCAGCGGGAGAATTCCAGGTTGGTGGGGATGACGAGGCTGCGTTTTTCGTAGCCGTTGGTGATGACCTGGAATAACAGGCGTGCTCCTTCGGTGTCGATGGGCAGGTAGCCGAGCTCGTCGATCACGATGAGCTGGTTCTTGGCGATCGAGGCGAGTTCTTTGTCGAGCCGGTCATCGTCTTTGGCTCTGCGTAGGGCCATGACCAGGGCTGAGGTGGTGTAGAACCGGGCTGGGATCCCTTGCTGGCAGGCGGCGGCAACGGGGGCGCTTGCCATATGGGTTTTCCCGGTTCCTACGTCTCCGTATAAGACAAGGTCTTGGGCGTGGGTGATGAAGTCCAGGGATTCTAGGGCTTGTCTGCCGTAGTCGGTGGGAAAGTGGACGGCACTGTAGTCATAGCCGGTTAAGGATTTCAGGGCGGGTAGTCGTGCGGCTTTCAGTAAGCGCCTGCGGCGGGAGTCTTGTCGTGATTCGTGTTCAGCGACAAGGATTTGGTGCAGGTATTCACGTTGTTTGGGTGTGCCTTTATGGACCCATTCTTCTAACACGCTCGTGGTCAGAGACGTGTTACGGCCCGCGGCGAGGACGTCATCAACAGTGGCAGGTTGGTTCATGCCACGACCCCTTCCACGTCCTGAAGGTCAACAAGCCCCGTACCGGAAGTACTCTCACTACCGTCACTATCAGGACCATCGCAACTGGCACCACTACTTGCGGATCTGGTGCTGGGGTCTTGCCGATCGTTGCCGTTGCTGTTGGTGTTTGGGGTGGTGGGGCGGGTGGTGAGGGTGTCGTAGATGGTGGGGTCAACGTCCACTGCGGCTGGTTCGCTGCCTTGTGCCAGGCGCCGGGCGAGCATGGAGAGCATCCCGGTGTCGGGGTCGTCCCCGGCGCTGATGAGGATATCGGCGGCTTGGATTGCGGTGGTGAAGTTGGTGGGCCCGGTGGCATTATCCACGGCTGTGAACAAGCGTCGTCGGTCGATGGCACTGGCCTGGTCAAGCCAGTCTCGTACCGGGTCTGAGACCAAGGGTCGTAACTGGGATTGGGTCCATGCCCCGGGCTTGGCGATCAGGTGTGGTACCAGGGAAGCGGGGTCGAAGATGGTGTCGGGGTGTGTGCCAAAGGCGCGGGGGAAGACCCGGATTGGGTGTGCGTGTTCGTCGAGGGGGAGTGCTGATGGTTTGGTTGACTCCGGTGTTTCATGCCGCCGAGTTGGCGGCTGGTTTCATTATGGTCATGAATTCGATCGGTGTCAGCTTGCCTAAGGCCCGCTGACGACGCTTACGGTGATAGATCCCTTCGATCCAGGACACGATTGCTAGCCGAAGCTCGTGGCGGGTGTCCCAGACCTGGCGGTCCAGGCGAGCGCATCGGCGGACGCAACGCTCGATCCGCACGCCACTGCCGCCGCGCCCCCTCAGGAACCTCGCTCGTCTTCGCAGACCAGAACTTCGTCGCCACTGCTGACCACCTCCACGGTCAAGGTGTTGCGACAACCAATTGAATCCACCCTGTGAACCTCTGTCGCTATGGATCACAACACCCTCAGGTTTGCCGCGGTGTGTCAGTGCCATGTTCAGGGCATTGACCGCAAGATCAGCTGTCATCCTGGAATCAATTGAGTAGCCGACGAACTTCTTCTTCCAGCTCTACCAGTCGTACCTGATCAGCAGGTGACAAATCCTTGACCGGTTCTGGATTTTCCATCCGATACTTCGCAACCCAATGACCCAACGTCCCAGCATTAATCTGCAACTCCCGAGCAACATCAATAATTTGTCGTTCGTTTTGTACAACCAGCTGGACTACCTCAGCCTTAAACTGCGGACTAAACTTCCGCCGTGATCCCTTTGCCATGTCCCTGATCCTCTCCCATTAAGAGAAACTGTCCAAGAACCTTGATACACCCCAAATTCTAGTTAGTCTCCATATGTGCTCGGTAGAGCTTACTGGTGATGTGATGTGTCATTAGTTAATACTTATTGGTATTGTCCGACCCTGTGATTACACTGAGAGGGTGGCAGATCGAAATATGAACGACATTGAGTCCAGCGGCAAATTTCCGGATGGTGCGGCGTTCGAGCGGCTTCACGAGTTGCCGCTCCGCTTAAAGGTAGCGATGCTGCTCTCTGCAGATGCTTTAGCCTGGCTCCTTGCCCTCGTGACTGTGATGATCCTGCGATATGACTTTGGGCTGACGGACAGCCAATGGTCCTGGGCGGTCGGCTACACGCTCATCGCTATCGCTATTCAGTCAGTGGTGAGTGTCTTCCTGAACTTTGTGCGGGGAAGAAACCGTGTTGCCAGCTTCGATGAAGTAGTTGCTGCCGCGGGTATCGTCGCGATCCTCATTTTCCCTCTGGGTCTCTTAATTTCGACCCTTGTCACTGATCTGCCACGAGCTCTTGCCGTCGTTATGCCTCCTCTGGCTTTTATCTTTATGGGCGCGGTGAGGGGGCTCTACCGCATCCTTGTCACTCGGGCCAAGATTAACGAGAACGGGAAGGAATCTGCCTCGCCGGCGATTGTCTACGGCGCGGGGGAAGCTGGTCGCCAGGTCGCACAACTCGTCGATCATGCGGATGAATCCCCGTACCGTATTCTCGGATTCGTCGATGACAGTCCAGGTAAGCAGATGCTTCGAGTACGCGACTACCGGGTGATTGGAACGGGTGCCGATCTCATCAAGATTGCTACTGAAACCAATGCTAAAACCGTCATCCTTGCGGTAACGAAAGCATCGGCCAGCATGATTCAGCGCATCGCCCGCGAATGTGCTGACCACGGCCTCGAGTTCGTCGTTATCCCACCTGTCAGGGAAATGATCGGCGGACGCATGAGCCTTGACCGGCTACGCCACTTCAATGTTGCAGATCTGCTTGGACGCCGCCCGATCTCGACCGACGTCCGGTCCATCGCGGACTACGTGATGGGTAAGCGCGTGCTTGTTACTGGTGCCGGAGGATCGATCGGATCTGAGCTCGCACGACAACTGAATCGACTCGGACCTTCGAAGCTCTTGCTGATGGATCGGGATGAGTCGGAACTCCATGCAGTGAGACTGTCGATTGATGGCGACGGGCTACTTGATACCGATGACTTGGTGCTCTGTGATATTCGCGAACGGGATGCGCTCGATGCGATATTTGAACATCATAAGCCTGAGGTTGTCTTCCATGCTGCAGCGCTGAAGCATCTCCCCTTGCTCGAGCGATACCCACTTGAAGGGTGGAAGACCAACACGCTCGGTACGAGAAATGTTCTTGCCGCGGCCCGTCAACATGGTGTTGAGCACTTCGTCAACGTCTCGACTGATAAAGCGGCTGACGCCACCAGTGTTCTTGGAATGACGAAGCGGCTCGCTGAGCGGCTTACTTCGTGGCATGCCCAAGACAGCGGGTTCAAGTACCTTTCGGTGCGCTTCGGCAATGTGCTGGGTTCCCGTGGCTCAGTTCTCTATACTTTCAGGGCTCAGATTGAACGAGGTGGCCCCATCACGGTGACTGATCCGGACGTCACTCGTTACTTCATGACGATCCCTGAGGCCTGTGAACTGGTGTTGCAGGCTGGAGCCATTGGTCGTCCGGGGGATGTTCTGGTGCTCGATATGGGGGAGCCCGTCAAGATTGTTGATGTCGCAGAACGTCTCATTGCAGAGTCCGGCAAGGAAATTGAGGTTCACTTCACCGGACTCCGTAAAGGCGAAAAGCTTCATGAGGTGCTGTTTAGCACGTCGGAGAATAGTAATGAGAGTGCCCATTCACTTATCCGAACAGTGAGCGTTCCTAGCCTCTCTCCCGCAGACATACCAGAGCGCCCGAAAAATAGAGAGACAATTCACGATCTCCTGGGCGAAGAGGTCCGGTCAGTGGAAACCCCCAACGCGTCGGACGAGAAGTATGGGACTTCTATAGATCCTGAGACCACGGTGTCTAAAGGTCCTAGGCGAGCATGAACCCGGGAGTCTGGCTAGGAGTTGTAGTGGCCGGCATAATGTCGGCACTGTCTCCGTTCCTCGTTAAGCCCGTACTTGTGAGAGCCGGAATCGTGGATTTTCCAAATGAGCGCTCATCACATACAGTTCCAACGATTCGTGGCGGGGGAGTTGCACCACTTTTGGGGTTTATCGTCGGGGGTCCCCTGGTCCTTTTAGCTGTCGACGGGGAGGGCAGAGCGCAACTCACGGTAGCGCTTGCGGCGGCTTTAATTATCGCCCTACTAGGATTGGTTGAGGATTATAGAGGTCTCCCAATCACAATACGCGCGGGTACCCAATTAATCGTCGGCGGCGGGCTTGCTATATTCGCTTCTCCGAATATCGAATACGGATTGAGCTGGTTGCCAATCCTTATAGTGGGCTTTGCTGCGAATGTTAACTTCACTAATTTTATGGATGGGATAAACGGTATATCAAGTCTTCACGGACTTGTTGCAGGCGTATCCTTCGCAGTGATTGGAGCCATCAGCGAGGTTATGGAAGTTACGGTATTAGGTCTCTTGACCGCCGTGACGTTCTTTCCATTTCTTCCTTGGAATCTCGCCCGCGGAAAGTTGTTTCTTGGTGACGTGGGGAGCTATCTTCTTGGAGCGATCCTAGGTGCGACAATAATTGTTGCTATGGGTAATGGCATACCCTTAGTTGCCGCACTCGCACCGCTCACGATCTACTGGGCCGATGCGGTGTCTGTAATATTCAGGCGGCTGTTCCGTGGGGAACCGGTATTTAAACCTCATCGCACACATGCTTACCAGAGGCTTACTTTAACCGGACTATCGCATGTGGAGGTTGCGGTGATCGTCGCTGCGTTTACAGCAGCCAGTGGGTCGGTCGGTGGTTTGACGGCGAGCTCCAGAATTGGATGGCTGGCTGGGGCAGTGTTGCTGCTCGCTATTTCTATTTTCTATCTCCTATTGCCACGCCTTCGTGGCGATGAGTTTCCAAGCCAAAGACTCTCATCCTTAAAGGACATCCCGATGCCGAAGGTACTTATGGGCGAGTCGTCCTGGAATCCTTCCGTTTGGGTTGTAGTGGGTGCATCGGGATTCGTTGGTGGCGCGTTAGTGCGGTACCTAGAGGAACAGGGTGAAGAAGTTCGATGTGTGTCAGCGCCCAGGCTTCGCCTCGACCCGCGGATTAACGATGGGTTTGAAGTTCTGCAAGAAGCGTCAATTAGCGAATTAGTTAATAACTTGAGCGATGAATTTCGCGGGGCGGACGTCGTGGTGAATGCGGCGGGCATGGCTACGCCTGATGGTGGGCACAGCGCCGAGATTTACGGCGCTAATTCTCTTCTGCCAGTCGTGGTAGCAAATGCGGCAATGAAGGCAGGCGTTGGTCGCTTAATCCATTTGAGTTCAGCTGCGGTCCAAGGTAATAAGGCTACGCTTGACGAGTCATTGCTCGTGAAGCCTTTTTCTCCTTACTCACGTTCAAAAGCACTGGGGGAGCGAGCGGTGTTGGCGTTCCAAAATATGTCCACTCAACGGGATGAAAGGCTCGGGATCATCTCGATCCGTGCAACCTCAGTTCAAGGTCAAGGTCGACCCACAACTGAGAGGCTTCGACGACTTGCGTCGTCTCGATTCTCGAGTGTGGCTAGTCCCGGAAACCAGCCGAGTATTGTCAGCAGCGTCAACGGTCTTGCAAGGTATGTCCGTCAAGTTGGTAGGCACTGCGGTGAATTACCGGTTATTGCCTTGCAACCATGGGAGGGTCTCTCTGTGATGGACGTACTACAGCTCGTTAGTGGGCGCCCACCCGTATTGTTGCCGCGCGCACTATGCAGAGGATTCATCAAGTTCACGAATGGTGTGGGCATAGTGGCGCCGGGATTTTTGGGCCTAAGTCGAAGATTGGAAGTTATGTGGTTCGGACAAAAACAGGTACTGGACGGTTTTTTACACCCTAAAGTTCCCGATACTCAACTGATCAAAGCTGTTCTATTTGCGGAGGACTCGGTATGAGAATCGGAATGCTCTCGCAGTGGTACGACCCTGAAACGGGTCCTGCGGCCTTGCCAGGAGTTTATGCTCGCGAATTTACACGGCTGGGGCATGACGTTAGTGTTTTAACTGGTTTCCCGAACTATCCGGAAGGGCGGCTATACCCCGGGTATAGGATGCGAGCCAGGACTCGTGAGTCTCTGGGGAATGTTCAGCTAACCCGAGTACCCTTGTATCCAAACCATAGTAGATCTGCCGTTGGTCGAGCCGTCAATTATTCAAGTTTTAGCCTCACCTCGTCGTTATTTGCAGGGGATGCTCTCCGAGATATAGATGCAATGTGGGTTTATAATTCGCCGGTCACGGTGGCGTTGCCCATGTTGATTCACAGTCGGCTCGGTAGGATACCGGTCTTTCTCCACGTTCAAGACCTATGGCCCGACTCGCTCGTGGACAGCGGTATGTTTCGTGACGGTCGAGTTGGAGATGTTATTACTCGGCTTATTTCGTATATAGTTCGGCTAATGGAGCGCAGAGCTGCAGTTATCGGAGTAATTTCTAAGGGCGTCCGAGATTTAATTCTTGAGCGTAATCCACGGGTAGACCCTTCGAGAATTGTTTATGTACCGAACCCAACGAACGAGGACCTCTTTCGCCCCTCTCGTTTGATTCGGGTTGAAGAGGGTATTGAGCTGGACAAGGACAAGATGAACGTAATGTATGCGGGCGCTATTGGAGATGTTCAAGGATTCGATACGCTTATTGAGGCAGCTTCAATGTTGAGCTCCAGAGCAGATATAAAGTTCACGATTGTGGGAGATGGAATTAAGAAGAGGGAGCTAGAGGCTAAGGCCCGAAAGCTAGGTCTTGACAATATTGAGTTCCTGGGTCGAGTGCCACAATCGCAAGTCCCTACCTTGATGGCGAAAGCACATATTCATTTAGTTAGTCTGGCGGCAAACGATTTTCTGCGATTTACGACGCCAAGCAAAATTCCATCCTTGCTCGCTTCGGAAGTCCCGATTATCGCTCAAATTGAAGGTGATGGAGCAAGAATGATTGAGGCATCGGGTGCCGGAAAGGTGGTCGCTCCAGGGGATGCAGCGGCACTAGCTGACACGGTCCAGCAGATTTCGGATTTGAGCGAACTAGAGCGAAATATGCTGGCTGCAAGCGGTCGAGAATATTACGAACAGAACCTTTCGGCTAAATCAGCGGGTTTGAAGATTATTGAAGCTATGGAAGTGACTCAAAATTGAGGGAGCCTTCTTCAGTTAAGCGGAGGTATGAGTTGCTCCATTAGCTATCGATTCCGTGGTAAGGAGTGGTCTTTAAGGAAAGCTGGCGGCCCGATCTGTAGTTTATTAACAGGTACGGGATAATTATCTACGGAGCCCAGTAACCCAGTAGAGAATAATTTTCGGGGTGTTTTGGAGCCCCGGGTAGCATCAGGATAGAAGAGCTTAGCAAAGGGTAGTTTAAACAATGAGTAAAATTTCGGGTTCGAAAGTTGCAATTACGGGCGGCACAGGTTCGTTTGGCTCGACAATGGCGACACATCTGCTTGAGCGTGGGGCGGATCAGGTCAACATCGTCAGTCGTGACGAAGCAAAACAGGATGAAATGCGGCGACGATTTAGTGACGAACGACTTAGGTTCTTCATTGGAGACGTTAGAGATGAATCAAGTGTTGCGCCTGCGATGCGCGGGGTTGATTTTGCGTTTCATGCAGCGGCTCTGAAGCAAGTGCCGTCCTGCGAGTTCTTTCCTGAGCAGGCCGTACTTACTAACGTCACAGGTAGCCTAAACGTAATGCAAGCTGCTGTCCGTGCTGGCGTCAAATCTCTGGTATGCCTTAGTACTGACAAAGCGGTTTACCCTGTTAATGCAATGGGCATGTCCAAAGCCTTGATGGAGAAGACCGCTCAAGCATTCGCGCGTAACAATCCTGAGTCAGAGATGACTATCTCGATTACGAGATACGGTAACGTGATGTACTCTCGCGGCTCTGTAATCCCGCTGTTTGTAGACCAGGTTCGCAAAGGAGAGCCACTGACGTTGACGGATCCCACTATGACGCGCTTCCTCATGTCGTTGGCGGATTCTGTGGACCTTGTCGATCATGCATTTAGTAACGCGGCACCGGGCGACCTTTTCGTAAAGAAGGCGCCGGCATCTACTGTTGAAGTCCTGGCACGTGCGGTAGCGAGTCTTCTTGGTAATAATGATCCAGAAATCAATGTGATCGGTTCCCGCCACGGGGAGAAGCTACACGAAACGTTGCTTAGCCGGGAGGAGATTGTTAAAGCGTCAGATGAGGGGGAGTATTTCCGCGTTCCTCTCGATGCACGGTCACTTCAGTATGAGCTTTATTTTGATGAGGGTAAGACAACGATCTCTCGAACTGATGACTATACTTCTGAGAACACCTACCGACTTTCAATCGAAGAAACTAAAAAACTTCTAATGCGCCTCCCCGAGATCCAGCAACTTGTGAGGGAGGAGCCGTCAGCATGACTGAGATTAATAAATTGCAGACAACGGGAGGGCATGAGGTAGCCCTTACGGGCGCCAGAGGCTTTCTAGGTTGGCACGCAAAGGTCGCACTTCGGGAATCGAACACGTTCGCACGGGAAATTCCGGTTGGTACGAACTTTGATCTTAAATCGGCGACCAATGCTGTTACTGGTGTATCGCGGCTAATTCACATTGCGGGAGTAAACCGCGCGACTGATAACGAAGTGCAGGACGGCAATGTTCTGTTCGCTAAACAGATTGCAGAAGCCCTTCGAAACTCTGAATCGCCACCTTCAGTCATTGCTTATGCAAACTCATCGCAGGCTGGGAACGGAACTGTTTATGGAGAGGCTAAGGCAAAGGCAGGCGATATTCTAGCCAGCGTAGCTTCCGAGCTGGACCTTAAGTACGTGGACCTGCGACTCCCCAACCTCTTTGGTGAACATGGTCGACCTTTCTACAATGCGGTTACGGCCACCTTCTCGCACCTTCTTGCCCGTGGAGAAGCCCCGACTGTGGAGCACGATAAGCAACTTACACTGCTTCATGCTCAGAATGCGGCGGATCTTCTCACGGGTGCAGCAAGTGAAGAATCGCAATCCGCGCTCGAGATAAAAGAGACAGTGTCTGGTCTATTGAGTCGACTGACGGGATTTGCCGATATTTATCAAACTGGCGAGATTCCAGATATTACCAATAGGTTTGACCGAGACCTCTTCAATACCTATCGATCGTTTACTTTTGATTCGTTAACTCCTATTAGTTTGGCACGACATGCAGACAATCGGGGTGCTTTTTTCGAAATTATTCGATCCCATGGAGGAAGCGGTCAGTCGTCGTTTTCTACCACGGTTCCAGGGATTACGAGAGGGGACCATTTTCATCGCCGAAAGGTTGAAAGGTTTACTGTCCTCGCCGGACAGGCAACAATCGCAATGCGACGACTTTTCACCGAAGAAGTGCACACATTTGAGGTCACAGGAGATACACCAATGGCAATTGATATGCCAACCATGTGGGCCCATAAGATTACCAATACCGGGGACGATTTGTTATATACGTCCTTCTGGACGAACGATATTTTCGATCCAGTTAATCCAGATACGATCGCCGAAAGGGTTTGAAATGAGCGGACGTTTAAAGGTTGTTACCGTAGTCGGAACTAGGCCTGAAATTATCCGGCTTTCTAGAATTATTGCCGCCCTCGAGGAGCACACTAATCACATTTTGGTTCATACTGGGCAAAACTACGATTATGAACTGAACGAGATCTTCTTTGAAGATCTCGGTATGCGTCGGCCTGATCATTTCCTCAACGTTGACACAAGCTCACTTGGTGCGACATTGGGCGATGTCCTACGGGGGACTGAGCAGGTCCTTCTTCGGGAGATGCCAGACGCCGTGGTAGTACTTGGAGACACTAACTCATGCATTTCTGCAGTCATGGCAAAAAGGATGCATATTCCTGTTTACCATCTCGAAGCAGGAAACCGGTCTTTTGATCCAAATGTCCCAGAGGAAATTAATCGTCACTTAGTGG
Source organism: Flaviflexus ciconiae (assembly GCF_003971195.1). NCBI lineage: Bacteria > Bacillati > Actinomycetota > Actinomycetes > Actinomycetales > Actinomycetaceae > Flaviflexus > Flaviflexus ciconiae. The sequence continues at coordinate 1,084,166 of NZ_CP034593.1, read as the reverse complement.
ACCACGTTGCTGATTACAATTTGGTCTATACAGAGCACTCTAGAAGGAACCTACTGGCCGAAGGTTTGCACCCCTCGCGCGTGATCCATATGGGATCCCCCATGCGAGAAGTGCTCGATTATTACGCACAGCGTATCGAAGAGTCTGATGTATTGGAACGTTTGGGGTTGGTCGAGGGGCACTACTTGGTAGCGTCGATCCACAGGGAAGAGAATGTAGACTCGCCCGAAAGACTACAGTCCGTCCTGGAATCGTTGGCAGCTGTTGCCATCGACCAAGAAGTACCAATGTTAGTTTCCACGCATCCCCGTACCCGTAAACGCATCGAACAGTACCGACTTCACGCCAGTGCTGATCTTGTTCTGCATAAGCCGCTGGGTTTCAGTGACTACGTTCGGCTCCAGAAAGCTGCACGTTGTGTTGTCTCTGATTCCGGCACAATTTCTGAAGAATCGACCATTTTGGGCTTCCCTGCCGTGACCATGCGCGATGCGATTGAACGGCCCGAGGCCATTGACACTGGCGGGATTATTACCACTGGACTGAATCCCGAAGATGTAGTGGATGCTGTGCGAATCACGATAGCTCAACATGACGCGACTGGTGAGGCAGGTGCGCCGGGCGACTACCATGTGATTGACTCCGCGCGCCGTGTAATTAACCTGATTAGATCGACGGCAGGAACGCACCACGTTCGTACGAATATTCGCCGTCCGAAGGCGGAATAACGAACTTACTGTTGCGACCTAGTTATGAACGGAACAGATATGAGCGACAATCAAATTGGGAAAAAGCCACCCTCAGCACCACGCGCGGCGACGTCTGAACCGGCTGCATGGCAAGAAAACAGTGATTCCTCTTGCCATAAAGATATCTCTTTATTATTCATTGGGGGCATGTTCGAAGGCGCTTCGCAAGAATGGGTGGTAGCCAACTCGAAGGGCAACATACAAAACGCCGCGAACGTCCTGCAATGGAATTTGATACGCGGATTTTCGGAGCACCTCGGCACCAGATTGCATCTTCTTTCGTCACTTTTTATAGGTGCTTTCCCCAGCAGGTTTCGGCGCGTCATAATTCCTTCAGCTCGCTTAGATACGCCTGGTCGAAGTGGGGAGCAGGTAGGCTTCCTTAACCTTCCGATGTTAAAGCATATATCTAGGGCACGCCGACTACGAAAACCACAAATCCAATGGCTGGCTGACAGCGGTCAGCGTTCCGCTGTGATAGCGTACTCATTCACTTACTCAATGTTAGCGTCGCTCAAAGCTGTAAAGGAGAAGTCCCCCGGTACGATAACTTGCCTAATCGTACCGGACCTCCCCGAGTATATGAATCTCTCGGGGGAGTCAAGTTTTCTGTACTCGACGGTGAAGCGTGTTGTTACCAAAAGACTATACAAATGGCTCGACGAGGTAGATTGCTTTGTCCTTTTAACGGAGCAAATGGCGGAGTATCTGCGCCTCGAGAAACCGTATGTGGTGGTGGAGGGAGTATCTACGGTCGGTATGGAAGCAAGACAGTATCGGGAGCCGATGGATGTAGCAACTAGCACCACTATCCTCTATTCAGGGGGTTAAATGTCGAATATGGAATCGAATCTCTTCTGGAAGCATTTTCATTGATTCCGGATCCAAACGCATTGCTGATCCTCTGCGGGGTTGGGGACGCCGAATCTACAATTCAGCGATACAGCGATATCGATCATCGAATTCGTTTCCTCGGTCAAATTCCCCGTGATGAGGTGATGGAGCTCCAGTCTCGGGCTACCGTCTTAGTTAATCCGCGAACGAACAACAGCGAATATACGAAGTATTCCTTCCCGTCTAAGCTGATGGAATACCTCTCTGCAGGAGTTCCGGTTGTTGCCCACGAGCTACCTGGAGTACCAGTTGAGTATGCCAATTATATTTTCTATACCAAGGAACAGACACCTGCAGGTCTAGCAGATAAACTGATCGAAGTCTGTAGTATGGATCCGGCCATTCGCAGAAGGCGTGCTGAGGCCGCAAGGACCTGGGTTCAAACCCAAAAAGATCCTTATACCCAAACGGAACGAATCCTCAAACTCATGGCTTCAGTACCGTTGCCAGAGGGACTGGAAGAATAATGAAATCGTCGATCTTGCCTTTCGGCGATAGAATTCAAAACTTGGAGGCACAACGCTGTAATTCGGGCAATGGAATGCGGTTAAGGACGCCGACCAAGGTAAACAAGATTGCTGCTTCTATTCTGATCGTTCACGCTTGCTGGCCCATGATCGGGTACCAAATACCTCCATGGATGTTGGTGCTTGTCGCCGGCATTTGGCTTATATCGTGTGGGAAATTCCTAGTTCAGCCTCAGGAATGGACCCCGGATATGTTTACTGTATTAATTCTGTTCATTGCATGGATGCCATTGGTAGCTTTTGGTACGGGAGAATACGGGGGTCGGCCAACGACCGTTATCGTATACCTCGTGCTGAACTCTGTTGTCGGTATGATCATGTCCACCTATTACCTGCAATATGCTGTATCTTTACGAACTATTCGGAGCCTGTTCTGGCTTGCTCTCTCTGCCACCCTCATCGGAACGTTACAAACGGTAGTTGGTCTGATTGGGAACTCCGAGGCTGCGAGATTACTGGCTGCTGAACGATCTGTAAACGAAGCCTCCCAACTAGCGGGAATCGGGGTTTTGGATTTATATACATGTTGCCCTTTGTCGCACTTACCGCAACACTGTTTCTTCTCGATCGACGCTCTCGTCCCAACGTGCGAATTTTGGCCCTAGTTGTGTTGGCATTGGTGCTTTGGACCATCACAATTTCCAACTATACGATCGCCTTTTCTCTCACACTTGTTTCGGTGCTACTCCTCATTGGGGCTAAACGCCCCAGCGCATTGGTGTTCATTCTTTTTCTCGCATCAGTCGTCATTGCATCGTTTTCGCGCGAGCTTGGTAGGTTTATCTCTCATGTGGCTATGGAAGGTCAATTGACGCCGATTGTGTCGCAAAGACTTCTAGACTTTGGTCAGTCCCTACAGTTTGGACTAGACGGTATGACTGAGGGACGCTTGCGTTTGTATCAAACTTCATGGAACGCATTCATCGACAATCCGTTGCTTGGCGTTGAAGGCGGGGGTTATCTCTCAGGCCAATCGATTGGGCAGCACTCTAGCTGGCTCGACTTTTTGGGTGCTTTTGGACTTTGGGTCTCCGTTCCGCTACTGCTGGCAATGGCGCTCGCCTTTAGAAAGAGCTGGAGGATATTTACGTCCCCCAAGCATCGGTTGGTCCTTCTTATGTCGCTGCTTCTCTTGGGTATTTTTGGACTGCTGAATCCGATTCTCACAAATCCACAAGTCGGCTTCGGGCATTTCTTCCTTGTACCTTTGGGGTTAGCCATGAATTCCATCAGTCGTAGGGAGAGAGCTGAATAACCGTTTGATTTCGCGAAGTGTGATTTTTAGACCGTAAGCGCTTGATACTAGCCGTGCCCCGGAGACAGTGTCATATGGTGATAGTGCTATAAATATTTTAATATCCAATATTTTGTTTAGATGAAACAACTTGGCGTAAATCGAGGGAGATGGTGTGAGAGTACTCTGGTTCACTAATATCGCGATTGGCGAAGCTCCTGATCTTATGGGCTCCACAAGGAATATTTTTGGCGGTTGGCTTGATGGTATGTTCGGCCAGTTTAGCGACACTGATGGGGTGGAGGTATCTGTTGCCTTCCCCTTGAAGGATCCAGTTCCCGCGATCACAGGTGATTCGGCGACATACTACTCTTTTCGCTCAGGCCCCCTAGGACAGGAACCAGTCTCTGGCATCGTCGATAGTATCCGTGACATACTTTCCGATGCACAGCCCGATATCGTGCATGTGTTCGGCACGGAATCGCAACACGTAGTGACGGTCTTGCGACTTTGCCAGGAGCTCCGAATCCCAGCCCTGCTGCAAATGCAAGGTCTAATGGGGTCTATAACGAAACACTTTACCGGCTGGCTCCCAGACAAGGTGACACGGCGTGCAACTCTTCCCGAGAGAGTGTTGAAGAGAAGTACGCAACATCATCTGGACAACTTCCGCGCTGCAGGTGAACTCGAATCGGAAGCGCTAGGACTGGCGAAACATGTGCTAGGTCACACGACCTATGACCGTGCCTGGGCTAGTCAGGTAACACCGTCTGCGACATATCATCACGCTGAAGAGACGCTACGTCAAGTGTTCTACGGGAACGATCGTTGGTCTCCCAACTTGTGTGACCGTTACTCTCTCCTTGTCAGCCAAGCCTCGGTGCCCTATAAGGGGGCTCATATCGCAATATCTGCGATGCCAATCATACTCCGTAGTTTTCCTGACGCTGTTCTTTACATAGCAGGCCCTAATCCTGTTGGAAGTGGGTCCCTGATGCAGCGCATTCGTCGATCTGGATATGGGTGGTACCTCTCTCGTCTAATCAAAAGGTGCGCGCTGAGTGATAAGGTGAAGTTTGTCGGTGCTCTGGATCAGTCGGCCATGCGAGACCGTTATCTTCAATCTCACGTTTTCCTTTCGTGCTCATCGATTGAGAATGAATCGAATTCTGTAAGTGAGGCAAAGATTCTTGGAGTTCCTGTCGTTGCTTCGTACGTTGGTGGAGTTACTGATCGAATTAGACATGGAGTCACGGGATTCCACTATCAAGGAGATGCCCCCTACATGCTGGCGCATTTTGCCATGGAGATATTCTCCAACGACAAATTAGCCTTGAATCTAGGATCGGAAGCCAGGGCGGATGCAGTCCTGAGACATGACCGCCAGCGAAATCTAAATAGGATACTCGAGATATATCGAACAGTTCTTTTGTCGCCAGGGTATGAGTCGGAGGTTTCGAATGGTGAATAAGCCGGGTAATCTAACTGAGAATAATTCAGGGGCAGGTGCGTCTCGTCCTAAATCGGTCGGAGTTCTGACCTTAGAAGGCAACTTCAACTTTGGTAATGTATTGCAAAGCTTTGCGCTCCAGCGCTCCGTCCAGCTTCTTGGGGTGAGAACCGTTGAAGCAGTTCATGGAGTACCGATGGGACCGACCAGGTTTAGGATACAGAAGACTCGTATTGAGAATTTCATCCAAAACCCCAGTCGTTATTTGAAGCTTATTGCAAGTCGATTTATTGGCCCATTAGACGAAAATCGACAGTCCCGTGGAGCAAATATAATCCACCCGGATCGATCAGCGCAGATTTCGCGCTTCGTCAGTGAGCGGATTGCTGTTTCTTCAGCTCGCTATTTCAAGGACTCTCGTCGCGATAGTTTCGGATCAAAATATACGTTCTTTGTCGTTGGATCAGATCAAGTTTGGAATCCTGCAGCTACGAATGCTAATAGTGAATGGTTTCTCGAATTTGCCGAGCCAGAACAGCGGGTGGCTTACGCCGCGAGTATCAGCGCTCCGTCGATTCCACGGGAACTGCGAAGCAAATACCGCAAAGGCCTTCGCGGTATACCCCAGATCTCAGTGAGAGAACACCAAGGCGCAGATATTGTTGAGGAATTAATTGGACGAAGGCCCCCTGTGGTCCTGGATCCGACAATGTTGCATACAGCTGATTTCTGGGATGAACTAGCCTCGAAACCAGCATCGCTAGAGAATAAGAACTATGTATTATTCTTCCATTTAAAGGATGGTGATGATCGGTCCGGCGGTGAGTCTGTTGTTTTGCGACGCTCCAACATTGTTGAGGAGTACGCCACCCGGAATGGGCTAGAAATTATCGATATCTATGATCCAGTTGACCCGCAACTACTAGCTATCGGGCCACTGGAATTCATCGGTGCCATTAGGAACGCCAGACTTGTCGTGACTGATTCATTCCATGCAGCAGCATTTTCGACGATATTCCACACTCCTTTCCTACTGGAGGAGAGGGGGAATATGAATTCACGATTCGAGACCCTTCTTGATCACATCGGGCTGAATAACCGTATGCTTAACGAAATTGTTGACGTTGAATCAGCCTTAGATGTTGACTGGGAATCCGTAGACGAACGACTCGCAGACCGTCGTCGAGATTCCCTGGCTTTCCTAGCAGGTGCACTTGGCCTAACTCCCCCTGGTGAATGCAAATAATTTGCAAACATCCAATACACATCTCAATCCGGGAGTTTTCAAATGTCTGAACGCAGTCAGCTGAAGGCTGGGGCCGTACTCTCGTACATTGCGATCGCGCTACAATTAGTTGTCGCGATAATCTATACGCCAGTGATGCTTCGGTTGCTCGGACAGGCTGAATACGGACTTTATTCTTTTGTAGCCTCAATATTGGCCTACCTTAGCCTCCTTTCCTTCGGCTTCGGCGGCGCCTATATGCGGTTCTACGCACGCTTTCGAGTTTTTGAAGATCACGATGGCATTAAACGCCTAAACGGTCTTTTCATTACGCTCTTTACGGTTGTCGGACTCGTCGCATCGGTAGCTGGAGGATTACTGTCTTTAAATTCAGAGTCAGTGCTCGGTGACGAGTTCACGGGCACCCAAACTGATACCGCCCGTATTCTGTTTGGAATCTTGGCCGTTAACCTCGCCATCACGTTTCCAACGAGTGTTTTCAACAACTACATAATCGCCCACGAACGGTTCATCTTTCAGAAATCGCTTCAAATTATTCGGACGCTAATTCAGCCGCTCGTCATTCTGCCGATACTTCTCCTTGGCTATGAGTCAATCGGAATGGCCATAGGCTCGACCGCTGTGAATCTCGCATTTTCGATTTATACAGTTGCGTATTGCCGTTTCAAGCTTAGAATGCAGTTCGTACTTCGGAAGCTTGACCTCGGTCTTTTTCGCGAAGTCTCTGTGTTTTCCGGCTATATCTTTATTAACATGGTGGTAGATCAAGTCAACTGGAATGTAGGGCAGTTTCTTGTTGGTAGATTCCATGGTCCTGAGTCGGTTGCAGTATTCAGTCTTGCTGCCCTAATAAATACACAATATTTGGCTTTTTCCGCGGCAATCTCTAGCGTATTCATCCCCCGGGTAAATCACTTAGTCGCGTCTAAGACTCCGGACTCGGTTATTAGCAGTCTTTTCACGCGCGTTGGTCGGATCCAGTTCATTGTCATGGGACTGGTGCTATCCGCATTCATAATCTTTGGGAAGGCATTTATCCGACTCTGGGCTGGTCTGGATTATGGTGAATCATACTACGTTGGGTTGCTTTTGTTAATTCCTGTCACGGTCCCACTCGTGCAAAATCTAGGGATCGAAATCCAGAAAGCGAAAAACCTTCATCAGTTCAGATCCTGGGTATATCTGGGAGTCGCAGTTATCAACATCGCACTCAGCATTCCACTGACACAACAGTACGGTGCAATCGGTGCAGCAATGGGGACAGCCGTCGCACTTATCATCGGGAATGGTATCCTAATAAACTGGCACTATCAGGCTCGAGTTGGGTTGGATATTAAGTATTTCTGGGGAGAGATTCTCAAGCTCTCCCTTGGTATGATCCCAGCACTCGGGCTGGGCATAATAGTCATGAACGTAGCTAACCCAATGAGCATCCCGGCACTTGTCGGATTCGGACTTCTCCATGTGCTGGTATATTTTGTGGGGATGTGGTGTCTCAGCATGAACGCCCAGGAGCGGAACCTGATAGCTACCCCAATTCGGAGGCGCCTCAAACGACTGCGACAAGAGTGAATATTCGTGGTTGTGAGAGCCGGTTACGGTGCGGCTCAGAGCCAGTGGTTGTCTAGCTGGATGGCGCCGGTGAGAGCCATTTATGGCGTTTCTGAGAGCCACCCTGGCTAGGCTCCTTCCGTCGCGTGGATAGTGGTCAGGGCGTCTAATCAGTAGGGGTGGCGCGGGTACCCAGTAATACCCGGGCGCGGATTTGATAACGCGAAAGCGGGTATTCAGTAACGGTTTTGAGGAAGACTTCCACGTATCTGTGATCAGTGGCGATCACAAATTTCTTGGAAGGAAGGTCATATTCGATGACTGACTATAAGCAGATTATGAAGCTGTTATTGAAAAATACTCCGGTTGCTCAGATCACCGTGAGTATTCGAGGGGGTGAGCGCCACTGGTTATTGTGTTTGGGCGCCAGGTGTTATTGCCGGTGAGCGCCGGTGGTTATTGCTGATGAGCGCCACAGGGGTCCTGTGGCGCTCATCAGCGTCAGGTTACGCTGCGGGGGCGGTGTGCTCACGCATGGTTTGATGTTCCGGTCTCTATCCAGATTGTACGGTGGACGATGCGGTCCATGATCGCGTCGGCGTGGACGTCACCACCAAGGCGTGTGTGCCAGTTTTTTTGTGCGTACTGGGTACAGAACACGGTTGAGACGGTGTCATAGCGGCGTTCTAAGAGCTCAAGGAGCATGCTCCGCAGATTCTCTGTGGGTGTGTCCAGGAGCCATTCATCCAGGACGAGGAGGCTGTAGCTGGAGTATTTACGTAGGAATTTTTCCTTCCCGCCGGCTTTGTCCGTGGCTGCGAGCCAGTCCTGTTCGAGGTCGGGCATTCGTATGTAGTGGGCTCGGTCGCGGTGCTGGCAGGCTGCTTTCGCGATTGCTGATCTGAGGTAGGTTTTCCCTGATCCGGTAAAGCCTTGGAACACGACGTTCTGAGAACGTTCGATAAACGCACACGTTCTGATTCGGCCTGGGTTTAGTTCCGGCCGTTTTTCCTGTCACCGGACTGGTGTCAGGCGGGATTCTTGTTCAGTGTAGTAGGCGTCCTCGACCTCGAGCGGGCTGCGGTAGCCAAGTTCACCGTGGAGGCGTTTGTTGTTCCACCACCACACGTATTCCAAGGTTGCCAGCTCAACTTCTTCCACGGTCTTCCACGGCCCGCGCTGACGAATCAGTTCGGCCTTGTAGAGAGCATTAACCGATTCAGCCATCGCGTTGTCAAAACTATCGCCGACGGTCCCGGTAGAGGGCTTAGCGCCGAGTTCATTGACCCTGCTCGTGTAGACCAGGGACATGTAGTTCGAGCCGTGATCGCTATGATGGATCACTCCATCAAGGTCACCGCCGTTTTGCCAGGCAGCCATCTCCAAAGCTTGCAGTGGCAGCACGTCAGCTTTCAATGTCGAGGCAACATTCCAGCCGGCGATACGACGAGCGAAGACGTCGATGATGAAAGAGACGTAGGCGAACCCGGACCAGGTGGCGACATAGGTGATGTCGCAGACCCACAATTGGTTAGGTCGGTCAGCAACAAACCGGCGCTCCACCAGGTCCCCGGGCAGCGCTAAGCCGGAATCAGGGATCGTGGTGAAAGCCTTCTTCGACCTGCGAACACCTTCAACGTCGGCGAGTTTCATGAGCCTGTGGGTCTGATCGCGGCCGATGTCCCAGCCCTGTCGTTTCAGGAGCGCATGCATCTTGCGTCGTCCGTAGACGCTGTAATGCTCTTCGTGCAGGCGCTGGATTTCTGGGATCAGCAGCTCGTCTTTCAGCTGACGGGCTGACGGGGGCCGGCTCTTCGCGGCACGGTATCCACGAGAGGTGATAAATCCACGGACTGCTCCACGAAGCGTGGCGCAGAGGAACTCAACTCCGAAACGATCACGATAAGTATCGATGAAAGCGATCATTTCGTCCGTGGCCGGTCGAGTTCCTTCGCGAAAAATATACTCGCAGCTTTAAGCACCTCGTTAGCCTTGCGCAGCTCAGCGTTCTCACGCTCCAGTCGTTTATTCTCTGCGACTAAGTCGGTCGTCACGCCGGGCCTTTTACCTTGGTCGACTTCGGCCTGCCGGTGCCAGGTTCGCAGGGCCTCTGCGCCTACCCCGAGCAGGTCCGCGACATGACGGACCGCGGCTGTGCGAGTGGGGTGATCGGGAAGTGCCTCGGAAACCATCCGCACCGCACGCTGCTTCAGTTCGGGGTCATACTTTCTGGGCATAGTGTTCCTATTCTGCTATAAAGCTCGGAACTAAACCCAGGCCGAATCATCCGGTGCCTGAAACGCTATGTGATCCGCGAGGTCTATCACCTCGTCAAAGCCCAACCAGCCGCCGACATTTCTCTTCAGAAAGCGAGTTGACAGATATAGGAGCGTCAACGCGATGGCTGAATCAGTCAACGCTCTCTACAAGACCGAACTGATCCGCAAGCGCGGTCCGTGGAAAACGGTTGAGGAAGTCGAGCTTGCGACCCTGGAATACGTATGGTGGTGGAACAACAAACGGTTACACGGCGAGCTCAATCTCCAAACCCCACTCGAGGTTGAAACCGCCTACTGCACTGAACAAAAATCCCTCCTGACACCAACTGAACCGTCTTCGGTTTCTTGCCGGTGTTATACGGGTGCCAGCTCCGGGTGGGCGGGCGTTTCTAGGTTAGCGTAGTAGAGGTATTCATATTCATCGGGCGTGAGGTCATCGATGCGGGAGTGCAGGCGCGTGGTGTTGTACCAATCAACCCACTGCGCCGTAGCCCATTCGACGTCCTCGAGCTGCTTGAGAGGACCGCTCCGGAAGGGTGAATCATCTCGGATGGCCTCGGTTTTGTACAGGCCGATCGTGGACTCAGCCAGCGAGTTGTCGTAGGCATCGCCGATAGATCCGATTGACGCGGCGATGCCTTCCATGGCCAAAGTCTCGGCAAAGCTTACCGATGTAAATTGGGCGGGTTCAACTGGTCGATGCAACACTGGGTTGTTGAAGCGATTGTAGCTGCTCGGCGAATACCTCTGCCGGGTTTCTCCAGCCGAGGACTTTGCGGGGTCTGTTATTAAGCGCGAGGGCCACCGCTTCGAGATCCTCGGCCGACCACCGCGACAAGTCAGTACCCTTCGGGAAGTACTGCCGCAGCAGACCATTGGTGTTCTCGTTCGTGGGTCGCTGCCACGGCGAGTGCGGATCGGCGAAGAACACCCTCGTGCCGGTTTCGAGGGTGAACTGCGCGTGCCCGGAGAGTTCTTTCCCACGGTCCCAGGTCAGCGTTTTGCGCAGCTGGATCGGTAGGGCCGTGACCGATGAGGCTAGCGCGGTGTTCATCGCGACAGCGCCGTAGCCTCCAAGCGCGGCCCCGTTCTTCACCACTGGTGTCTTGCCCCACCCCTCCAGCCGGGGCAGGTGTACCAGCAGCGTGGAGCGGCTGGAGCGCTCGATGAGTGTGCCGATCGCGGACCGGCCCGTGCCGATGATCAGATCGCCCTCCCAGTGCCCGGGAACTGCGCGATCAGCGGCCTCCGCCGGCCGCTTCGAGAGCACGACGTCCTCGGTAACGTGCCCCTGCGGTTTGTTCCGTGAACGCTCCCTGGGCTGGCGTAGTGCCCGCCCAGTGCGCAGGCACGCGACCAACTCCCGTTTGAGCGCGCCACGGCCCTCGATGAACAGCGACTGGTAGATCGCCTCATGACTGATACGCATAGATCTATCATCGGGGAAATCGATCTTCAACCGGTGAGAGATCTGCTCAGGACTCCAGGCCAGCGACCATCGCCGGTCAGCCCGATGCGGCTTGTTCAGCCCCTTCCACGCAGGCGGCGTCGGCCCCTCGACCACGCTCCCATCGGGACGGCGGACGGTCCCGGCAAGTCGTTCCTGCACGTATTCGCGCAACTGGTCGTTCGTGACGAGTTTCGCGGCCTTCGGGCGCCTCGCCGCCTGCTGCGCCTTCCACTGCGCCACCAACGCCCGATACTCCTGCTTCCCGCTCCGGGTGGCGGCGTTGCGGCGCAGCTCTCGGGAGATCGTGCCAGGGTCACGCCCCAGCTCGCGGGCGATCTCCCGCACGCCTTTATCTTTGGCGCGCAGCAACGCGATCTCCTCACGTTCCTCAAACGACAGGAAACGGCCGGTGGGCTCGGCCAATGAAATCGGTGGCATACCGCCAGCATGGCGAAACCAGCGGCTCCCCACCGGCACGGACACGCCCACTTTCAGAGCCGCCTCGGCCGTGTTGATACCCGTCGCGATCAGACGCCAGAACTGCCGCTGCACCGCCCGCGACGGCTCAGGCCGCCCAGGCGAGCGCATCGGCGGACGCAACGCTCGATCCGCACGCCACTGCCGCCGCGCCCCCTCAGGAACCTCGCTCGTCTTCGCAGACCAGAACTTCGTCGCCACTGCTGACCACCTCCACGGTCAAGGTGTTGCGACAACCAATTGAATCCACCTTGAGCTCCGGCATCGCTGTGATGTATTAATCCTTTGCCTGCGGGGCATCCTGCCTGGTCACGTCGCCACAATCCCATCCGCAGCGCGTTGGCCACCAGGGGTGTGGTCATTGACGCTGAGGCATGCCAGCCCACGATCGCGCGGGAGAAGCAATCAATGACAAAGGCGACGTAGACGAAGCCGGCCCAGGTGCGCACGTAAGTGAAATCAGCAACCCACCGCTCATTCGGGGCGGGCGCGGTGAAGTCGCGCTCTACCAGGTCAGGAGCCCGCGCGGCACTACGATCAGGGATCGTGGTGCGTACCCCGCGTCCGCGGACGCGGCCATTCATTCCTAGATCGCCCATCAACCGGTCGACCCGCCGGGCTGAGACAACCAGTCCGCGGCGGCGCAGATAGGCCACCATTTTCCGTCTGCCATACATCCCTTCGGGCGTGCCCACCGTGGCCAGGAGAGCGTCGATGATAATCGCATCATCGAGGTCGCGTTGGCTGGGCGAGGCAGTTTTCCAGGACCGGTAGGTCCGTGCACTGACCCGCAGACCCTGGCCCGTGAGGACGTCGCAGATCTGGGTGACTCGGTGGCCCTTACTGCGTTGGGTGTCGATGAAAGCAACGATCATCGGGATCGGGGGCCGAGTTCCCCCGCGAAGAAAACCGCTGCGTCGCGCAAAATACTGTTAGCCTCTTCCAGCTCCCGGATCTCTTTACGCAAGCGTCTATTCTCCTCCAGGACCTCAGAGGGGGTGCCATCGCGTTGTCCGCCATCGATCTGGGCTTGACGGACCCACCGGCGTAGGGATTCTTTACCGATCCCGAGCTGCCCGCCGATCTTCACACAGGCCTCGGTCAGATTCGCGTACTCATCAAGATGGTTCAAGACCAAGCGGATCGCGCGTTGTTTCGTTTCTTCAGGAATGCGTCTGGGCATAAATCCATTCTCTCTCAGACTCACAAAACAACGGCAAGAAACCGAAGACGGTTCACGCCTGTTATTCCAGGTCATCACCAACGGCTACGAAAAACGCAGCCTCGTCATCACCACCAACCTGGAATTCTCCCGCTGGGGCACCGTATTCGGCGACGACAACATGGCAGCCGCCGTCATCGACCGACTCGTCCACCACGGCCGCCTCCTCCAATTCCGAGGAGAGTCCTACCGAGTAAAAAACGCCCTCATGAAATAACCAAAAGTCAAGCCGCCCAAACGGCCCAACCCACAGACGAAATGGCCTACTTCTTAACGATCTTTTGGCCCACACCAACTTGACGAAACACACCCAATGTCGATACCCTCACGGCGAGCGGCCTTCCACAGCTTCCGTGCCCCGTAGACCTGAAAGTTCTTCTCCCAGATCTTCACCAGTTCACGGGTCACTTCGGCGTCTCGGATCGCGCGGGCTGAGGGGCCGCGGTTCTTCCCGGCGTAGTACGTGCTGGGAGCCACCTGCAAGATCTTGCAGATGAACTCGACCCCCAAGCGCCTACCCGCCACGATGTCGTCCTTATTGGCGTCGATGAAAATGACTACCTCTTGTGTTGGCGGTCGAGCTCCGCCCCGAAGAAACTTGCGGCCCGCTTGAGGATCTCGTTCGCGCGGCGAAGTTCACGCACTTCTTGCTCGAGTTCCACCAGTCGGCGGGCCTCATCACTGCTCAGACCCGGGGCCTGCCCCTCATCAATATCAGCCTGGCGCACCCAGGTGCGCACCAACTCAGCACCGTAACCGAGCTGCTCAGCCACCCGTGCCACGGTGCCATTCTTGGTGCCCAGTTCTTTACGCAACGCGCGCACCATCCGCACCGCTGCCGCCTTCTCCTCCGGTGAATACCGCCGCTGAGAAGGGCCCTTAGACATGTTCATAACAGACATGATTCCATCCTTGTTTCCAAGATCAGGAATCTCCACCGAACCCAGTGCGGTTCACTGCCAGGATGATGAGGATGTTGTGTGTAGAGCTCGTTGGGGCAGTGTGTCGGTGACGTAGTCAGTGAACTGCTTGAACTGGGTGTGGCGGGCCTTGTCGGTGCGTGTGCTGGTGGGACTGTACCGACAGCTTGCGCAGTACCAGCGTTGCCGGCCAGCAGAGGTGAATCCCTTCTTCTTCATCGGTGCCTGACATAGTGGGCACAGGCGGGCACGGGAACTCAATCTCTTCACCACATGCATGTACGTGCTGTGATGTCAACGAAGCAACTACTTTAATGATGATTCCATTAAAGACAGCGACTTTCCTGTGTCCCATCAACGAAAAACTTGATCATAAGACCCACAACTGAGTATTAGCCCGAAGTTATCCGACGCCTCATTCTATTTAAGCTGCGTCCGACCGTTCTATTAATTGAGCCTGAGCAAGCGCATGATCTGCCGAAAGCCCCAACGGGCTGCCCTCTTAGGGAACGGTTCACGGTATAAGCGCATATAGGATTTAACTTGTGGTTCTATTGAATTGGTAAAGTGCTCAAGTGAGCCGAGTTCTTTAGCTTCTTCGAATAGTAAGTGACTGGTGGAAGCGAGTTCCCTCCGTTGCCTGACGATTGGCTTCCGTTTTTCATTGATGTCCGCGGTTGCCTCCACACGCTTTCTCGGCGTCCACTTCCCGGCGCTTTGGTCGTCGTGCAGACGTAGCTGGAGTCCCTCGCGCCGATGCCTGAAGTTACCCGCTTGGGAGTCAGCCGACCGATCTGGCCCAATGTCGTGGCGGGAGACCTGTCCTGACGTGACTCCATCCTCTATAATCTCCGCCAGTAGCGGATGGCGCGTCACGATAACGTTGTGGCCCCTCCAGTCGGAAACAAACTCTGGAAGCCAAGCGTCTCCGAATGTAATATCCGCAGTTTCTGCAAAAACGTCGTCGCAAAAGTTGCATGCCTCGAGCTGAAATGTCGCCAGGCCCCAGTTAGCCCCGAGCAATGTGCTCGTTGGAGCCTGACGAGTCTCGCCCGTAACTGAAGTTGCGGAAAAGTCGTAACTTCCAGCGTTTTCAGCTGGGTTCTTCACACGAAAGTCAACTGTCTCTAATTCCTTTGGTGGAATTCCCAATTGCCACGCAAGGAGCTCTGCGAATGCCGAGGACTTGAGGTGCCCGCAGACCAGACCCAGGAAGTAACTTAGCTGGGATCGAAGTTCGACATCGTTACGAGCGAGTAGTCGACCTGCTGTAATGAAGCAGGGTACGCCAACGAGCGCATATCTCTTGCCATTACCGCGGACGGAGAGGATAGCGTCAGCCATCGACGTGGAGTAATAGATGGACTTCCGCCGGGACTGGAGTTCATCGGCGGAGTGAGAAACTACATATGCAAACATGCCGTCAACGCTGTTTCCTGATCCGACGTGGAGAACCCCATCGATGTGACCACGCTCAAGAAGTTGAAGTAGAAGCCAGCTTGTTAGCCCACCTGAACTGCTACCCTCCAGATACTCCTGATCAGTAAGCCGTGCGGCGAAGGTGCTCCGATACCTTCCAAGTTTCGGGTGCACAGGTAATTCTGGGAACTCCTCTGTCGCGATTTCTGTCTCGTTTGGCGACTCATCTGCGAATGGGCAAACGTTTGAAGCCGCCTCCTGGAGTGTCGGCAGGACCTGGCTCGGATCAGCCTGCCAGACGCCGAGATTATCTACCTTCATCGGTATCTTGCCACCGGTGATGACACTGCATCCGCCGCATCCGACACACATGCCAGCATTTACAACATTTAAAATGCTCACTTCTCAGTTCCTCGCTGCCTAAACTTACTGCCGGCCGTCAACAATCTGCAGTCTAACCTATTTTTTGTGCGCATTCCCAGGAGTATTGTGCGGCCGATGCCCTCGTCGTGGATGTGAGGAAAATAAAATAGAGATGCCTGAGTTGAAAGTGTGTGAGGATCAGCCTGAAAGTTGGTTCTCTCGCATTCTTTAGCTTTTCAATTGTTGAGCCGCGATATCGTACGATCGAGATGGCGTCCCATGCTGGGGCTTTCGAATGGAATGAGATCACCGTTGGATTCGATCCGCTTCAAAAACCTTAGTCGAAAATGCTGTTTGATGGTTCACCCTGGGTTTGGTCCGGGAGCTTTCTAATTGATTCCTGCCAGCATGTTGGGGGCTGGCAGGAGTGTAGGGGGTGTTTTCGAACTCGATGGGGCACTCCCCAGCTCTGGGTAATAACGAATGTCAGATCAGCCAGCCGCAGCTGGTTCGGAGCAAGGGCAGTGAAAGCTCGATCGACCAAGTCAGGATGCTGAACGGCGGTCGCATCGGAGTATATCTTTCGCAACCTTCTTGGTGCCTCGTCCCCTATTCAATTCCCTCAGCTCGCATTAACCTCGCGGTCTGACCTCGGCCGATATCGATTCCCGCACGAGGGGCGTACTTCCACGGCTTCCGGGCACCGTAGACGCACTAGTTTGCCTTCCACAGCCCAACAAGCTCGGTGAACAGTCCCGCCTCCCGGTTGGCAGGAGCTGGGCGGCTGCGTTTTTTGCGGCATAATAGGTACTTGGAGCGACCTGCAGTACTTGGCAAATGGACTCGACTCCAAGTTGGCGTCTGGCCACGATGTCATCTTTTTTCTCACCGATGAACGCTATTATTTTCTGTGTTGGCGGTCGAGCTCCGCCCCGAAGAAGGCCGTTGCGCGTTTGAAAGTCTCGTTAGCCCGGCGCAGTTCACGATTCTCCTGCTCAAGCCTCACTAGGAGGGGGTGTCATCTGTGCTTACGCCCGGGCCTGGCCTTCACCAATGTGGGCTAGGGCTCCCGTGCGCGTACCGATTCTGGTTGGGAGGTGAGGTAATCGGTGAATCTTTGAACCGTGCCTTTTCCGTACCCAGCTCCTTGCATAAGACGCGCACCTTGCGCACGGCTACGGCTTTCTAATCTTGTGAATACCGTCGTCATGTGTCGCGCCCGGGATCGATCATAGGAGACAGGGTGGATTCAATTGGTTGTCGCAACACCTTGACCGTGGAGGTGGTCAGCAGTGGCGACGAAGTTCTGGTCTGCGAAGACGAGCGAGGTTCCTGAGGGGGCGCGGCGGCAGTGGCGTGCGGATCGAGCGTTGCGTCCGCCGATGCGCTCGCCTGGGCGGCCTGAGCCGTCGCGGGCGGTGCAGCGGCAGTTCTGGCGTCTGATCGCGACGGGTATCAACACGGCCGAGGCGGCTCTGAAAGTGGGCGTGTCCGTGCCGGTGGGGAGCCGCTGGTTTCGCCATGCTGGCGGTATGCCACCGATTTCATTGGCCGAGCCCACCGGCCGTTTCCTGTCGTTTGAGGAACGTGAGGAGATCGCGTTGCTGCGCGCCAAAGATAAAGGCGTGCGGGAGATCGCCCGCGAGCTGGGGCGTGACCCTGGCACGATCTCCCGAGAGCTGCGCCGCAACGCCGCCACCCGGAGCGGGAAGCAGGAGTATCGGGCGTTGGTGGCGCAGTGGAAGGCGCAGCAGGCGGCGAGGCGCCCGAAGGCCGCGAAACTCGTCACGAACGACCAGTTGCGCGAATACGTGCAGGAACGACTTGCCGGGACCGTCCGCCGTCCCGATGGGAGCGTGGTCGAGGGGCCGACGCCGCCTGCGTGGAAGGGGCTGAACAAGCCGCATCGGGCTGACCGGCGATGGTCGCTGGCCTGGAGTCCTGAGCAGATCTCTCACCGGTTGAAGATCGATTTCCCCGATGATAGATCTATGCGTATCAGTCATGAGGCGATCTACCAGTCGCTGTTCATCGAGGGCCGTGGCGCGCTCAAACGGGAGTTGGTCGCGTGCCTGCGCACTGGGCGGGCACTACGCCAGCCCAGGGAGCGTTCACGGAACAAACCGCAGGGGCACGTTACCGAGGACGTCGTGCTCTCGAAGCGGCCGGCGGAGGCCGCTGATCGCGCAGTTCCCGGGCACTGGGAGGGCGATCTGATCATCGGCACGGGCCGGTCCGCGATCGGCACACTCATCGAGCGCTCCAGCCGCTCCACGCTGCTGGTACACCTGCCCCGGCTGGAGGGGTGGGGCAAGACACCAGTGGTGAAGAACGGGGCCGCGCTTGGAGGCTACGGCGCTGTCGCGATGAACACCGCGCTAGCCTCATCGGTCACGGCCCTACCGATCCAGCTGCGCAAAACGCTGACCTGGGACCGTGGGAAAGAACTCTCCGGGCACGCGCAGTTCACCCTCGAAACCGGCACGAGGGTGTTCTTCGCCGATCCGCACTCGCCGTGGCAGCGACCCACGAACGAGAACACCAATGGTCTGCTGCGGCAGTACTTCCCGAAGGGTACTGACTTGTCGCGGTGGTCGGCCGAGGATCTCGAAGCGGTGGCCCTCGCGCTTAATAACAGACCCCGCAAAGTCCTCGGCTGGAGAAACCCGGCAGAGGTATTCGCCGAGCAGCTACAATCGCTTCAACAACCCAGTGTTGCATCGACCAGTTGAACCCGCCCTTACTCCTAGCCCGGGGTTTACGCAGGGCCCGCCCTGTCCGCAGGGCGGCAACGAGTTCACGTTTAAGTGCTCCCCGCCCCTCGATATACAAGGACTGGTAGATCGCTTCATGGCTGATTCTCATACTCTCATCATCAGGGAAATCGATCATCAACCGCTGCGATATCTGTTCCGGACACCAGGCAGTGAACCACTGACGATCCGCTCGGTGGGGCTTGGCCCGTCCCTTCCACACAGCGGTAGTGGGCCCAGGAGCGCTTTGGCCGTTTTCGCCCTCGACCTTCCCGCCAAGACGATCCTGAACATACTCCCGCAGACGCGGATTCTTCACCAGCTTGGCGGTCTTCGGGCGCTTAGCGGCCTCCTGAGCTTTCCACTGCGCCACCCCGCCCGATAGACGGGCTTGCCGCCACGACGGGTGGCAGCATTACGCCGTAGCTCACGAGAGACCGTCGAGGGATCACGTCCAACCCGGCGGGCGATCTCACGCACACCCATCTCCTTCTCCCACAGGATCGCGATCTCCTCCCGCTCGGCAAACGATAGATACCGCCCCGACGGTTCCTCCAAAGTCCAAGGTCTCATCCCACCAGCATGACGGAACCACCTCGTCCCTACCGGTACAGACACCCCCACCCCCAGGGCGGCCTCCGCAGTGGTGATTCCCGTTGCGATTAGACCCCAGAACTGGCGTTGCACTGCTCGTGAGGGAACCGGCCGACCCGGGGAACGCATCGCAGGCCGCAACGCCCGATCCGCACGCCACTGACGCCGCACACTCTCAGGCGCATCACTGGTCTTCTTACTCCAGTCCTTGGTAGCCATCGACTCACACCTTTCTCATCAGGGTGTTGCGACAACCAATTGAATCCACCTTGTGAGCCGTGGTCTGAATGGTGAATCAAGCCCGTTGTTTCCTTGGTATACACGATCGCCTGGTTGAGCGCCTGTAGCGGCAAGGCTTCGGTGCGCATCGAATCCGACAGCGCCCACCCGACAATCCTCCGGGAGTACGCATCAGTGACAAAAGCTGTGTACACGAACCCTTTCCTGGTGCGCACATAAGTAAAGTCCGCCACCCACAGCCGATTAGGGCCAGGAGCCCTAAATTTACGATTTACCAAGTCTGGGCGAAGATCCGGGCCCTTGGGCTTACGCGTCGTGATTGGTGCTCCGCCTTTGCCCTTGCCGGACAGACCAGCGCTGCGCATCAGCCGGGCTGTTTGCTCGCGGCCAATGTCAATGCCCTGGCGTTGCAGCACGCGCCACATCTTCCGCACGCCGTAGACGCCGTAATTTTCAGCATGAACGTCACTAATATGCTCCACGAGAGCAGCGTCGCGAAGACTGCGGGCGCTTAGACCGCGGGCTTTAGACTGGCGGTACCCGCGCGAAGTAAGGAAGCCGCCTTCACGGTGGATGTTTAACGTCTGGCAGATGAACTCGACTGAGAAACGATTCCGATACTCATCAATGAACCGGATCATTTCCGACGTTTCGGGTCGAGTTCCGACGCGAAAAAAGCCGAAGCGGCCTTCAACAACTCGTTGGTGTCCCGCAGCTCTTGATTTTCTCGACGCAGCTTGGCGACCTCTGCCACAAGGTCCTCAGGCAACCGTTCAGTAACGCGTCCCTCACGTCGAGCGGCCTGCGTCCATTGCCTCGCTGTGTGCCACGAAACGCCCAGTTTGGGTGCCACGATCTTGCATGCTTCCTGCGTCGAAATATTCTCCGCCAGAATGCGATCTTCTACCAAGCGGACGACTCGGTCCTTCGCCTCCTGATCAAACTTCTTCGGCATGTTCCAGATTTTCCCATCTACTCAAACGGAACAAAACCTGGGGCACTTCATCATGAAGGCGGTGAATCTCGGGGACCAGGAGTTCATCCTTGAGCTGGCGGTCTGAGGATGGCTGGGACTTTGCTTTGCAAATCTGCCACATGACGTATTGCAGACATGTGGTTGGGGTGGTCGGGAATTGCTTCCGCAACCATGCGCACAGCACGTTGCTTCAGTTCCGGGTCATATTTCCTAGCCATAGTATTCCTACTCTGCTTGAAAGCTCGGAACTAAACCCAGGCGAATTCAACGCCGTCAATCAGCCCTGGCCTGTCGCACCCCGGCACAGGCCAGGAACGACTACGAACGCTCCGGCGCCATCGCCGTCACGGCATGATATCTAGAAGAAAGAAAAATAATGATAACCACCCACGATACTTGGCATGCTTAATCCAGTCCGGCTAAACACCGATGTCTTGATGCTTCGGCTGGGAGCTTGGGCGGGCGCTGAGTGCTTCAGGACTTTCCTCAGTAGTGTATTCGGAATAGTAACCGTATCGATCGGACTTCGAACGTAAATTAACATCGTTCAGCACAACACCTAGCACAGTCGCATTGCCAGCATCGAGAATCTCAATTGATTCGCCAAACTGGGCCCGCCGGGTAATGCCACTACGTGTAACAAGTACAATCCCACCGGTTTGGGATGCAAGTATAACGGCGTCTGTTACTGGTATTACCGGGGGTGTGTCGATAATTACGTAATCGAACTCGCGTTCGACGAGGTTAAGCAACTTTGCCATAGCCTCGGACCCAAGTAGTTCAGAAGGATTGGGCGGTATGGTTCCAGCAGGGAGTACCCATAGGTTTGTCGAAGCCGGGATTGCCAAGTCAGCAAGTGTTCCGCGCCGGGTGAGTACATCGGTCAAGCCAAGCTCGCTATCGAGTTGCATCCGGTTTGCTACCTGCGGACGTCTCAGATCAGCATCGATTAGTAGAACCGTTTCACCAGCTTGAGCAAGTACACGCGCCAAGCTGACGGATGTCTGTGTTTTACCTTCACCTGGTACAGATGAGCTGATTACGAAGGAAGTGCTTCGTTCGCCACCCAAGCCCATGAAGGAGATATTGGTGCGAAGACGTCTATATGCTTCGGAGTGAGCACGCTTCTCGGAAGCATCTTGGTTCTTGGAGATATGGCCGACCGTCGCGAGAATGGGTTTGTCTGTAACGGATTCGATATCGTCGGAGTTGCGGACGCGGGTATCGAGCACCGATCTTAGGAGAGCTTGGCCCAGCCCGATAAGCAATCCCAGAATGATGCCCAATGCGATATTAGTTGTTGGTTTAGGAGCGCTAGGCGTATTCGGGACCGTCGCCGGGTCGATTACACTTGCGCTAACCAATCCCTGCCCATTTGAACTAGTTGGAGCGAGGTCGTCGACTGTAACGACAAGACTTGCGGCTACGGCATTAGCCAAATCTGCTGTTTCGGTCGCGTTACCTCCGTTGGCCGTAATGTCGATAAGGGAGGTGGCGTTTGGTGAAGAGGCTGAAATTTGTCCCGCTAGTGAGCGAGACGTGGTGTCGAGGCTGAACTCATCGATCACTGGATCGAGAACGGCGGCTGTTTCAACCACTTGCACAAACGACTGCACTTGTCGCTCTGCGTAGCTGGCGCCTTGTGAAAGTTCTCCAGCCGAATCGCCACTCTCGACTGTGACAAAAACGGTTGCCGTGGCCGTATAGGTCGGTGCTTGCATGAGCGTATAGCCGGCAGCGGCCATTACGACGACGAATAGTGTTGCGAGAATACTTCGCCAGTAATCGCGGAAGACCTTGAGATACTGCTGAAGTTCCATAACCGTCCTATGAGTTAAAGCCAGGTGATCGAAAAGTCACGTCAATTTTAGAATACCTTTAGGGGTGAGCATACACGCGATAGTGTTGCATTCGTCATCGGTTAGAATCAGCGCGAGACAATTCGCATCACTTGTCACATTTGGAGTGGAAGTTAAGAATGAGCCGGATTCGAGACAAGAGCTTTTGGGGATTAGCTGGATTGCTAATCCTCGGCTTGTTGGCAGTAGTTCTTAGCATTTCTGCCATCGGATCGGTTAAGTCCAACTCAGACACATCAATTCCGGCGAGGACTTCGTTTGCCTTTAATGCGTCGGTCGATGAAGAAGAACTCTCCTCAGAAGTATCTCCTTCGGATGAGACTTCAGTTACTGGCGAAGAGCGAACCGATGATGCCACCGAAGGTAGCTCGAGCGACGAGATCGAGGATGAAGTACTAGTTGCCGTGGTGGGTGACTCGAACTCGATTGGTGATCCCGTTGACACGTGGCTCGGTCCAGTTAGCGATCAGCTGGGATGGGAAAACGTCGCGAACCTGTCAGCGCCAGGACGTGGCTATATCACCACGCCTCGGGCTTGTGATGCTTCACCGTGCGCTCCCTTTAGCGGCACTGTCGAAGCCGTGGCAGTAAATAACCCCGACATTGTGATTATTTTCGGGGGAGTGGCCGATGGAGATGTTCCAATTACAGAAACAGCTGCTCAAACATTTGCTGACATGAGAAGCGCGCTACCGGAGGCCGAGATTATTGCAATCTCACCTGTCTATAGCGAGGAGACGGTTCCGAACTGGGCGCCGCTACACGCTGCGTCCATTCAGGCAGGTGTGGAAGCTGCGGGTGGCACTTATGTCGATGTTGGGCAACCAGCGCTTGGTGATGGGGAAACAATGAGTGCAGATGCTCATGAAGAGATTGCCCGCATTGTTATTGAGACCTTGCAGTGAAGTTAAGCATTCGATCTATTGAACTGAGCGATTGAGGAGTTGCTGTGAACGAGATACTGGTCAAGAAAACTGACATTGACGGCCTGCTAGTCGTTCATACTGCGATTCAGCAAAATCCGAGTGGATGGTTTACCGAAAACTGGCACCAAGAGAAAATGGCGCGGGCTGGAATTCGGGACTTCACCCCAGTTCAACACAACATCACTTTTGTTGATAAGCGTGGAACGACGCGCGGCTTCCATGCAGAGCCCTGGGATCGCTATATCAGTGTTTTGTCTGGCCGGGCTTTTATGGCATGGCTAGACCTCCGCGAAGGACCAACCCACGGTAGAACCCATGTGCGTGAACTTGGGCCGGGCACGTCGGTATTTGTTCCTAAGGGTGTTGGTAATGCTCACCAGGTTCTTGAGGCGGGCACGACCTTTAGCTACCACCTGGCTGAACACTGGACCCCTGAGGCTAGCGAGAGATCTCAGGTTGCGAATCTCTTTGACCCGGGGCTGGGCATTAATTGGCCAATCGCGCAGGAGGATGCGATCCTTTCAGAGCGGGACCTACATGCCCCTTATATCTCAGCTGGTTCGCAACGTGAAGTAGAACCATTCTCCATGCTCGGTGTAGCTAGCACGACTGAGCCGCGTGCTTCAGCTACTGGAGATGGACCTTACCGTGTGCTCTTCGTATGCACGGCAAATATTTGCCGCTCGGCATATGCGGATGTGGTTGCTCGAAGCCGGGGATTGGCGGCATTGAGTTTCTCTCGGCTGGCACCCATGCCCTCGTGGGACAGCCCATTGACCCACCAATAGCAAACCAGGTTGCAGATCCTGCTGATCCCTCCAGCCATCGGGCACAACAGCTCACCCGTGAACTTGTCGAGTCAGCGGATCTTATCTTGGCTATGGGTAGTGAACACCGGCGCTACATTCTTGACGAGTGGCCGTCGGCTGCTCGAAAGACATTCATTATTGGCCATGCAGCCCGGGAGGTTGCTTCAATACCTGCTGATGCTGGGTTACACGATGTTGCAGATCATCTGTGGCATCACCGCAGCACTGGACCACGTGATGAGGTGGACGATCCGTACCGCCGGGGAGACGGGGCCGCTATCAAGGCGGCCACTACCATCGACACCCACCTTGAGGATATTCTTCCCCGCCTTCAAGAAATGATTGCTCGTAGGTAGCTTACATGCTCTCGAACGTGAAGCAGTTTCCTAGGGGCAAAGTAAAATACAGTCCTTCCAAACTTGAGATCGCATTCTATTTGTACGTCGGGGTCTGGCTTGTATGGCTAACTTCAGTCTCGCTCCTGAGTGGTAAACCCCCAGCTGTCACATCCCCATATGTTGTGGTGCCCGTCGTGCTTATCGGAGGAATACTGCTGGGGCAGGTTCTGGCACTTCGGTGGACAGATGGTCGTACGCTCGAGCTTGCGTTCGTGGCGCTAGCACTAGCAATTCTCGCCACGCCCATCTACGCGAATGCAAGTGCGGCCGTAGGTGTGCAACTTGTGGCACTGGCAAGTCTTGGCATTATCGGCCGACAACGTATTCGTTCAGTTGGTACAGAGGAGAACGAACAGGATACAGCTGTCCCATCGCGTCAAAGAGCTCCATCACAACAAATTCTCATCGTTGGGCTCTTTCTGATCGGGACACTTCTTGCCCTTGGATCTCAGGCGGCGATAGCGCTTCTTATTCCGCTTCTGGTCGTGTCGTTTTGGGCGATTCGCAAGTGTTCTGGTCCGCCTCGATGGTTGCTTGTGGGAGCTGGGATATTCGTGGCGGAAATGGCGGCTATTGCTGTCATTACTCTCGGGATACGTGAGAGTTGGTCTCCATGGCTTTCGGCAGACGATAGCCTCAGCAGTGCTCGCCACACGCTATGGTCAGATGCTTTGGCACTGTGGCGAGCGAATCCGATAGCAGGTGCAGGTCCGGGAACATTCACCGAGTCATCTGAGTTGGCATCCTCCACTCCCGATCTTGCAGCGGTGCACTCAATAGTGCTTCAAGTAGCTGCTGAGCTCGGAGCGATTGGGCTTCTGCTCCTGGGTGCAATCTTTGTGTTGGGTCTATTGTTGGTGACTCGAGGTCCCCGTGATCAAAGCCTGATTGCCGCGGCCGCTTGGACCTCTCTAGCTGTCCACGCGTCTATCGATCATCTTGAAGATTTTCCTGTTGTGTGGGTGACAGTTGGGTTAGTTCTCGGCTTTTCGATGGGGCTATCCAAAGCGCAGCGTAGGGGAGCGATGTCGGGGAAAGGCGATGCTGCTCAATGCGTAGCGAGAGCTTGATCTCCAACTGAGCGAGGCTGAGCCGGAAGTAACAGAATCTCTGAAGCGTCAGTTGCTGTCGGGTGTCACGTTCTCGAAAAAGGCTGTTGCATGAAAGTCAACGTGATCGGCGGTGCCAGCTTCACAGAGTCCCACACTGCATGAGACCTGTTACACGGGATTTGGATATTCAGCAGGGTAGGGGTTTTGCCAAAGGTCTCCGTAAGTGCTTCAGTGTATGGCTCATGAAGATGTAAAAGAGAAGGCGTAGAAAACTTGGGCCGGGACGAGTCTGTCGCCGTCCTCGAACCCGTCATGCTTTTGAAGCCGCTTCTGGAACCGCTGTACCTTATGCCATTGGCCAATGGCCAGAGGCGTGCAGGTGATCTGACCGAAGTTTGGGCGGATGCGACGCGGGCGAGAGACGAACTCGGATGGTCAGCTGGTCGAACGGTCGCTGAAATGTGCGAGGATACGTGGCGCTGGCAGAGCATGAATCCCGACGGGTATCGCTGATTCTTGCTTTATAAAAAGTGGCTCGATCCAGAAGTGCCACGTGCTATTGGGAGGCGATGTATGGCATCAGGATCGCCGAACTGGTCTTTAGATGGATCCTGTCAGGCTGGAACCCAGCCAGAGCCCCAGTGCGGCTAAAACAGTCGAGAGAATGAGTGTGCCGAACGCGTAGGCTGCGGCAATCCGGTTCTCGGACTGACGGACAAGGAATACTGCATCGCAGCTTGCTGTGGAGAACGTGGTGTACCCGCCAAGGAATCCGGTTCCGATGATGATCTGGAGCTGGGGTGACAGGGATTGGCTAATTGTTAGCCCGGTGAGGATACCGAGCAGTAATGATCCTGAGAGGTTAATGAAGAACGTGCCCCACGGGGTGGAGGACGATGTTCTGGCACTGATGAACTTGTCCAGGGTAAAGCGGGCAACACCACCCAGGCCGCCGGCTACCGACAGGCTGAGGAACAGGAGTGGGTTCATGAGTGTGGTTCCTCAGTGGGAGAGATCTTTGAAGCTATAGCCATGCCGATGGCTGCGGCTAGGAAGCCTGTTATGACTGTGAGAAGGCCATAGGCGATCGCCTTGGGAACATCCCCGTTATCGATGAGTTGAGCGTTCGTGACGGCAAACGTGCTGTAGGTTGTGAAACACCCGAGGAAGCCGGTGCCGAAAAAGAGCCGGATTCTCTGGAGATGAGCATTGAGAGCATCTGTCCGCTGTAACCACTCAAGGAGCATGCCAAGCAGGAATGCTCCTGTCACATTGATGAGGAGTAAAGATAGCAACTGCTCGGAGCCGGGTATGGCCATTGTGACTGCTTGTCGACTAGCAGTCCCGAGAGCGCCACCCACGAAGATGATGATGGCGGGAACCCACCACGAGGATGCGAACTGCGTTAGCCTGTGCCATCGAGATTTCAATCCGTACTCCTCGCTGTGGTCACGTCAGCGTGTATTGGTGCACGCCGTGTGAAACCTTACCCTCGTCAGCGGCAGTAGCCCAACGTGGCTATTTCCTGTTTTTACGGTACTTCGGCGAGAAGGGCTCTCAGACGTCGGGCGGAAAACTTAACGGCATATCGTGTCTCTATCTCGAGTGCTGAATTCTTGGCACCGAAGAAATCGTAGCGGCTGGCGGCCGTAGTGGCGCGCAGATCAAATCGAACACGGTGCGTACATTTCGCAGAGCTTCTCGGTGAAGCTGGATCCTGTTGCGCCACGCAAATCTGAACGGTGAATGGTTCTATGAAACACTGCTATTTCGATGTTCTCTAAAAATGAGTTAGCGAGTAGGGGTTTCCCTACGATATGTGCGCCGAGTGTCTACTCGATGCTCGCTTGGGCGTTACTGGATGTCCGCGCTGCCGCCACGAATAGGGTGCACCGCTCGGGCTCCGCTTGTGGTGCGCGCAGCCAGTAGTGGTTGCGGAGGTTTCGGATAACCTGCGGGAACGGATCGAATAACGCGCGGGAACGAATGCAATTGTCCGCGCGAGCGAACCAGATCACCGTTGGGAACGTAATTGATATCGCGGCGGTTGAGATAGTGCAATGTGGCGCAACGAGCTTCGTGCTATTTCTCGGTGATTATCTGCTTGGTGGAAATCTGCCTAGGGGAGCGGCGGTACATCACCTTCATGAATAACCTCTTCCGCGTCTTCGTCCCACGTGAAAGCGGAGATAACTTCTGGGCATACTGTGGCAATTGCTTCGCGCTCCTGGGCGTAGGTGTGTGTGACCTGAATCGAGTTGTAGACGAGTCTGTCAGCCACGGGGCGGAGGTCATAATCTTCAACCGTCGGTGCGGGTGCGCCGCGGGAAAGGTAGTTGATGATGCGGAGAGGTGAGAGGACCGTGCCGCACGAGTATTGGCTTAGCGCCCATCGCAACGCGACTGATCTGTGTCTGTCTGATCTGTGTCTATGATCAGTATCTGTTCCGGGAAGAACTACCGCTTCTATCGTGGCTCCCGCGATCAGTCCTGATGCTGTCCGCGCGGGTTACGTTAACCCTTATTGGGGGAGCGGATCTTTTCAACTGGACCGCAAAATGCGTGCTCCCGCGGGAAATGTCCTGATTATGGTGATTAGGAAAGCTGAATAGGCTGTGGTTGTGTGGAGCGACACTCCGATGATTTGGATATCGACTTTGTAACCAGAATGTCATTGCTACCTTCAGATTATGAATGCTGGAAGAAAGCGGGAACACAATGTCTGATGAACTTAAACGAGCGCAGGGTGCTGCCCTTGGGTATTTGATGGGGGACTGCATTGGCATGCCCACGGAGTGGCTCACTGCCAAGGAGGCCAAAGAGGCATACGGGATGATTGGTGGCGTGGGAGCTGCCAGTGATACTCACCCGTTCTGGCCCGGTCGAGAAACGGGTCTGCCCACAAACGTCACTGATGACTTCCTTTCCCTGTCAACTCAGCTCGCGGTAGCAGGTGATGGTTTCGAAGAAAGCTTGAGCAGACTGCTGACTGACGATTCAGAATCTGAATTGGATTCGGACTCTGAAATGGAGTCGAAGCCTGCCGCACCGTCGGACGCGGATGTCGACGCAGAGCCCAGTGCACGTGCAAATCGTCTCACTCAGGTCATTGAGGGCGCTGAATCAGTTGCCGGCACGGATCTGAAGAATATCCCGATGCGCAGTCAGGGCGTGCACCGTGGATATGCAGGGGATGCTCTCCCAGAAGCACTCCTTATTGGGATGACCCGGTCTTCGAAGCGGGACGATACCCTCCTGCTTACCGAGGTAGCGGCGTTTATCTCGAGTGTCGACGGTACGACTTCCCAGTGGGAAGGTTCTGCGCTTCTCGCCCTAACGGTGAGCTCCATTATCGATGGTGCTTCCATCTGGGATGCGGTGGATTCGTCTCTGGCTTCGGTAGCCCAGACTCGGGCAATCGGTGCGCGGACTCCCGCTTCCTCCGTCATTGCCAGAGTTCTCGAAGGGCGGGACAAGACCAAGAAGATGGATGAGAAGGCGCTGACGCCGTACCTGAAGCATTCAATTGGTCTTTCCACCTCGGTCCACGAGGCAGTACCTGCCGCTATTCTCGTTGCACTGCTCTACCGGGATAACCCCTTCGTTGGACTTTGCAACGTGGCGCAGACTGGGGGAGCCAGTTCCTATGTTGGTGCCATGGCAGGAGCCCTGCTCGGTGCTTCGCTTCCAGATAGGACTGTTCCCTATCGTCAGCTCGATCAGATTAATGCGGACTACCGGGAACGCGTTCTTGCCGCTGTTAATCAGTTTGAGGACCGTCATGGTCCGGCACGTATTCTCGGTAGCTAAACTCGGCGGTTACTGATGACTGTCGGCCCAACCGTTTGGTCATCCCAGCCCTAACTCGCCTGGTTGACCAACTGCGGGTCCGATTAGTCGTCCATGTCTAGTTTTTAATTTTCCCTGTTGGTTCCTATTTCTGTGTGCGAGCACCTGTCACCTAAGACAGGTGCTCGCTTCCTTGCCCGCACCAGCGCAGCCCGGTCTCAACGGACCAGGATGGACGACTGTTGGCCTGTGTGGTTTTTGAGGCTTCAGCCGGAGGGAAAGAATAGACCTCGGCACCTTCGTTTTCAACGCTTACCGGGGTGGACGTGGCATCGACATGGCTGTCAGAAAGATTGATGATGCCGTAGCTGGCGCGGATGGTTGCCGTATCCCACGAGGGTCCTCGGTCGAGCGAGGTCTCACCCGAAACCGCTGGACCAACAATGACGGGTATGCCTGCCGCCACCGCCATCATCCCCACCCTGTAGTGGCCGCAAAGAACAACCTCTGGCTTTGCCTCCAGCTTGCTGAGCATCTGGGCAACCGCTGGAGCATCATCCAGTGCCGATGCCGCGTACTTGAGCGTTGGGGGAGGAGCAAGCGGATGGTGGAGCACAAGCATGGTCTTTCGTTCCCCGGCGGGCAGTTCCCGCGGGCATGACAATGCCTGCTTGAGGCCGACAATGCGGTTGCCGATCTTGCCCCACGTAGAACCGAGAACGGTCGTGTCCGCCACGATGATCCGGAGCTCGCCAATGTCCGCGTAGTACTCGATGGGTTGCATGCCGCTGCCGGGAAGCTTGAAGACGGATCTCATGGCGGCGCGATTATCGCTCTCACCCGCCGCCCAGACAACCGGCGCGCTCCATGCCTTGGCCAGCTCGCCAACAGCATCCCGTGCGAACTGGTAGGAGCTTACCGAGCCATCTGCTGAAACATCTCCCGAGACAACAATTGCTCTGCATCTGCGGCCCCGAGAGGCATCCTCCAGAACTCTTTCCAAGTGATCCGATGTTGGAACGAGGCCGTGATGAAGGGCGCGATCGGCAAGGAGATGAAGATCAGTCAGGTGAAGAATCGACATGAGGCACCGCCTTTCCGAGCAAGGGAACCTGACCCTAAAGAATCAGGGATGCTACCGGATTGCGCGGTCGCACCGATCATTTTTATCAGCTTTAGTTGAATGGCAGGCAAACCAAACCTGAGAATTCCGAACTGCGAAGTTCCCGAGGAGACAAGAATTGCTAAAGTACACGGCTGAGGTTATGTGAACGGAAGCTTCACAACGCAATCCCGTTCGTGCGACGTTCTGATGTGCGATCTAGATTAGCGGCTTGCGTAATCCGAGAGATTGCGCCGTTGAGAGAATAAATTGGTCCGTTGAGGGGTCGGTGTAAGCCACCTGCTAGGGTTGTTCCCTGTTTCTGACAGTCTTGATTCGCGCAGGGAGAGTGCGCTCGAGACTGTCCGCGAGAGCCGGCTAGCGGGCTGAATGTGCGCGCTCAGGTCCTTAGGATAACTGCGCGAATGCGCGAAAAGTGCAAGAGAAGTATACTTGGACGGTTGCTTCACCCGGGGTCCTGACTCGAGGGGGAGCGCCCCCTCACCTGAGTAAAAGATGGGAAAAGCACCGCGTAGCGGCAAGTGGTGTTTGTCGCATTAAGATTGAAGTGGAAACCGGGTTGATTTACGCAACATTAACCTTTCGTTGATATTTCGCGGAACAGTAAAACTTGGGAAGAAAGTCCCAACTTTTGGTGTCGATTGTCCCAGGGTTCCACCCTGTTCAGTCTTTAAGTTATTCACTAGCGTGGGTGTCATGAACGCTGATTTTGAATCACAGCCGCACGTTGTTATTGTCGGCGGCGGCTTCGCCGGGATTGCTGCCGCTCGTGGCCTGCGCAAATCCAATGTGCGAGTCACCCTTATCGATCGCAACCCGTACTCGACCTTCCAGCCACTGCTTTACCAGGTTGCTACATCGACCCTGAACCCGGGTGACGTTACGTACTTCCTGCGCGCAGTGCGTCGCGGTCAGGACAATCTCCGCGTTGAGCTTGGCTCCGTGGAGTCCATGGACCACACCGAGCAGACCATTACGCTTGATGATGGTCGGTCGCTGCGCTACGACTACCTGGTCATTGGCACCGGTGTCTCTGCCAACTTCTTTGGAATCCCCGGTGCTGAGGAGCACTCTCTCCCACTGTACACCCGCCAAGAGGCCATCGATGTTCGCGACCGTCTTAACGGGCTTCTTGATGCTGCCACGAAGCGCGCTGGTGAAAAGGTTCGAATCATGATTGTCGGTGGTGGTCCCACCGGTGTTGAAACCGCGGGTGCTATTGCCGAGATGAAGCAGAAGGACCTCCCGGTCCTTTACCCCGAGCTTGATCCCGATACTCTCGAAATCATGCTGGTGGACATGGCGGACAAGGTCCTTGGGGCGTTCTCCGAATCGTCCTCCACCTACACCGCGGATGAGCTTCGCAAGCGTGGAGTGAATGTCCACCTTTCCCAGTCGGTGAAGGAAGTAAAGGCAGACGGAGTTCTCCTCAAGGCCACCGACGGTAGCGAAGCAGAGGAATGGATGCCGGCGGCAGCTGTTCTGTGGGCTTCCGGTGTTTCTGTACCTAGCTCAGTGTCCAAATGGAACGTCCCGCAGGTCCGCGGCGGCCGTATCCCAGTATCTGATCGCCTCCGTGTCAATGACCTCCCCAATGTCTTTGCCGTTGGTGACGTTGCGGCGATCAACGATGGTCCGCTACCTCAGTTGGCTCAGCCCGCCAAGCAGACCGGAACCCATGTTGCCAAGGTGATTGATGGCCTTGTCGAGGGCGGGGGAGACCCGGGCCCGTTCAAGTACAAGGATCTTGGCATCCTTGCCACCATCGGCCGTGCTGATGCTGTTGCCGAAGTTGCTGGAATTCCGAATCTCAAGGGCTTTACTGCCTGGATGATCTGGAACTCCGTCCATATCGCCACCCTCATGGGAGGCCGCAACAGGCTCTCCTCGATGGTCAACCTTGGAACGAAGTACTTGCTGTGGGGCAGGAGCCACAACCTTATCGTTGGCGATATCTCCGACTTCTCAAAGAACGCCAGGACCGGCCCGCTATCGGCGGCCAAGTCCATGAAGCGCCACCACCACAAGTAAGCCGCCGGGGCCCGCTACGCGGGGCCCAGAGAACGGACAAAGAGAATGGCTACCTTGAGGAAAGTTCCTCAAGGTAGCCATTCTTTTAGAATTCGAGAACTTTGCGACGAATATTAGACCGAGCTGAACTTACACCGACCTGATCCCGGACCGGCTTGGATCTCAGACCGTCCTGTAGCTTAAACCGAGACCGTTGCGTGATCGGAGCAGAATACGGGCCTGTCCCAGCAGTCCTCGCAGGTGACGAGGCGGCGTACGCAGGAGTCGTCTTCGCAGTTGTGGAGGGCACCGGCGGGGCTGCCACAGCCGTAGCAGACACCAATGATCTCTGTGTCGGGTCCGAAGGTCATGGCTTCGCGGTCGTCGAATACTGTCAGTGAGCCCTTCCACCGGCCTTCGTTACCAAACTCTTCTCCGTAACGAACGATGCCGCCGGAGAGCTGGTAGACCTGCGTGAAGCCCCGCTTGATCATAAGGGCGGAGAGAACTTCGCAGCGAATACCGCCCGTGCAGTAGGTAAGGATCGGAGTGTCCTTGAGGTGGTCGTAAACGCCCGCGTCCAAGAGCTTGAGGAAATCGTGGGTTGTTTCCGTCTCGGGAACAATCGCTCCGTCGAAGCGGCCGATCTCAGCTTCTACTCGGTTCCTGCCATCAAAGAACACCAGGTCCGGGTGCTCGGCAATCAGCCCTTCGACTTCATGGGGGCGAACGTGGATGCCGCCGCCAACAACACCGCTTTCGTCGACCTCGAGTTCCTCTGGTGCTCCGAAGGAGACGATCTCTGGGCGGGCCTTCACTGAGAGCCGTGGGAAGTCGCGGGACAGGCCGTTTTCATCGAGTCCCGTGCCTTCGGACCACTTCATGTCGACATTCTTGAACGGCTCGTAGGACTTCAGGTTCTTCACGTACTGCTTGCAGGCCTTGAGTTCGCCGCCCACGGTGGCATTGATTCCATGCTTGGAAACAAGGATCCGGCCGCGCAGTCCTAGCCGCTCGCACAGTTCCTTCTGCCAGAGCCGGATAGCATCCGGGTCAGCTAGGGGAGTGAAGCAGTAGAAGAGGAGAACGCGGGACATCATGGTCAAAGCCTTTCGGTCGAATACGAGAGCCAGTATAGATCCGTCAATGCTCTAAGAGCCCGTGCCCTCTGATTTAGCCTTGTGGTGGTTGTCATGTGCCACCCTGTCACTGTCATCGGTCACCCTGCTGTGGTCGTGAGTAACCCACAGGATTGAGGCAAACGGATCGAGGGGCCTCTCTTTGCCTCCCACGGTGAGAGTGCCTTCTGCGATGATGATTGTCTCTCCCGGACGAAGGCCCAGTTCTGAAGCTAGGCGTAGGGCTTCCGGGTCCGAGTCGGCAATGCGGTGTACGCGGGCTTCCCCGGTAGGTGCCTCGGCTACGAGAATAGCGAGGACCTCGGGGAGGATCCCGTCCTTTGATGGGATTGGATCGCCGTGTGGATCGTAGTCGGGGTAGCCAAGGAGCTCGTCGATGGCGTCGATAAATCGAATTGATACTGCGTGTTCCAGGTCCTCCGCTTCATCGTGCACCTCGTCCCAGGTGTAGCCGAGCTCGTCGTGCAGGAAGGTTTCGATAAGGCGGTGTGCTCTGACCATGGCAAGCGCGTGGCGCTTGCCATCCGGCGACAGCCGGATGGAACGATACTTCTCATGCTCGACCAGGCCATCCTTCGTCAGCTTGGCAATCGACTCGGACACGGTTGAGGGAGATAGTCCCATGTCCCGTGCCAATCGGCTTGTTGTGACTGGGGTATTAGACCATTCTGTGGCTGACCAAATGTACTTGAGATAGTCCTCTGTCGCTGCAGAAAGATCACTCGCATTGCTCAAGGCGCCCTCCTTTAAAGGCTTGACTCCCAGCTTATTCCCACAGCTTTCTGGAACAAACTGTCAGGATGATGCGTTGAGATGGAGTGATGGACAAAGCGGACCCAACACCCATGAGCAACGGCGCGGCGAAGAAGCAAGGCGGCGGGGCAACGGGAACCAACCTTCCTGTCGAAGGTACGTCGAATGTTGGTACCTCGAGTCTTATGAACGTAGCTGGTGCCGAGGAGGGCACACATAACAACCCCATGGACAGAACGTTTGATGACAGTGATAACGAGCGACCGAATGATCGGTCTTCTGGTGGCAGGGGTGAATCGAATGCAGTACCGACTGAATCGGCCGCGGTCCGGAGTGAGCCGGTTTCAGCTTCAGCTGAATCATCGACTGCTGAATCATTAGCTGGTCCAGGTGGGCCAGCTACAGATGTAGACGATTCGATGCCCGCTTCCGTGTCTGAACAAGCCGGGAGCGGTGTTCTGGAGGCTCTCCGTGGACATGAGCCAACAGATCGCCTACTTTTCAGTGTTGAGCTACTCGACCGAATCGAAGAGGCTCGCAGTATTGATCAGCGCCTGGATCGTGCTGTTGAGGAAGCTCTTGAGGTCACTCCATCGGAGCGACGGGCACTTGTTCTTATTCGCGGTGGCGTAACGGATATTGAGGACCTGTCACGCGAACTGGGTCTGCTCGAGCAGGCCACCAGAGTTCTTATCGACGCACTACGGGAGCGCGGATTTGTTATTGTCACGGAAACTGGACTTAGCGCCGACAGCGAGACTGAAGCCAGTGCTGTCATTGCCGTGACCGAGCGAGGTGCAGCAACGGTCGACCGTAGTGAGGCTATTCGCTACCGTACGGCCGACTTGGTCTCCACCCGCTTGAGCGATGAGCAGGTGGAGACACTGTCGGCATCGATGAGCCAGGTGGCTGATATCAGCAGTGCGCGGCAGCTACCGCGAGCTTAAGAGCACCCTCAAACTTGTGCTCGCGTTCTTCCGCTGTCATGTCACCCGAGGTGTCGAACAGGTGGTCTGAGACCGTAAGAACAGTGAGTGCTTCGGCGTTGTGCTGGGCTGCCAGCATGTAAAGGGCCGCAGTCTCCATCTCGACACCCAGGGTTCCCAGATCCGCGAGAGTCTTAACGCCGTCAGGGTCGTTGCCGTAGAAGCGGTCACGAGAAGCAACCGGGCCAACGTGAAGGTTCATGGAGTCATCCGCTGCGGCGATAGCTGCAGAGAGAAGGTTCCAGGACGCTGTGGGGGCGAGATTGACGCCCGGGACCAGGTTGAACATTGACGAGTCCGTGTGTGCTGACATGGCGACAACAACGTCACCGACCTTTGCTGAGGTTGCCATGCCGCCGCAGGTTCCAACGCGAATGATCCGCTTAACGCCGTAGTGCGTGAAGAGCTCTGTTGCGTAGATGGAGAGCGAGGGCTGTCCCATGCCGGATGCCATAACCGACAGTGGCTTGCCGTTGTACTCACCGGTGAAAGCGCCGATTCCGCGTACGTCAGAGACCTTCTCAGCATCCGGCATCAGCAGATTGGCAATCCGCTCAGCCCTGCGGGGATCTCCCGGCATAAGAACAGCCGGTGCAAACGCACCATCGGCAGCGTTGATATGAGGTGTTGGCATGATGCTCCTTATAGAAATAGCGTGTATCCGCCAGTGTAATGAATGAACTGCTCCCCAAGCGTCCCGACTGACAGATTCAGAGAAATCAGTGGCTGTTTTGCCGATGAATCCTGATGGAACCGATAGTTCCTGATAACCGGGTCCTGGGAGATCAGCACGGATCTCTGTCAGCACCGATCTCTGGGAGATCAGTTTCATGTGGACCTGAACCTTTGTTGTGGTGCCTGGCCAAGATTCGGCGCCACTCAGCTGTGCGTTAAGAGCTGGTGCTACTCGGCCGAGCGATAAAGACAAGCGCCGCGGGCTAGGAACCGGACCAAGCCTGCGTGGGAGCCAGGATCCGGACTAGGCCAAGTGGGGGTCACAATCTGTCGTGGCGTGCCGGGAGATTGCCATGGGTCGATCCCGATATGTGGACCCAGCAAACGGGAATGGAATACCGGGCTGATCTTGCGACCAGCCCGGTATCGGTTGAGAACTACGTAGTTCTTAGCGTTGTTGAGGTTTCACAGCCGTAGTTCGGTCGATGCTCGTTCTTGGTTTAGAGCTGTTCGTTGGCGAGCTGTGCGCCCTGAACGAGGGCATCGAGCTTGGCCCAGGCGATCTCGGGGTGGATACGGCCGCCGAAGCCACAGTCGGACGAACCGATGACGTTCTCGGCACCAACGAGACGGGCGAAGCGGACGAGACGGTCGGCTACGAGCTGGGGATGCTCAACAACGTTGGTTGCGTGGGAGACAACGCCGGGAAGAATCTTGCGGCCGCCCAGATCACGGCTCTCCCAGACACGCCACTCGTGTTCATGGCGAACGTTACCGGCCTCAAACGTGTACTGGGCGACATCGATGTCCAGCATGGCGTCGGCGATGTTCTCGAACTCGATATCGGTGGTGTGCGGGCCGTGCCAGGAACCCCAGCACAGGTGGTAACGCACACGGGATCGGTCGAGGCCCTCGAGGGCCTCGTTGACGGCATCAACGCGGGTGCGGATAAAGCGCACGTAGTCCTTCGGGTCGATCTGCGGGGTGATCTGGTCGTAGGACTCAGCGAGAGAAGGATCGTCAATCTGGAGGAGAAGCCCAGCATCAAGGATTGCCTTGTATTCCTCGCGGAGCACCGGGATCCAGGCCTTGATGAAGTCCTCTTCGGAACTGTAGTAGGCGTTGGAAACTCGGGCGGCGGAACCGGGAGCGATGGCGGTGATGAATCCGGTGTTGGCCGGGCGGTCCTGGAGTTCCAGTGCCTGAACCAGGTTCTTGGCATCGGCGTTCACGGCTTCCTGGCCGATGAAAGCGAGGGGACCGGTGGCGGTGGGGAAGACTCCGCGGGAGTCTCCCATCTCCACCGTCGCATCCGGGCCAAAGTAGGCGCCCGGAAACCGGTTCATGTCGCGGCGTTCAGCAAAGCCAGCGAGTTGAATGTCATCGGGGGTGGAGTGGTGCTTCTTGGTGAGCCAGTCCTGGTTTTCCTCGATAATCTCCAGTCCCTGCGTGCGTGCGAAGGAGTAGGACCACCAGGCACCGAAGTCGGAGGACTTCGACATGTACTTGCCGTACTCGCCATCGTTCACGATGTCGATGCCGATCTCGCGCTGCTGAGCAACGACGACGGCTACATCCTCGGCTAGTACCGTGGCATAGCCAGCCGGGTCGTTCACCCCCATGTCCTCCTGATTGGCTTCAATGAGGCGTGCGGTCCTGGGAAGAGAGCCAGCGTGGCTAGTAAGAATCACGGCATAAGTCCTTATCTGTTTAAAAACCAGTGTGAACACATAGTTCCAGTGAAAAGTTGCACGGTGAACGGAACTATTTAAGATCTCATATGGTGACCACTACCCAGTGGCGCATAACGGTGTGAACCGTGTACTTGAAGAATAATGTGATGATGAGCCGACGATCACTGGTTTTTCCGGTACGCTCGGTCACGACACATGAAAGGATGTAAACATGTCGCAGCAACCCGGAGGCCCGCAGGGCCCCAACTACGGACAGAACAATTTCCAGCAGAACAACAACCAGCCGCCGCAGGACGGTTACGCACCCTCGGCTTACTCGGCACCCCAGCCCGGATACGGACAGCAGCAGCCATACGGCCAGCAGCCCGGTGGTTTTGGACAGCAGTCCGGTGGCTTCGGTGCACTGTTCTCCACGAGCTTCGCGACCCGCGCCACTCCGACGCTCCTAAAGAACATCATGCTTCTCGCGCTCGTTGCTTTCGGCATCTTCGCGGGCTACGCTCTCTTTGATCTCCTGACGATCATCACTGCCGACTACGGCCCGGGCGCGATGGGTATCATTACCGCGATCATCCACTTCGCCTACCGTCTTGCCATCGGCATGGTGCTCCTGGGCCTCGTCCGCGTGTTCCTTGAGCACGTCAACAAAGAAGACAAGAAAGCTGAATAAAACTCATTGAGCTCCCATTATCGACTCGTCGCTTTTGACCTAGACGACACTCTTGCACCCTCGAAGTCCCCGATCCCTGAACGGATGGCTTTGGCACTAGTTGAACTTCTGGACTGTGCAGATGTCTGCATCATTTCCGGAGGTAACGTCGAACAGTTCGAGCGACAGGTTCTCAACCACCTGAAGGCGGGCCACCAGGCCCTCGAGCATCTCCACCTCATGCCAACCTGCGGAACGCGATACCTGCGTTTCCAGGATGGGGTGTGGACAACGATCTACGCGCACGACCTCTCCGAGGATGAGCGCGACAGCGCCATCGCCTCCCTTCGCGAGCGAGCCGAAGACCTCGGCTTCTGGGAAGAGGAGACGTGGGGCGACGTCATCGAAGATCGCGGCTCGCAGATCACCTTCTCTGCCCTTGGGCAGCAGGCTCCCATCGAAGCAAAGAGAGCCTGGGACCCGGACGGGTCAAAGAAGGAGGCTCTGCGTGATGCTGTTGCCGCCGACCTGCCGGAACTCGAGGTCCGCTCCGGCGGATCCACCTCGATCGATATCACCGCGACCGGCGTCGACAAGGCTTTCGGGATTACCCGCCTCGCCGAATACACGGGAGTGGCGTTCGACGACATGCTGTTCGTCGGTGACCGTCTCGACCCGGGTGGCAATGACTACCCGGTTGTCGCGCTCGGGTGTAAGACGGTGGCAGTCGATGACTGGGAAGACACCGCTCGGTTCGTGGAGAAGCTCGTGAAGACCTTCCCCGCCTAGATCACCAGATCTTTCCGATCAACGTTGTTGCAGGATGCCCCGGCTCGCGCCGGGGCATCTTCGCGTGCAGGAAATAGTTCCGCTGAGTAGTGGGGGAGCAGAACCCGATTCTGGTCTGGCGTCGCGTGCTTGTGCTCCGTACGGTGAAGTCATGAGCAATCAGTATCCGTACGCATACGGTCAGCCCCCGGTATCGTCCAAGAGCTCAATCCTTGTTGTTGCTCTCCTGACCACGGTCGCAGTGGCCCTAGCTACTGTCGCTTTCTTTGTTTTCCCGTACTACTCAGACTCATACGAGACCTTCACCTACTACGAGTTCGTCACCCACCCCAATCTTGAGGCACTCCAACTCGATGCCATTGTTGTTGGAGCAGGCTTAGTCCTTTCCCTGCTGTCAGCGTGGATCATCTACGCGAGTGCTCGAAACGTAGCCGCCACTATTTTCCGGGTCATCTTTGTCCTCGCCTCCCTAGTTGCCGGCGGATTCTCCCTCCTTGCAATCTTCACGGCAGGCTTTGAAGACGGAACGACATTCATGGAGCTTGCCGATTTGGATCCAAGGGCAGGATACGAATTCGGCGCCTGGGTCTTTGCCGGTGCCAGCGTTCTCACCTTCCTCCTCGCCATCGTCATGTGCTTTGTTGTCTCCAGCTACCGCAGGAGCATCCGCGCCTACAACGCAGGTTACGGTCAGGTTCCGCCCAACCCGTACCAGCCATACCAGCAAAACCCTTACGGATAAGTGCTGATCTTCCGCAGAGACAAGTGCTGAACCGCGATTGCGGGGTAACGCTGAGTTTATGTCGGGAGCAGTAGCTGACCATCTCGTAGAGAAACCGACAATGTGACGGTGGGAGTAGCCTCACCTGTTGTCAATGAACTTCTACTGAACCTCGCCGGGCCGATGAAGGCCAACGAAATCTTTGTTGGCCCGGCTAGTTCTTTGAATGGATGCTTGCGGGGCGGAATGGAAAGCTTGGCGTAGGGACCAGTAAGAAATACTGCCCTAAATACGCTTTGAACAGGCAACGCTTGCGCTACCCGGAGCGTTCAGGGTTGCGGGGTGAAGAAGGACGGGAAGGCTACGAGTCTCTTGAAAGGGCGTGAAGCTAATGAAAGGCAGTGAGGCGAATGAAAGGCAGTGAGCCTCACGAACGGCTTTGAGGCTCATGAAGCTGAGTGACGTGTAGGCAATGAACCCTGGGAACTTAGCGGTACGTGGAAGGTGTGGAGGCATGTCCGCGCTAGCCCTTCTCGACGGTGGTGCCCTCTCAGTACGTTGGTGCCATGAACACCGCATCCGGATTCGGGAACGTGTACGACAGCCGGTCAGTAGCCAATCCTAAGAAGAAACTGATCCCGTGGATCGTTGCTTCCTTTGTTGTTCTCATCCTTGTGTTTAGTGGATGGGCGGCGCCGTTCTACTCCGTGCCGGGTGCAGGCAGGACAGACGTAACCGAATCGATCATGGATACGGTCTTTACGGGTGATGGGTCTCTTCCCAGAACGATCTTCTGGATGGGAGCGCTGCTTATGCCGTTCCCTCTCCTCATTGGCTATAGTTGACCCACCCAGTCCAGGCTCGTAAGAACGGGAGTAGCGTCTCTCATCGGCGCAATCATGGGAACAATTGCGATTCTCATCGTCATATTCGTCAGCACGGTATCGGGAACGGATACTGGGCTGGCCAAATATCTGTCGCAGGTTCGGGACAGGGGAGGAGACGCTGGATTCTCGATCGGAGCCTGGCTGACTCTTGGCGGCTTTGTCGCGGGCGGCATTGTCGCCGTCATGTTTATCATCGCCTCAAGGCCATTGAGACGGGTACCGGTAACCCCAAACCCGTATTCGCAGTATCCCCAGCCGCAGAGATTCTCCTATAGCCAACAGCAGCCTGCTTACGACCATTCGCCGGAATATCAGGTACAGGCGGGACACGGCCCGGCTTGGTCGCATCCGCCATTTAAACACACCACCGAGAGCTGGCCCGCTTCCTTTCCATCCCCGGATTAAAAACCAGCAGGCGGGCGCGCTAATTGCCGGGAGTATCCCCTGGCCATGGCCCGAATGGCATTGAGGGTTAGCAAGTCTCTCGGGTTGGAGACCAGGGGCTCCGCGCAGGTGCGACGCACGTGGGAAGGTCGCTACTGCGAGTATTGTTGTTCCCGGTTATGTGAAGGAAGTATTGGTTACCTGAGCGGGGGAGTCATGGGGAGATTTACCCCTGAACGATCTACAATCCCAGGTTTCTTCAAGGTACGTTGGTCCTATGACTACAGGACCCGGCTACGGCCACCAGCAGAACTACAACCCTCCGGTTAGCCAGCTGAAGAGCAAACTTCTTCCGGGCATGATCG
This sequence comes from Flaviflexus ciconiae, assembly GCF_003971195.1. Lineage (NCBI taxonomy): Bacteria > Bacillati > Actinomycetota > Actinomycetes > Actinomycetales > Actinomycetaceae > Flaviflexus > Flaviflexus ciconiae. Next base: position 1,042,814 of record NZ_CP034593.1, on the reverse strand, counting down.
TGGCGTGTGCGGCAGCGTTGCTCGCCATCATTGGATGTGCGCTTCCGTTTGTTCAGGCAAGCGCATACGGACAGAGCGAATCCCAGTCGATCTTTGGCGCCGCCTTCGGTGGCGGTCGTACGATTGCTGGCGTTCTCCTCATCGTCGCTTTCGTTCTTCTTGTTGCAGGAGTGCTCGGCGCTTACTTCAAGCCCACTGCCGGCCAGGTCAAGCGCGCTGGCATCCTCGCAATTGTGGGCGGAGCGATCGGTGTTATCGCCGTCATCCTCATGATGTTTGTCTTCGAAGAGGAAGGGACCGGCCAGTCGGTCTCGGCCAACCTTCAGGAGCTCAACGACCTCGGTGTTGATGCTGGGTGGGGGATCGGCATGTGGCTGACCATCGCGGCGTTTATCATCGGTGCCGTTGGCGGCGTCCTGTTCACAATCAATGCTGGCCCCGTCGAACGAGCACTGCGGGTAGAAATGAACCACGCCATGCAGCAGCCCCCGTACCAGGGCCAGCAGTTTGGCGCTCCCCAAGAGCAGCAACGCTATGGTCAGCCCCAGCAGTACGGTGCACCTCAGGGCCAGCCGCCGTTTGGTGCTCCCCACGGACAGTCACCGTACGGTGCTCCCCAGCAGCCGGGTCAGCCGGGCTACGGTCAGCCGCCTCACAGCGCTCCTCAGCAGCCGGGTCAGCCGAACTACGGTCAGCCGCAGTACGGTGCCCCGGAAACCCAGCCCTCCCCGCAGAGCCCCAACCAGGCTCCGAACAACCCGAATCAGGGTCCGCAGAACCCGGGTCCGTTCCAGCAGTAGTGATCGAATGGCGTAGCCGGGCTTCGTTGACCGGGGACATGAACGCCTGAGCTTACGTTGATATGGGTCTGCCCTCCACCAAGATCGGTGGAGGGCAGACCTGTCAATGCTATTGGTGAAGGTGAAGGCATCTGAGCTAGCTCAGCTACTGTCTATCTGAGCTACTGACCTCCAGTTCGGTTGTTGTTCTACTGATTACCTCGACAGTGCTGCTGAACAACGTCCTTTTGCTGAACAGCTCTTTGGCTACAGCGCACCTGTAGGCACCACGCATCTGTGACTCCAGCGCACCTTTGACTACTACGCTTTGACTACGAGTTGTTCTCTGAGGTGAGTAGTTCGCGCAGTTCCTGGAGTCGAGGTACTCCGACCACCCGCCACGATTCCTTGCCGGCGTTGTCGAGGCCGATAAGAGTGGGGGTGGAGGTGATGCCGTTCTGGATTGCCTGATCCGGGTGGTCGGAAGCGTTGATCTCGGTCAGGTTGAACTTAACTGACTTGCTCGCGTAGTCGAGGACCTGTCGAGCCGACCGGCATGGTGCACAGAAGCCGGTCGTGTAGAGAATCAGCTCAGGCATCCGCCCGGCCCTCGGGACGGACTTCTTCACCCGGTTTAACCGGGCCGGGAGCGGTGCCGTTACCAAACGGGCTACCACCCAGTGCTTCACGGCCGTGCTCGGTCAGCCACAGGGAGTTGTCGGGGCCGTTCGGGACGATCTGCGAAGGGTTAATGTCCTTGTGAACGATGTAGTAGTGCTTCTTGATCTGATCGAAGTCGACCGTGTCGCCAAAGCCCGGGGTCTGGAACAGGTCCCGAGCGTAAGCCCACAGCACCGGCATCTCGCTCAGCTTCGAACGGTTCGTCTTGAAGTGGCCATGGTAGACAGCATCGAAACGGACCAGGGTTGTAAAAAGCCTGACATCGGCCTCGGTGATGTTGTCACCCATGAGGTATCGGCGGTTCTCCAGGCGCTCGGAGATCGTGTCGAGAGCGGTGAACAGGCGATCGTAAGCACTGTCGTAAGCTTCCTGCGATCCGGCGAAGCCACAACGGTACACGCCGTTATTGATCTCCGTGTAGATGTACCGCATGACCTTGTCCATCTCCTCCCGCAGGTGCTCCGGGTAAAGATCGGGAGCACCCTCGCGGTGGTACTCTGACCACTCGGACGAGAAGTCCAGGGTGATCTGAGCAAAGTCGTTGGTGACGACCGCACCGTCCTGCTCATCGACAATCGCGGGGACCGTGATGCCGAGGGGGTACTCGGGATCGCGCTTCAGGTAGGCATCCTTGAGACGGGGAATCTGAAGAACAGGGTCAAGCCCATCTTCATCAAGATCAAAAGTCCACGAGTCAGCATCGTGCGTGGGGCCGGGCATTCCAACAGAAATGACATCCTCAAGGCCAAGGAGCCTGCGAACAATCAGAGTGCGGTTAGCCCAGGGACATGCCCGAGCGGCAACCAGACGGTACCTGTTCGGCTCCACCTTGAAACCATCTTCACCATCCTTCGTGATCCGGGTGGTGATGTAGCGATCGTCCCTCGTGTATTCCTTACCCTTAACGGAATAAACTCCGCCCTTGGTGTGCTCCTCGTGCTCCTGCTCAGCCATGGTGACTCCTTCAAAAGTCTTGCTTAGTGGAAGTGAATTCGTAGGTCTTGAAACTGACAGCTTGTCTACTGCTTTCAGCAGTCAGCACTGCTGTGTTTAGAACCAACATCAGCTCACTGCCGAGGCTGGTGTGTCTACTTGAGCCAACCGGGAATTGGTGTCCGATATTCCCGGGTGTCGGAGACCGCACAGGGTGAAAGCACTGGTCTGAGCAGGGAGTCTCGATGCCTTTTGGGTACTGTGCGGCGCTGTTGCTGGTCAGAGAGAAGTCTGTGCACCTGCTGAACGACGAGTCTCGCCGAGGCGGTGATCATGGCTCGTTGCAATTTCAATTGCTACGATAAAGTCCGGCACGCCAGTCCTGCATTTCCCGCAGAATATGCGGGAAACAAAGCACACTGGAGCCAGTACCTTTGACACTTCACGGCTGGAATGACGATGACTAACTTCGACCAGATGACCGACGAGGAAATCGAAGCCTACCTGGCGGAGAAAGAAAAAGCTCCCGTTGCCGCCCCCGGCATTAGGGAATACGGCTGGGTCCTCCTCATTGCCGGCATCGTCGGCGCCTTCGCATCCTTCCAGCTACTACTGGGCGAGTGGGAACTTGCAGAGAATCCTGGCGCTAGCCTCGCCTGTGACGTCAACGCAGTCCTGGCCTGCTCGACCTTCCTGACCTCCTGGGAAGGCAGCATCCTCGGCTTCTCCAACAGCTATGTCGGAATAGCTGGCTTCGGGGCCATGGCACTCTTTGGCATTTACGTCATCATCAAGAAGTCCCTACCCAGAGAGATGTGGACTGCGCTCGCGGCCGCGGCAGGAGTTGGTCTCCTTGCTCTCCTCTGGTTCCAGTACACCTCCTTCATTTCATCCGGCACCCTGTGCCCCTGGTGCCTCGTCATATGGGCCGCCCTCATCCCGTTCATCACCCAGACCGCAGGCCAGGTCCACGCGAACCTCACCGATGGCAGAAGTGTTGTGTGGCGGTTCAGGTGGCTCATCGTCATCGTCTGGTACATCGCCATCGCCGCCTTCGCCTTCTTCTACTTCCTCGACACCTGGAAGTTCGTCTACGGCTGGGACTGGTAAAACAAGTATTGAAAGGCGGGCGGCTACGCCGCCCGTGGGGCACTGTCTCCTGAACTGAATGTTGCGGCGCTGGGAATAAGTGCCGCAACATTTCTTTTCCCAGTTACACCTCTCGGCAACTCCGTTGCTGAAGGAAGCTGGTGTACTGCTTCTCAGCGTTGCTGGTACTTCCTGTTCTGTACGAGGAAGTAGAGCGGAGCCGCAATAGCGGCGATGCCGGCAAGCAATGCGAGGATGAGGCCGAAGCCGACAGAGACATCAACTCCCATGCCACCAATTTCCCGCCCAACGTCGCCAATGTCGAAGAGGTCGATCAGGGTGATGAGGACAGTTATTGCGCCAACAACTGCAGTTCCAATAAGCAGACCAGTCCTTCCATTGGCGTTCTTGACGAAGTAGTAACCAACTCCCATGCCAATGATGGCGAGGGCGAAGATTAACGTAATAACCCCATCGCCATCCATGCCGTTAACCGATTGCGAGTATCCGCCGGACGAGACGGTTGCCCACGGCAGAACAGAACCGATGAGAAGAAGCAGGCCGATAACGCCGGCGACGATGGGCCACGTCGTTTCCTTGTTCAAGAAGCCGGACTGAGAATTAAAGCCCTGACCGTGCCCGTACGGCTGTTGTCCGAAAGGCTGCTGTCCATACGGTTGCTGCCCATAAGCCGGCTGACCATAGGGCTGCTGTCCCTGAGACTGTTGCCCGAACGGTGCCTGACCACCCGGTTGCTGACCAGATGGCTGCTGTCCGTAAGAGGCTTGGCCGTACTGCTGGTCCCCAGAGGGCTGCTGGGCAGGTGGTTGCTGAGCGGATGGCTGTTGCCCATAACCCTGCTGGCCCGGCTGTTGCTGGTAACCGGGCGGGTAATTGCCGGGTTGGCCCTGAGTAGGCGGGTTCTGACCGTCTTGCCAATCGTTATTCGACATGATTACTCCTTGGTCGGCAAAGATACGTGTGACTGGTATCCCATTTAGTCACAATACGTATTCTCAGGCCAGCAACAAATAGCGAATATTGGGCAACATCGCCCGACAGGACGGCTTCTTGGTCCAGGGTTGGCTGAGACCGTCTAAGTCAGGGCCCGGGATGAGGGGAGGGCGCTCGCGGTGACTGCCGCCTCGAGTCGACTCACCTAACCCTCTCCCATTCCTTTTTATTCTCCGCATCTTCCACAGCCGCACGAGAGCACCCTCAGAATCAAAAGGGCTCCTTATTTGCGGGGAAAGTTAGTACTGGGCTTGGGCGGTCCTTGAAAGAACTCCGGTTATCGGGTGCTTTAGAGGTTCCCTGATTGTTGATCTCTTATTGCTACCAAGTTGTTTAAAGGCCCCGTTACTTAAGGAGAAGGAGCCAGTTACTTAAGAAGGATTCTTCCTAGAGCGTGGCCTTCTCGGTTAAGTAGATTCACCGTCTTACCTGAACGAGCCTGCCTTCTTGCCGGGGCTTCTTACCCGGGGCTTCTTACCCGAGCGAATCCATCTTCTCCGGCACGTTGTCCCCATGGCCGGCTTCGATGAGGGCGGTGCGGAGTTTGGTCATGGTGGCGTCGAGTTCTTCGGCTGGTACGTCCTTGCGGGCGGAGTCGAAGGAGAGGTCCTTCTCGGACTTCATGGGGATCACGTGCAGGTGGCAGTGGGGGACGCCGTAGCCGGCGATGACAAGGCCGGCTCGTGGAACGTCGAAAGTTGTTTCTTGGACCTTTCCGATTGTTCTTGCGACTTTGAAGAGATGGTTTGCTGTTTGGTCGTCGAGGTCGGTGAACTTGTCGATCTCTTCTCGTGGGACCACAAGGACGTGACCGTCGGCGTGCGGCTCGATTGTAGAAATGGCAACGCACACGTCGTCGGCCCAGACGAAGCGGCCCGGGATCTCCCCGTTGATGATCATCGTGTAAACACTCATGAACCCATTGTAGAAGCGTCACGGTTGTCACGCGGACGAAAGGGAGGAATAGTGGGCTCCTGCGCTAGAGTTGAGGCCAAACGAAGGGAGAACTATGTCTGAGAAGACCGAGCATCCATATCGGTACACGGCCGAGCTCGCCGGTGAAATAGAGAAGCGCTGGCAGGACCGTTGGGAAGAAGAGGGCACCTACAATGTGGCCAATCCCGAAGGCGACCTTGCTGGTGACGTTTCGTCGGAGAAGTTCTACCTCCTCGACATGTTCCCCTACCCGTCAGGCAAGGGCCTTCACGTAGGCCACCCCTTCGGATATATCGCAACCGACGTTGTCGGTCGCTTCCAGCGCATGCTGGGCAAGTCGGTTCTGCACACCATGGGCTTTGATGCCTTTGGTCTTCCCGCGGAACAGTATGCCGTCCAGACTGGTCAGCACCCGCGGATCACGACCGAGCAGAACGTCGACAACATGAAGCGCCAGCTGCGTCAGATTGGCCTCGGCCACGACCAGCGCAGGTCCTTCTCGACCACCGATGTCGACTACGTCCGGTGGACGCAGTGGATCTTCCTGCAAATCTACAATTCGTTCTACGACGAGACGGCCGAGGGCCGTGCCCCGGGCACAATCGGGCGTGCCCGCCCGATCTCCGAACTCGTTGCCGAATACGAGTCCGGTACCCGTGAGACACCAACCGGTGTTGCCTGGTCTGAGCTGAGTGAGTTCGAGCGTAGCGAGATCATCGATTCTCAGCGCCTGGCCTTTATCTCCCATGCTCCCGTGAACTGGTGCCCCGGTCTCGGTACCGTGCTGGCCAACGAAGAGGTCACGAACGAGGGTCGCTCCGAACGTGGTAACTACCCGGTGTTCCGTCGTAACCTGCGCCAGTGGATGATGAGAATTACTTCTTATGCCGATCGCCTGGCCTCTGACCTGGACACGGTGGACTGGCCCGACAAGGTTGTCACCATGCAGCGCAACTGGATCGGTAAGAGCCAGGGTGCTTCGGTGACCTTCTCCGCGCACGGAGAAGACCAGGATCATCCCCTCGAAGTGTTTACCACTCGTCCCGATACTCTGTTCGGTGCCACCTTCATGGTTGTTTCCCCCGAACATCCCATGCTCGAAGGTGCCTCGGTACCCGCCAGGTGGCCCGAAGGCACCAAGGCTCAGTGGACCGGCGGAGCCGGTAGCCCGCAGGAAGCCGTCAAGGCCTACCAGCTCGCCGCATCGAAGATTGGCGACACGGACCGCACTGCTGATGATCGGGTGAAGACCGGTGTCTTCACCGGTATCTACGCCACCAACCCGGTGAACGGGAACCAGATCCCGGTCTTTACTGCGGACTACGTGCTCATGGGGTATGGCACGGGGGCGATTATGGCGGTGCCGGCACACGATGAACGCGACTACGACTTTGCGACAGCTTTTGATCTGCCGATCATCCTGACGATCCAGCCCCCGGCTGACTTCGAAGGTGGAGAAGCTTACGTTGGCGACGGCGAGGTCATTAACTCCGCTAATGACTCCGTGTCCATTAACGGACTGAACAAGGAAGCCGCGATCGAGAAGATCACGGCCTGGCTGGAAGAGCAGGGCACCGGCCACGCTGCCACCACGTACCGTCTGCGTGACTGGCTGTTCTCCCGGCAGCGCTACTGGGGCGAGCCATTCCCGATCGTGTACGACGAAAACGGCACTGCTTACGACCTGCCCGAGTCGATGCTGCCCGTGGAGCTCCCCGAGACCCCGGACTACTCGCCGCGCTCCTACGATCCCGACGATGCTGACTCCGAGCCGGAGCCGCCGCTCGGTCGCCTGGAGGACTGGGTCAAGGTCGAACTTGACCTGGGTGATGGTGTGAAGACGTATTACCGCGACACGAACACGATGCCGAACTGGGCAGGTTCCTGCTGGTACGAACTGCGATACCTGGATCCCAACAACGATGAAAAGTTTGTGGGAACCAAGAACGAGGAATATTGGATGGGGCCGCGCCCCGAGGCAGGTAACCATTCCGGCGGTGCCGACCTGTACGTGGGCGGTGTTGAGCACGCTGTTTTGCACCTGCTGTACGCACGGTTCTGGCACAAGATCCTGTTTGACCTTGGCCACATCTCCTCCTCGGAGCCGTTCCACAAGCTGTTCAACCAGGGCATGATCGAGGCCTACGCCTACACCGACTCCCGCGGGCAGTACGTACCGGCCGACGAGATCGAGACCGTTGAAGAGAACGGCGAAATGGCTTTCTACTACAACGGCGAACGAGTCAACCGCGAGTTCGGCAAGATGGGCAAGTCACTGAAGAACACCGTGACCCCGGATGAGATCAACGAGCAGTACGGTGCCGATACGTTCCGCGTGTACGAGATGTCGATGGGACCGCTCGAACAGTCCCGCGTATGGGAATCCCGTGCCGTTGTCGGCGCGCAACGCTTCCTGCAGCGGCTGTGGCGCAACGTGGTCTGCGAAGAAACCGGTGCTGTCATCGCCGAAGACGTGGAGCCCTCCGAGGAGACGGCACGCCTGGCTGCTCGCACGGCACACGACGTTCGTATCGAATACGAAGCCATGCGCCCTAACACTGCAATTGCCAAGCTCATTGTGCTGAACAACCACCTCACTTCTCTCGATGCGGTGCCGCGGTCTGTTGTCGAGCAGCTGGTTGCCATGACTGGCCCCGTTGCGCCGCACATTGCTGAAGAACTGTGGCAGAAGCTGGGCCACGACACCTCCGTTGTCTATGCTCCGTTCCCCGAGTACGACGAGGCCCTCCTTGTTGAGGACACCGTTACCTGTGTTGTTCAGGTCAAGGGCAAGGTGCGTGATCGTATCGAGGTTGCCGCTGACATCTCAGATGATGACCTAACGGCCCAGGCTCTCTCACTGCCGAAGGTTCAGCAGTACCTTGAAGGGGAGCCGCGCAAGGTTATTGTCCGTGCGCCTAACCTCATCAACATCGTTCCCTAAGGAGACTGCATGGAACACGCGACCGTGAGCACAACGGACTTTGGCGGTACCGCGTGGCGATTGGAGCACGCCGGGGCGAGCGCAACCATCGCCGCCCTGGGTGCCACCCTCCTCAGCTGGGATCCCGGCATTGGCGAATCTGTCGTCGCCGGATATGAAACTCCCGAGGAACTGGCTGAGGGTGAGGGCTCGAGGTCCCGGATCCTTGCCCCCTACCCGGGCCGAATCAAGAACGGAACGTTCACGTGGAACGGGCGGGCCATCGACCTGCCGAAGGCAAGCGATGGACATGCTCGCCACGGGTTCGTCTCCGGGCTCGAGTTTGAACCGATCTCGATGGGATCCACCCTGCAGCTCCGAGCCGAACACGTTGGGAACGACGAGTGGCCGTGGACGTTCTCCATTGATGTCATCTATGCCCTTGGTGAAGGTGAGGGCGGTAAGCGAACCCTGTCGGTCGACATCTCGCTCACCAACCTCGCATCCGAAACCGCACCCGCGGGACTCGGATGGCATCCGCTCTTCACCTTCCCGGGATCCCCGAAGATCACCAACCTATCCCTCCAGGTCCCAGCACGCACACTGCTCGCAACATCTCCGAGCCTGATCCCGCTCCCGGGCGAGGCCGCCTACTCCGGCATCCACGCACCAGTGGTCGTGGACCGAATTGGCGATCTGGAAATGGATGCGGTGTACACGGGCCTGGTGCCGAATGACGAAGGGGTCGTACGTACGCGGATCACGGAGCCCCGCTCCAACCGCGAGATCTCCCTCATCCAAGAACCCGGAGAATCACCCTTCGTTGTTGTCTGGACCGGTGAGGGCCTTACCCGCGGATATCGGGAAGCCATTGCACTGGAGCCCTACTCTCACATCCCCGACGCCGTGAACAGGGCAGACTCCTCCGGGTCCATTGCCCTTGCTCCCGGCAAGACAAGGACGATGACGGCGACGATCACGTTCGCTTAGGTTTAGTAGTGATCGACTTTGCTGGAGAACAAGCCTAAGGAGCGTTGAAGGCTGGGACCTACCCAGCCTTCAACCATGACGTCCACCTATAAGGTCTACCGCCTACGCGTGCCGAAGATGTTCCGGGAGATCTCCCTGCCGAGGGTGCGGGCACCGGAGCGGAGGAAGTTATCGAGGACGTGAGAATCATTCAGGAGCGCATAGTGTTCGGCTCGCAGTCACAAGAGTCGTTGAGGGAGAAATTCATCAAAGTTCGTTACTCCGAAAATATCAAAAGCAAACTAATTAAATAGCAGTCAATGTAACCTACAGTTATGATCAGTGTTGGTAAATCCGGGCCGGTCTTGGCTGCATTCTTGGGGTCATTGCTCTTATTCTTCACGGGAATATCCCCCTCAAGTGCGGTGCCCGCTCCAGACCACGGTCCAGCAAATACAGCTACCGAAGTAACGCTCAACAAACCCGGGCTGGGCAATATTAAGCAAATCTCTGCCGGGTATGATTACACTGTTGCCCTCAGTCAAGATGGCACGGCCTATTCCTGGGGAGCGAACTCGTACGGGCAACTTGGTGACGGCACCTTGACCGACTCAGCCGATCCCAGGCTTGTCGATCAGCCGGCGGGTGTGAAATTTACCGATGTCAGTGCGGGGCTTAACCATGTACTTGCTCTCGGTAGTGACGGAAAGGTTTATGCCTGGGGAGATAATACTTTCGGTCAACTTGGCAATGGAACCGACACTGCCAGCCGCGTCCCTACTGTTATTAAACAGCCCAAGGGAGTGACCTTTACATATGTCAGTGCCGGCTACGATTACAGTCTTGCTCTTGGTGACAATGGAAAAGCCTATGCGTGGGGATCCAACTTTTTTGGGAAACTCGGAACAGGTTCATGGGATGACCAAGGCACTCCTGTCCTCATCGACCAACCTAAGGGCGTGACCCTCACTCAGGTCAGTGCTGGCTACGACCACAGTGTTGCTCTTGGTGATGATGGGAATGCGTACGCGTGGGGCGCGAACCAAAGCTCGCAGCTGGGCGACGGAACGAGCGAAGACTCGTACAGTCCTTTGCTTGTTAAACAGCCCGCTGGAGTGAAATTTACTCAGATCGGCTCAGGCTACGAATACAGTGTGGCTTTGGGAGACGATGGGAATGCCTACACCTGGGGAATAATTTTCTATAGAGGGTCCGATGATTCCATGTCGAGTGTTTCGTCAGCCACGCCGAAGATGGTCGACATGCCTAGGGGAGTGTCACTTTCTGAAATTAGTGCCGGTGCGAACCACGTCCTGGCTCACTCCGATGATGGAAGCAGTTATGGGTGGGGAAACAACGAATTCGGTCAGGTCGGTGGTGGATCCACGGTCCCCTTCGTTTCGACTCCTGAATTAGTTGACCAAACCGGGGATGTCGGCTTTCTTCAAATCAGTGCCGGAGGATTCCATAGTGTCGCTGTAGGTGATGATGGCAATACCTACGCGTGGGGTGACAATGAATATGGTCAGCTTGGACTCCGAGAGGGAACCGTCCGTCCGCAGAGAATTGAATGGGATATTGAAGTAACTGACGTGTCTTTCGATGGAGTGAAGGGCACAAACCTGACAGACAACAACGACGGCACGATATCTGTTCTAACCCCGGCACTTCCGGATGGAATCGTTGATGTCTCTGTTTCGTGGACCCTCAACGGAGTTGTTCAGGATCCAGTTGTCTATGTCGATGGATTTACATTCGGAACACCTCCACCGCCCTCACCGAAGGGCAACGTGTTCTACCTGCTCAATGACTGGGAATCCGCAACACATGACCTGGCCTTTGCCTACGGTCGTGTCGGAGACGAAGTCTTTGTGGGTGACTGGGACGGTGACGGCTACGACACCCTAGCCGTGCGCCGCGGTATCACCTTCTACGTCAACAATGAACTGCGCGGTGGTAATGCTGATGCGGAGTTCAAGTACGGACGTATGGGCGACGAGGTCCTGGTTGGTGACTGGGACGGTGACGGCTTCGACACGTTCGCTGTGCGTCGTGGCATCACTTTCTACGTCAACAATGAACTGCGCGGTGGTAATGCTGATGCGGAGTTCATGTATGGACGCTTCGGTGACGAAGTGCTCGTGGGTGACTGGGACGGCGACGGCTTCGACACGTTCGCTGTGCGTCGTGGCATCACTTTCTACGCCAATAACTCTCTGCGTGGCGGTAATGCTGATGCTGCGTTCCGGTACGGGCGCGAAGGTGATGAGGTCCTGGTCGGCGATTTTGATGGGGATGGCTATGATACGTTCACTGTCCGTCGTGGCAACGTCTACTACATCAACAATGCACTCATTGGCGGTAACTCACAGTCTGTGCTCGTATACGGACTAGCTACCGACAAGCCATATGTTGGTGACTGGGATGGCGACAATATCGACACCCTCGCAATCAACCGAACGGTCCGATGAATTTCTTAAACAATTCGGATTGGCAATAGCCTGTGTGTGCCCCTGGAAGCTTCAAAATTCAGGGGCCCACACTTCTCCGGTCAATGCCAGTGCGCTTTGTGCGTAGGAAACTATTGTCGTTGGTAAAGACGAGCTCCAATTCCTGCCGGTTATCAGAACCTCCGTAACCGCGGCTTGATCTGGCAGGCAGGTGCGATGCTCAGGTAGTTTACTTGAGGCGGCGGTGACACTATTTTCACCGATTGAAGGCTGGGACCTACCCAGCCTTCAATCATTACGTCTACCTATAAGGTCTACCGCCTACGCGTGCCGAAGATGTTGCGGGAGATCTCCCTGCCGAGGGTGCGGGCACCGGAGCGGAGGAAGTTGTCGAGAACGCTTGAGCGTCTCTTTTCGGAGCGTTCGCGTTGTTTCTTTGCTTCGCGCTCGGCCTCCTTCCGTAACTTCTCCGCTTCCTTCTCGAGCTGCTTGGCTCGGGCTTCGGCGGCCTCTTGTTCAGCTTTCTGAATCTCAGCTAGTTCAGCTGCTTCCTGTTCTGCGGCAATGCGTTCAACGAGCAGTTCTGAGGCGGATTCTGGGTCGATCTTCACTGCGTATTTTGCAGTTAGGGGAGATGCCTGGATGATGCTGGTGACGGTAGCTTGGGCAGCCGGTCCCATGTTGGCTGCCGGCGCCCATAGCCTTGTCGGGGCTACGGCAGATGGGCGGCCCTTCTTGTCGAGGACGGTGACGAGGGCTTCGCCCGTTCCCAGGTTGGGAAGGATCTCTTCAAGGTCGAGGGGAGAGTTCGGGAATGTCTTGACCGTTGCTCGCAGGGCCTTCTGGTCGTTCGGGGTATGGGCACGCAGGGCGTGCTGGACCTTGGCTCCCAGCTGGGCGAGGACATCGTCGGGAACGTCCTTCGGCGTCTGTGTGACGAAGACGATGCCGACCCCCTTGGATCGGATGAGGCGAACGGTTTGAACAATGGCGTCCAGGAAAGCATCCGAGGCGTTGTTGAACAGCAGGTGGGCTTCGTCGAAGAAGAACACCAGCTTCGGCTTCTCGACATCGCCGACTTCGGGGAGAATCTCGAACAATTCGGCGAGGAGCCACATGATGAAGGTGGAGAAGAGCCGGGGGCTCTGTGAAAGCTCTGGCAGTTCGAGCGTGGAAATGATTCCTCGTTCGCCATCGACTCGGAAGAAGTTCATGGGATCGAAGGCAGGCTCTCCGAAGAACTCATCGCCGCCCTGGGACTGGAGAACAGCGATCTCGCGGAGTATGACTCCTGCGGTGGATGAGGCTATGCCGCCGATTTCTTTGAGTTCGTCCTTGCCTTCCTCGGTGAGGAACGAGACGACTGCACGGAGGTCCTCGAGATCGATAAGGGCTAGTCCCTGTTCGTCGGCCCAGTGGAACATAAGGGCGAGGGCGGATTCTTGGGTTTCATTAAGATCAAGTACCCTGGCAAGCAGAAGTGGACCGAACTCGGTGACGCTCGTACGGATAGGGATTCCCTGTCCCTTGCCACCGAGCGCGTAGAACTCGGTGGGGAACCCACTGGGTTCCCAAACCTGGCCCTGTTCCTCGCATCGAGCAAGCAAACCGTCGTTGGGTTCACCAGGTTCGGCTAGTCCGGTGAGGTCGCCTTTGATGTCGGTGAGAAAGACGGGAACACCGTTAGCGGATAGTCCCTCGGCAAGAAGTTGAAGGGTACGGGTCTTACCGGTACCCGTAGCGCCAGCAACAAGTCCGTGGCGATTGAGCATGGCAAGCGGAAGGGTCACTGGTGCGGCAGGTACGGGATCCTCACCTTCAAGGAATACACCGATCTGCATTCCACCATCACCCGAATAAGCTTCAGCCACTTCCAACGCGTAACCCGACAGTTCGGTGGTATTTGCGGAGTCAGATGAATCTGCTGATTCGATCGTGACCGCAGAATCAGCGGGAACCGTTCTCTCGCTCGGAGCCGTGGCCTCGGTAGGCTCCGCCCGCTTCGCAGGCTCAGAATTGTCACTGTCTACAGCTGGATCTTCTGTCTTGTTCTCACCATCAGAATCAGCCGAGTCTTCGTTGGGTGTTGGCGTTTCGCCTGATGAGGCTCCGGCCGTGGCTAGTGCAGCCTCGAGTGCGGCCTGAGCGGCTTCCGCCTCGGCGCGGGCGGCCTCTGCCTTAGCTGCCGCGGCCTCGGCTTTGAGTCGGGCAATCTCTGCTTGATCCATACGGTCAAGCATAGGGTGAGCGTCCCCAGGATGCTCGGTGTTCGACCATGCACCCTATGAAATCCGGTTAAGGAGGCGTTCCGGGTATGAGTCCATAGTCGGGGTATGAAAGCGAAAGATCTCGTGAGAGTCGCCTACCGTGTCGGTACCGGTGAGGATGTCATGGCACCACCAGAAGACAAGGAACGGGAAACCCGGGTTGCCTTCGATCCGAAGACAGCCATGATCGTTGTCCTTGTCCTGTCGCTCCTGTGTGGACTCATGATCGCCTGGACGATGTCACGCCCTGTCCAGGTCCATGCCCTTCCCTCCAAGACCGAGACAGAAGCCGTAGGGGAGAGCGCACTAGGTTTAGGTAGCGAGGGAGAGTCCGCCACCGATGGTGGCGAGAGCGAAAGCGGCGCTCCCGCGGCTGATGGAACCTCGGCATTCGGAGAATCCGCGGAAGAGATGAATGCTGGCTCGGATGCTGGTCCTCACGAAGATGCCTCCGGTGAGGTGGTCGTCGAGGAGACGACGGTGACGGTCTACGTGTCAGGCCATGTTGCGGATCCCGGTCTGGTGGAACTACCGGTGGAGTCGCGAGTCGCCGCAGCTATTGAACTGGTCGGAGGTATGACCGAGGAGGCCGACCCGAATGCCCTTAACCTGGCGCGCAAGCTCGTCGACGGTGAGCACATCGTTGTGCCCGCACCGGGTGATGAGGTCCCCGAGGAGCCCGCTGCTGAAGCCGGTGCGGAGACGCCAACTGAAGGTACGGAAGGTAATGGTAATAGTTCATCGGCGTCGTCCGGGAGCCTCGTCAATATCAACACGGCGGATCTTGCTGAGCTCATCTCACTGCCGGGCATCGGTCCCGCTATCGGGCAACGGGTCCTGGACTGGCGCGAACTCAACGGAAAATTTACGTCGATTGATGAGCTCATGGAGGTCTCGGGAATTGGCCCCGCGACCTTTGCCAACATTGAGGCTCTCGTGACCATATGACGCACGGCGACGTGCGGATCCTCCTGGCAGCGGGAGCTTGGTGGGTCGCCACCATCGGCGTCTTACTCGAAAGCGCAGGCTTCACCATTACGGTCAGCGTCCTCGTCGGTGGCCTCGTCTTCGTCATCTCCTTTATCCGTAAACACGTCGGTCAAGGAAAGGGCGATGCCATCACCTACTGGTGGCCGACTCTTGTTGTGGTCGTTCTTTCCGCCATCCTTGCCAGCGGGGTGGTCGCCGCACACAACCACCTGGGAAATAGAGGAATTCTCTCCGACCTCATCTCAGCCAAAGCAGTTGTCACCGTACAGGGGGAGATTGCCTCCTACCCGAACCCCGCTGGAGACCAAATACTTCGAACCCTGAGCATTGAACATGTCGAAGGCCGTGGCCAGGTATCCGGCTCCTACTCGAGTGTCACCCTGCTTGGTGGCGACAACCTCGCTGACTTTAATCTCCACGAAACGGTCGACGTGCTCGTCAGGCTCGAGCCCACCGATCCCGGATCGAGGGAAGTCGCATGGGCGACAGTCCTTCGCGGACCCACGCTCATTGAAGAAGCCGATCCCGTATCCCGCTGGATAGCAAATAGGGCGGCGGTCCTGGACGAATACCTGGAGGATGAACCACCGGCGGTACGAGGACTTGTCCCGGGCGTTGCCATTGGTGACGACTCCGGTATCCCAGAAGAAGACGGGGATGCGCTCGCGGCCGTGAACCTCACCCACCTGACCGCAGTCTCCGGTTCCCACGTCTCGATGATCACCGCCATTGTCTTAGGCCTTGTCGGCCGCAAAAGAAAAGTACTTGCCGTAACGGCCGCTGCCGGAGTTCTTGGCGTTCTTGTGCTTGCCACGGGAGCACAGCCCTCCGTCATGAGAGCGGCCGTCATGGGAGTAGTTGTGCTCGCCGGGGTGTGGATGAGAAGACCCGCGAGCGCCCTCCCTGCCCTCGGCGCCTCTATCATTCTCCTCCTGGCCTTCGAGCCAACCCTTGCTCTCGCCTACGGCTTTATTCTGTCGGTGGTCTCCACGGCGGCAATCATTATCTTCTCGGCTCCCGCCTCGGCGCTCCTTGCTCCTATCATCACCGTGCCAGGTGCCAACCTCCTCGCTGTTCCAGCCGTTGCCCACCTCGCTTGCTCACCCATCATCCTGTTGTTGACCGACACGGCCTCCCTGTGGTCAGCTCTCGCCAATGCCGTGGTTGCACCCGTCGTACCCATCGGAACAATCCTTGCCCTCGGAGCGATCATCGCTGCACCGGTTCCCTATGTTGGTCAAGCGTTGGGGTGGATGGCGGCGCGGTGCGTCTCCTGGATCGACACGGTCGCGGAAGAAATGTCGGGATGGTGGGGCTCCGGCATCGATGGAAGACTCGTCATTGTCGTCTACGCCGGCATCCTTCTGCTCGCCTGGCCTATCGTCCACCTTGGCGTAAAGAAGCGAACGCTTGGCATTGGAGCCCTTGGCATTGCCGTCCTCTACGGCGTGTGGCGACTCCTGCCCACACAGGTACCCGACTGGGACATTGTCCAATGCGATGTTGGGCAGGGGGCCGCAACACTCTTCAAGCACGAGGGCACCGTCTATCTCGTCGACACGGGTACCGAAGAAGAACGACTAGGCCAATGCCTGGACGCCGCAGGAACACACATCGACATCGTTGTCCTAACCCACATGCACGCCGACCACGCCGGAAACCTTGACACAGCATTGAGCCGAGGCGCCCAAGAGATCTGGGTCGGCCCCGGCATCACACCCGAAGTCGAATGGCAGATAGCGGATAGCGGGACGAACATTCCCATTCGAGAACTACGCGCCGGAGACAACGCCGAGGGAATAGAGATCCTCTGGCCAGATAGCCAACGGAATTGCTACGACGACGCCTGCATCAACAACCAATCCCTCGTACTCCGAGTAAGCCTCGGACAAACCCTCCTCATCCCCGGAGACCTCGAGACCGACGCCCAGCGGACTCTATCTGGCCGGGACATAGCCGCCGACATCGTCCTCATCCCGCACCACGGATCATCAAAGCAAGACGACGGGTTTGCGCTCGCGGTAGGAGCGGAAACGGCACTGCTCTCGTACGGGGAAAACACCTACGGACATCCCGCTCCCTCCACCATTGATCTCTATTCGCAGTACGGGAATATCTTGGCAACGGAGGACGGAGACATCTTTATCAAGTTCGAGTGATAGAGACGCACGACTCAATGCGCCTGGCGATGGGTCTAGGCGGCTAGTACGCAACGGAAATTGGTGCTACCGGCATAGCGCCCTGGCTCGTGGTGCCCGGCAGGCGTGGAATAATGGTCGGCATGGCAGGAAAGAGTAGCGGGCCCACGTGGGACACAGTCGATCTCGCACCGATCGTCTTGATCAAGTCGAAAGAAGAGGCCCTCACCGAAAGGGCTCGTGATCGACTCGTTGCCCAGGCTCGTTCCCAAGACCCCGACATTGAGGTCACTCAGATTGACGCTGCTTCGTACACCGGGGGAGAGCTCGCAGTCCTTGCCAGCCCCTCACTCTTTGGTGGCGCAAAGATCGCCATCGTCACCGGCCTGGAAACCATGAACGATGACTTCCTTGGTGACTGTATGCAGCTCCTCCAAGATCCCAGCCCCGACCTGTTCCTCATTGCTATCCGTAACGGTAAAGTCGGACGCGGTATCAAGCTCGATACCGCAGTCGGCCAAGCAGGCTTTCCCGTTGTTGTCATTGAGGAGGTCAAGAATTCCGGCCACAAGATTGCCCTGCTGAAGGCGGATGCTCGCAGGGCTAAGAGGACTGTTGCAGAAGATGCCTACCAGGCTCTTGTTGACGGTCTTGGAAGCGACCTGAGGGAACTGACCTCGGCACTGCGCCAGCTCTTCGACGATGTTGAAGGAACGATCACGGCTAAGGCCGTCGACACGTACTACGGCGGCCGGATCGAAGCGAAGAACTTCGCCGTTGCCGATGCTGCAGTGGCCGGCAATGTGGCACGTGCGCTCGAGCTCCTGCGCCATGCATTGGCTACTGGAACGGCCGAGGTCCTCATCGTGTCGGCACTGGCCATGAAAGTCAGGCAGCTGGCACGCGTCTCGGCAACGATGGGACGGGACGGTGCCTCCGTCAAGCTATCCATGGAGCCGTGGCAGATAGACAGGGCGAGGCGCGACCTGCGGAACTGGTCGGATGAAGGGCTGAGCGCCGCCATCCGATCCATTGCCAAGGCCGATGGTGATGTGAAGGGCTTCCGCGGTGAAGCACGCGATCCCGCCTATGCCCTCGAGAAGTGCATCCGTGAGGTGACGGCGGCGCGCAGGTTGTGAGTGCCGGGCCCACAGGCCTGCGCGTCAGGGAATTGAAAGCGTTGGCCCTCGGTTAGGATCGATCAAAGACCTAGCTAGACGCAAAGGAGCCACGTGTCGACAATGTATGTCGCTCCGTCCATGCTCCGATGGGCTCTCGATTGCGCTGACCTCAACACGGAAACGAATTAATCCGTCGAGCTTTGCCGCAACAAGCAGAGAGGTCGGGAGCGCTTCAAGCACTCCCGACCTCTCATGAAAGGCTACTGAATAGCCCAATTCGTAAATCTAAGCTTAGGCCTCGATCTTGTTGACTACCTTGGCAAGCTTCGACTTGCGGTTGGCGGCCTGGTTCTTGTGGATGACGCCCTTGGAGACTGCCTTGTCCAGCTTGCGGCCGGCGGCGCCGAGAGCGGCGTTTGCCTCGTCCTTGTTGCCTGCGTCGACGGCCTTACGGACGTTACGGACGTAGGTCTTCAGCTCGGCCTTAACAGCCTGGTTGCGAACCCGAGCCTTCTCGTTGGTCAGGTTGCGCTTCTTCTGCGACTTAATGTTTGCCACGTTCTCAATTCTTTCGTCTACTCGCGGATGCGAACATTTACACGGTCAGTGAGGGCTCTGCCATGACCGGGACTGGGGCGTGGGGCACCCCGTGGTTTGGTCTGTGGCGTGACGAGAGTATCGACCGGATACTCAAGTCCGATGAACAAGACTATCAGTTAGTTTCCGTGAATCGTAGTGACCGCGTCGGTAATCCGTGTGAAACGCGTCTTATCGAGACGTCCGCCCTCACGCCTAATCGAATTCTTGTGGGCGATAAGAAGACGGTCAATTCGTGCCTCTGATTCTCTACCCTGACTGTCCCAGTCGCCCGTGCCCATATCGATCCACCGGCGGCCCAGGTGATCATCACGGGTAAACCCATTGTTGCCGTCTACGTGATCCTTCGATGTCATCTGAGCGAAGATCACTGAATCACCCTGCCTGGCAAGAACAAGAACCGGGCGGTCCTTACCCTGGTTGGGATCGTCTTCGTAAGGAACCCACGTCCATACGACCTCACCCGGATCAGCATCACCATCATTGGCCGGAGCATACGAAAACCTTGGCATGCCGAACTGCGCGAAGGAGTACTCGATCGCGTGATCGTTCGGGCCAGGTGCAGTGCCAGATCCGCCAGCGTGCCGCGGTGACGGCTTCGGAGAATCCTGCCTCTGGGATCCCGGTGACTTTGTCTTATTCTGAATCTGGTTCACGGCCTGACGCATCATGCGGCGGGCTTGCGGGGATCGCGCAACGGACTTGGCTACGCGAATAGCTTTATTTAAGAAACTCACGCCACCACGATAATGGAATCTTTGTCCCTGCTGTGCTGGAATCGCTGCATAAGCCGTTCAAACGACCCGCCAACGCCTCGCAGATCCGTGATGCTAACGGGATAACCGAATGACGATCCTTCCGGATCATCTTGGCTAAGCCAGTGCTTTTCGGCCGTTGGCGTTCTGGTATTTGGCTGAGAATGCTCGGGCCGCGGCCCAGAATCGTCATCGTTGGGGTTGGCTGGCCATACCCAATAATGAGGAACCGGGTGATGTCGACGAACAGGAAGCGGCGCCGGAAGTGAGCCCGACGCCGCTTGGATAAGACCTGGGTGGTTGTACGCCGCGGTCCTCAGTAGTCAATTTCCCGGTCGTAATGCTGGTCGTTGTTGAACAGCAGTTCGGTCAATTCAACGTGGACCTGTTCGACCTTGGGGATGTCATGAAGGCGCAGCGGGTTGTCGGCTGAGGTCTCGAGGATCAGGGTGCCGCAACCGAAGATGCGGTCGATGAGATCGTGCTCGTAGGCAACGTTCGAGATCCTGGCAAGAGGAATGTCGTGGCCGTTCTTGGCGATGATGCCGGTGCGGGTGATGATGCGGCGAGACGTGATCGTGTAGGTGTCCGTGATCCACTTCAGCCAGGGAATGAAGACCTTCCAGATGGCGAGGATGACGGCGAGGCCAACAACAACCCAGGGGCCCCAGGGATCGACGGACTCGGGCAAGAATACAAAGGCCGCGATAACGGCAATGATCAGCAGGATGCCGAGGATGATCGCGAGGAAGAGCTCCTTCACATGGCTGTGCATGTGCCGGATGATGACTTCATCTTTGCCGAGATATTTCGTTGGTAGTCCCATAGCATTTATCGTCCCACAACGACGGCGGTAGGTCTGCCCCAAATATTGGGGAGTTATCCCTTGCGAGATGGGACGGGAATGAGAATGAGGAGTTTAATGATCAGCGCACGCTGATCAGGACATGGCGGCGGTGAAGATCATGAGAATGATCGAGAGCGGGCCCGCTGCCACGGTGAGCATCCCGGCGACGAGGGTGATTCGTAGGTCGGCCTTGAGGTAGGGAGCCTGGACGGTGCCACCTGCGGCGGCGATGGCGGCACGCTGTGCGGCGTTAACCCGCGGCATGAACCGAGCATTCAGCTGGTTAGCCTCGTAGGAAGCATCGTGGAAACGTTGCTTCATTTCCTCTTCCTGGACGGACCTACCGTCCTGGGTGATGATCTCCTGGCTGGGCTGAGTCTGGGCCTGGAGCTTTTCAAGGTCGTCAACGTGCTTGGCGAGGCGGCTACCGCGGATGGCGAAGACGATGATGCCAAGGAGAAGAACCGCTGCCATGACGAGCGGAACCCACACGCCGGCATTGCCGTCGCGGACCGAGTCGATCGTGAGCCACAGGAGGAGGGCCGTCAGTAATCCATTGACGAGCACGATGGCCTTGCCCGGTCCCCGCAAAAGCTTGACGAGGAGCGGGAGAAATAACGACAGGGATCCCGGCAGTGCGCTCATGTAGCCCATTATTCCAGGCTGACAGAGCGAAAGCGTGAAAGAGAACTGGGAATTGTCGGAGGGCGAACACGCCGGAGAATGCTTCATTGAAGTGTTTGGCTGAGTTGGCTTAGCTCGTGATGATTGAGGATCCGTATTGCGGGGGAGCGGATAGGACCGTCTTTCCACGGGGCTCGACCACTGGGTGTACCTGCGAACACGGTCCTGATTGGCGGTATTGGCACCCGGTTTAGTGACGTTGAGACAGTTCACCCGGCCCTGAGGGTGGGCCGGGGGCTGTTGATGGGTAGACTGGTCCGGAATATAGAAGGAGACCAGTGTCTAAGTCGAATCCCTCCCAGTCACTCCAGCCGGCCAACACGCCCGCTGACCGGTTGCGGAACTTCTGCATCATCGCCCACATCGACCATGGCAAGTCGACTTTGGCCGACCGGATGCTACAGCTCACCGGCATCGTCGAGGAGCGGCTCATGCGAGCCCAATACCTCGACCGGATGGATATTGAGCGTGAACGCGGTATCACCATTAAGTCTCAGGCCGTTCGCATGCCGTGGACGGTGGACGGCAACGAGTATGCGCTCAACATGATCGACACTCCCGGCCACGTCGACTTCTCCTACGAAGTGAACCGTTCGCTCGCGGCCTGCGAGGGTGCGATCCTCCTTGTTGATGCTGCTCAGGGCATCGAGGCCCAGACCCTTGCGAACCTGTACATGGCTCTCGAGAACGACCTGACCGTTGTCCCCGTTCTTAACAAGATCGACCTTCCGGCGGCTCAGCCCGAGAAGTTTGCCGAAGAGCTTGCCTCCCTCATCGGCGGCGAACCGGAGGACTGCCTGCGAGTATCGGGTAAGACCGGTGAGGGCGTCTCCGATCTGCTGGACCGTATCGTTGGTGAGATTCCCGCACCGACCGGTGACGCGGACGCTCCGGCACGCGCCATGATCTTTGACTCCGTGTACGACAGCTACCGCGGTGTTGTGACCTACGTGCGGGTGAAGGACGGACTGTTCACGCCCCGCACGAAGCTCACCACCATGTCGACGGGAACCACCCACGAACTCCAGGAGATCGGTGTCATCTCTCCTGAGCCGAAGGCCAGCAAGGGACTGGGTGTGGGCGAGGTCGGTTACCTCATTACGGGTGCGAAGGATGTTCGCCAGACCCGCGTGGGCGATACCGTGACCATGACATCCAGCCCCGCCTCGCAGCCGCTTCCCGGCTACGTTGAGCCGAAGCCCATGGTCTTCTCCGGTATCTATCCGATCGACGGATCTGACTTCCCGGCACTGCGCGAGGCACTCGATAAGCTCCAGCTGAACGACGCTGCACTCACCTTCGAACCGGAATCGTCCGCTGCCCTCGGCTTCGGTTTCCGCTGTGGCTTCCTTGGCCTGCTTCACCTGGAGATCATCCGCGAGCGCCTCGAGCGCGAGTTCAACATTGACCTTATTGCGACGGCACCCTCGGTCGTTTACGAGGTCATGTCGGAAGACGGTGAGCTCATCGAGGTGACGAACCCATCGGAGTTCCCCGACGGCAAGGTCGCTTCAATTTCTGAACCCATGGTGCAGGCAACGATCCTGACGCCCGCCGACTACATTGGTGCCGTTATGGAGTTGTGTCAGCAGCGCCGCGGCACCCTGGGTGGCATGGACTACCTGTCGGAAGACAGGGTGGAGATGCACTACCGTCTGCCGCTGGCCGAGATCGTGTTCGACTTCTTTGACCAGCTCAAGTCCAAGACCCGCGGCTATGCATCCCTGGATTACGACATGGATGGGGATCAGACAGCTGATCTCGTCAAGGTCGATATTCTTCTCAACCACGAGAAGGTTGATGCCTTCTCGGCGATTGTCCACCGCGACAAGGCGTACGCCTACGGCACGGACATGACCGGGAAGCTCAGGGGGCTTATTCCCCGCCAGCAGTTCGAGATTCCGATCCAGGCCGCAATTGGTTCGCGTGTTATTGCGCGTGAAACCATCAAGGCTCTGCGTAAGGACATGCTCGCGAAGTGCTATGGCGGCGATATTTCCCGTAAGAGGAAGCTGCTCGAGAAGCAGAAGGAAGGCAAGAAACGCATGAAGTCCATTGGACGCGTAGACGTTCCCCAAGAGGCGTTCGTCGCAGCCCTGACATCAGATCAGGCGCCCTCGAAATGAAGTGGCTCATCCTGGTCGTCGTCATTGTTGTCATTGTGGCTATTTGGGCAAGGGCCAACCCGCCCTCGGAAGACTAGTCGTCCCGTTCGGTCCGCCCCAACAAACAAGAAGCTCTTGCCGAACATATTGGCGAAGACTTTCTTGTGCGGTCAGGTGCGCTGTGACAACGTCGAGTTATCGAGCCAGTGACACTTTTCCTGTCGGTGCCAATTCTCGAGGCCGTGCCAGAGCCAGAGAACGTTTCCTTTTTCTGCGTGTGCCATGAGCCGGTTGTGCCCTTTCCTTGACTGTGGCCCTGCGGAGAGTGATCGATAGCCGGGGCGGCGCATTGGTGCCGCGCTAGAGTGGAGAACATGAGAGTCACCCATATCTGCGTCGTCTCAGAACTGACCCCCGTGTCCATTGGCCGGGTCGGTGTCACGGCGATCAAGAAGGCTCCCGTCGATGGACAGGTCAAGGTGACCCGGCTCGGGATGTGGGGCGATGTTCAAGCTGACCGCGCGAACCACGGGGGAGCGGAGAAAGCCGTCTACGCCATATCCTCTTCGGAGATGGCATGGTGGGAGAACGAACTCGGCATAGAACTCCCACCCGGTACCTGGGGTGAGAACCTTCGTGTCGAGGCCAATGTTGATGACTTCATCATTGGCTCGCGGTACCGCTTCGGTACGGCGATCCTCGAGGTCACGGGCTGTCGCAACCCTTGCCGGACCTTCGAGTACTATCGAGACGATCCGGGCTGGATCAAACGCTTCCTTGCCCACGGCAAGTCCGGTACCTACTTCCGGGTGAAAGACCCCGGTGAAGCCAGTGCCGGTGACTCGCTTGAAGAACTCTTTGTCCCAAGTCATGGCGTAAGTGTCGGTGCGTGGTTCCGCAATAAAACCGACTACTTTGAAACACTCGGGAAATCCCATCGCGCTGGTGAAATAGAACTCGCCTCTTATCTGACGAAACACTTCCCTAACCATCTGAAGGAAACACTGTGACAGAACGCCACCACCGCCGGATCACGAGCTTTATGCCCCGCGGCGGCCGCCTACCAGATAGGCACCAGCGTGCCCTTGACGAGCACGGCCACAAGTACGTCATTGATGCTCAGGTGGACGAGGGCTATGTTCTCCGGGAATCCCCGGATCTCACGAAAGCCTTCGGGCGGGATGCTCCGCTGATCGTAGAGATCGGAGCGGGAGCAGCCGACCAGATCGTCGCCCACGCGAAAGAGAATCCCGAGATCAACCACCTTGCCTTCGAAGTGTGGTGGCCCGGGGTCGCATCGTCGGTGGCTCGGATTGTTCGCGAAGAAGTTGAGAACGTTCGCATGATCAGTGCCGACGCCGTTCTTGCCCTCCCACTCATGTTCGGCCCCAACAGGAAGCCCGACGAAGTGTGGACCTTCTTCCCGGACCCGTGGCAAAAGGCGAGGCACCGTAAACGCCGCCTCGTCACCCCGGAGTTTGCGCAGACCGTTGCCAACATTTTGCCCTCGGGCGGAACGTGGCGGCTTGCTACCGATTGGGACGACTACGCGTGGCAGATGAGGGACTCGATTGCCGCCGTCTCTGACTTTGTGAATCCACACGTTGGACAGCGCATTGATGAAGACGATCCGGGTGACAACGGGATTGTGGGTGGCTTTGCACCCCGCTGGGACGGCCGCATCACGACCCGATTTGAAACCAGAGGTTTGAACGAAGAACGTCGCATTCACGACTTGGAGGTCATCCGTGCCTGAGCTACCCGACGGCGTAGAAGCACCCGTTGATGGCAGTCTTCCGGACATTTCCATGAATAAGCCATTCTCGGCCTACGTCCACGTGCCCTTCTGTCAGGTGCGTTGCGGATACTGCGACTTCAACACCTACACCTCACATGAATTGGGCCCCGGTGCGACTCCGGGAGAGTACGACAACCAGTTGCTTGGAGAAATCGCTCTAGCAGGCCAGGTGCTTGACGGCGGGCGGCCGCTCGAGACTATCTTCTTTGGTGGCGGCACCCCAACGTACCTTCGTGCTGGCCAGCTCGCCCACATCCTCGGCGTGCTCGAACTTGTCTTTGGCTTCGAAGACGGGGCTGAGATCTCCACGGAAGCCAACCCCGAGACCGTTGATGAGGAGTACCTGAAAACCCTCAAGGAAGCGGGCTTCACCCGCGTCTCAGTTGGCATGCAGTCGGCAACCAGCCACGTGCTTGCCACCCTTGACCGGCTCCACACACCCGAACGCGTGCCGATGGTTATTGACTGGGCGAGAAATGCTGGCCTGTCTACTTCTCTCGACCTGATCTACGGAACTCCTGGGGAATCCCTCGATGACTGGCGCCACTCGCTTTCCGAAGCTATTTCCATGTCTCCCGATCACATCTCTGCCTATGGCCTTGGCATCGAGCCGGGCACAAAGATGGGGCAGCAGGTAAAGCGGGGAATCCTGCCGGATACCGACCCGGATGATCTTGCGGCCAAGTACGAAATTGCGGAAGAAGTGCTCAGCGAGGCCGGATACTCCTGGTACGAGGTCTCCAACTGGTCAAAGCCCGGCCACGAGGCCCGGCACAATATGGCCTATTGGCGTAACAACAACTGGTGGGGCTTCGGCCCCGGCGCCCACTCGCATATCAACGGCACCCGCTTCTGGAACGTGAAGCACCCAAGGGCCTGGGCAGAACGACTCAAGAACGACCAGTCCCCGGCGGCTGCACGAGAGATTCTCTCCCTGCAGGAGCGCGCCGAAGAAGACATCATGCTCGGAATTCGCCTTGCCGAGGGCCTCCCCGACACGGCCGGCCTCGCAGGACCGGGTGAAGCCCCTGGTCGTGCAGAGCTTGCCAAGCGACGTCACAAGACGATGACACTGGCACACGATGGGCTTCTGGACCCACGTAGGCTAGCGAACGGCCGAATGGTCCTCACGCTCAAGGGCAGATTACTGGCCGACACCGTGATTCGGGAGCTCTGGGACTAGCCCACAGCATTCCGGGGAAGTGCAACAAGCACGAGTAATACTGGGCAGGGTCCGGTACTCCTGATTCTGGTCGCAGAACTCCGGGGTCGGGTCCCGGAATCGCGGGATCTGGTTCCGGAATGGCGGGATCTGGTTCCGGAAGTTCAGTAACTGGGTGCGGACCAGGTTCTTTATACGTGGGAGGGGCCTTCGCATTTGCGAAGGCCCCTCCCGGCTATAGCTAGTGCTTGGCTTGGTGTACGGAGACTAGCCTTTGGCGACAATATCGTCGACAGCGGCGTATCCGAGGGTTATGCCCTGGCCGATGGTGGCACCGGGTCCGGGGTAGACACCGCCGAAGACGTTGGCTGCGGCGTTACCGATAGCGTAGAGGCCGTCGACCGTGCTGCCGTCGGTGGTGTAGACGCGTGCCTTCTCGTCGGCTCGGAGGCCGCCACATGTGCCGAGGTCGCCGGGGACAACCTTGATCGCGTAGTACGGGCCCGAATCGGAGAGAGGACGCAGGTTCGGGTTCGGCGTGTTGGTCGGATCGCCGTAGTAGCGGTCGTAGGCCGTCTTACCACGCTGGAAGTCATCGTCGGTGCCCTGGGCAGCCAGGACGTTGAAGCGCCTGACACCACCCGGCAGGTCCTCCGTGCCGATCTTGCTTCCAAGCTCAACAATCGAGTCCGCCTTAACGGCAACCCCGGCCTTGTACCACTCGTCCGGGATCGGCATCATCGGCATCTTCACACCTCCCATGACGTAGGACTTCACGAACTTGTCGTCAACGATCATCCAGGCCGGCAGGTGCGGTTCCTCGCCGTCATCAATGCCGAGCATGGTCTCGCCTGCACGCATGTAGTCGATCGACTCGTTGAAGAAGCGGTGGCCGGTACGGTCAACGATGAGGGAGCCGGGCAGTGAGCGTTCCGCGAGGAGAACGATCGGGCCAGCGCCTTCCTTGAGCTCCGGAATTGCCGGGAACCACCAGGCCTTGTCGAGCAGATCAAGGTCCAGTCCGTGCTTCTCAGCAATGTCAATGGTGTCGCCCGTGTTGCCGGGTGCACCGAACTGCCATCCGCTTTCAATAGCCTCGGACTGGAAATCCTTGCGCTTTTCAATATTGCGGTCAAAGCCACCGGCAGCGAGAATCACGGCGCGGTTAGCGGCAATACGAACTTCCTGTCCGTTGCGTTCGACAACGACGCCAACGGCCTTGCCGTTCTCGATGACGAGGTCAACGAGGGGAGTGTCGTTCCAGAGATCCACTCCGGCCTTTTTGGCGCCCGAGTAGAGACCTGCGGCAAGTGCCTTACCCGAGGCCGTGTAGTCCTTACCGAAAGCCATGCCGCCCACACCCTGGGCGACGCGCTTGAAGACCCTTGGGAAGGCCTTGAGCGGCTTCCTTGCCATGAGGTTCATCCACTTGAAGTCGCCACCGGTGATCGGCATGGGAACCGGGGCGGACAGATCGCCCGACTGGATGAGATCCTTGTCCTCACCAAGCGAGTTCATGTCGAACGGGGACGGCTCAACGGAACGTCCGCTGGCAGAGCCACCGGGAACATCCGAGTAGTAGTCCGCGTAATGGAGCATGACCTCAAGCTCAAGGTCCGTGTGGGTGACGATCGCGTCGATAGCCTTCGCGGCATAGTCGAGGTGGGTCTGCCAGCGGGCCTCGGGGGAGACACCGGCGACGACCTCACGGAGGTAGGTCTCCGCACGATCCCTGCTGTCCTTCAGTCCTGCGGCGCGGCTGACCCGGTTACCCGGCATCCACATGCCGCCGCCCGATAGGGCGGTCGATCCGCCGAACTTGTGGTCCTTTTCGACGACGAGAGTTTTCAGGCCAGCGTTTGCGGCCAAGATCCCCGAGAATAACCCGGTGCCACTACCGACGATAACGACGTCGTAGTTCTCATTCCATTGCTCAGCCATTTCTGGGTGCACGCTCCTTTGCGTTGTGACGTGTAGCGCTTTTCTCTTTCAAGGTATCCCCTCAAGTGAACGGCGTCTAGCAAACGCCGCGGCCCCAGGCCCCGGCTCCCCGATGCTTCACAGGCTCAAATCGACGGTGCAGTAACCAAACATTGAATCCCGTGCCATGAGTACTACGTCCACACCGCGAAACACCATGTAAACACTAGGTTTTGACGCGAGCTGAAACTAACGGTACTGGAAACTTTCAAAAGTGGAATTTGAATCGCGTTCGCGCAGGCCAGGATGGCGAAACTTGTGTTCTGCTACCGACGGAAAATAATGCGCAAAGGGTAAGCCACTGTTACTCGCTTTTTGTGGATGTATTTTCCCTCGTGAACAGGTGCGTTTTCCCTGTTGAAAGCGAGCGCCAATTGGCGAGTCGCCGACGTGCACTACCGTGACCTGCGAATCCGCAGGTGCGGGTGCAAGGGCGCGGAGGTGCAAGGCTGGGAGGTGGAACGACCGATGGAAAGTGATTTACGGATGCTCAAACGCGGCCACGCGACTGCGGACCTACTTCTGCGGATCTGTTGCCGCGGATATGTGGCTACGGACCTGTTACTGCGGATATCTGGCTACGGAAGTGCAAGAGGTAGCGGATGCGCAGTGAGAAGGCGTGCGACAGCAGGGCGTGTGGCTTCTGGCTATTGGGGTGCCGTGAGGAAGTCGATGAGTTCTTCGACCCGTCCCAGGAGGGACGGCTCGAGGTCTTTCCAGTCGCGGACGCGGGACAGGATCTTGGACCAGCCGATGCCGACGTCTTCCACCGTGTCGTGGGGTAGGCCAAGGGCAGCGAGGCTGCCCTTTTTGATGTCGATGCCCTTGGGAATGTGCGGCCATTCTTGGAGCCCAACCCGGTGCGGTTTAATCGCCTGCCAAACGTCGACGTACGGGTGACCGAGAACGAGAATATTGTCGGTTCCGTAGCGAGCTAGTGCCTGGTTGACGAGACGAGATTCCTTGGTGCCGGGTAGGAGGTGGTCAACGAGAACACCGGCGCGACGGCCCGGGCCGGGCTGGAAGACCTCCAGCATCTCCTCGAGGCGGTCGACGCCCGCGAGTTCCTCGACGGCGATGCCTTCGAGGCGAAGGTCTTCGCCCCAGACCTTGTCGATGAGCTGCCAGTCGTGCCTGCCCTCGACCCACATGCGGCTCGGCATCATCTTCGCTGTCTTGCCCGTGACGCGGATCGAGCCGGAGGCGGTGAGCTCGGTCTTGGGTTGTGTCTGCTGTTTGAGTACTGGGGGAGTGATGTTGACGGGTTCCCCGTCAATCCAGAAGCCGGGCCCGAGCGGGAACTTTCTCTTCTCGCCTTTCCTGCCCTCCAGGGTCATGAGGAGCTCGCCGGCGACCTTGCCGACGGCAATGACTTCGCCAACGAAACCGGTCTGAACGTCTTCCAGGAGGAGGCCTATGTCGGCCGGTACGTCCTTCTGGGTGCGCAGGCGGGAAGGTTTGGGCTGGGACAGGACATCCCTGCCATATCTGTCAGCTGGTCGCGAAGCTCTCACGTGTCCAGGGTAGGCATGAAACCCTTTCATGCGTAGAATTAGCACTCGGGCATGTCGAGTGCAAGAAAGGAGGAGGCATGCGAAGCGACGAACGCAGGCTGAGAGTATTGCAGGCGATCGTGCAGGACTACGTCCACACCCGTGAGCCGGTTGGGTCGAAGGCAATTACTGAACGTCACGGCTTTGACGTCTCCTCGGCAACGATCCGAAATGACATGGCGGCGCTGGAGGATGGCGGGCTTATCCACCAGCCGCACACCTCGGCCGGCCGAGTACCCACGGACCGTGGCTACCGAGCATTCGTGGACACGATCTCCCAGGTAAAACCTATGTCATCGGCAGAAAAGAAGGCGATTGAGACGTGGCTGGAAGGCGCGGCCGACGTGGACGATGTCATTATCCGGGCCACGAAGCTACTTGCTCAGCTCACCAACCAGGTAGCCGTCGTGCAGTACCCCAACCGCGAGCGCACCACCCTGCGGCATGTTGAGGTCGTGCCGATTTCCGAGCACCACGTGCTCATCATTGCGATCAATGATTCGGGCGCGGTTCAGCAGCGCAATATCGACATTGGGCTCAGTGACGAGCAGGCGCAGAAGCTATCGAATCGAATTAATGCCGCCTACACCGGCAAGGCGGGTCTCGATATCCTGCCCGACGGCCTCGATGTGGCGAACCTGACTCCTACCGAGCAGCAGCTCGCGCATGCCGTTGTCCACGTTCTGAAAGACGTCATGACTGATGAGGCTGAGGAACGGTTGGTGATGGCGGGGACGGCGAACCTGGCCCGCACGAACATCGACTTTGCTCGCACTATCACCCCCGTTCTTGAAGCACTCGAAGAGCAGGTTGTCCTGCTACGGCTGTTCGCCGAGGTCGGTGACGAGCTGGCTATCACGATCGGTGAGGAGAACAGGGATGAGGGGCTGTCAGAGGCCTCCGTTGTGACATCCGTGTACGGTGAACCGGGGGTGGCGCGTCTCGGGATCGTGGGCCCCACCCGCATGGACTACCCGGGAGCCATGGTGAGTGTGCGGGCCGTGGCCCGCTACCTGACAAGGATCCTCGGCACATGAGTGCCGAACCACGAATTTGACGAAGCAGATTTGACCGAAGCGATTGCGAACGATTGACTAAAGCGATTGCGAAGACCAAGTAATTCACGATGAGAAAGAACCGGCGTTAGTGGCTGACTACTACGACATTCTCGGCGTTTCCAGGAGCGCCTCCCAGGACGAGATCAAGCGGGCCTACCGCAAGAAGGCTCGAACCCTTCACCCGGACGTTGCCGGGCCCGACAAGGCTGACGAGTTCAAAGAGGTGACTGCCGCGTACGAGGTCCTCTCCAACGATGAGAAGCGGCGACTGTACGACATGGGAGGCGAAAGCGCCCTCCGTAACGGGGGAGCGGGAGCAGCCGGCTTCGGCGGTGCCTTCCAGGACATCTTCGACACGTTCTTCGGCGGTTCCACTGCCGCACGCGGCCCCGTGCCGCGCGGCAGGCGGGGCCAAGACGCACTTGTCCCCGTCGAGATCGAGCTCAAGGACGCCGTGTTTGGCGTCGAAACCGACATCACCATCGAGACGGCTGTTCGCTGCGGCACGTGCAATGGCACGTGCTCCCGCGAAGGCAGTGCACCCACAACCTGTTCGGCCTGTGGCGGTTCCGGTTCGGTCCGCAAGGTCACCAACTCGTTCCTCGGCCAGGTCATGTCCACCACCTCGTGCGGTGTGTGCCAGGGCCACGGCACGGTTATCACCGATCCCTGCCTCGACTGCGCCGGAGAGGGCCGGGTGCGCGCCCAGCAGACCCTGAACGTCAACATCCCCGCGGGTATTGATGATGGCATGCGGATTCGCATGTCGGGCAAGGGCGAAGTTGGCCCGGCCGGCGGCCCCCAGGGCGACCTGTTTATCGAGGTGCACGTAGCCGACCACCCGGAGTTCACCCGCCAGGGCGACGACCTCGTGTGCGAACTTGAGATCCCCATGACCGCGGCTGCCCTTGGCACGACCATGAACATCGAATCGTTCGACGGCCCCGAGGAGATCACGATCGAGCCGGGTACGTCCGGTGGCGTGTCGCTCCGCGTGCGCGGCAAGGGCGTGGGCAGGCTCCACCGCTCCGACCGTGGCGACCTGGTCATCAATGTTCATGTCATCACCCCGACGAAGCTCTCCGGCAGGGAGAAGGAGCTCCTCAAGGAGCTTGCCGAGATCCGCGGTGAGAACGCACCCGAGGCGAAGCTGGTTTCCGAAAACTCCTCGATGTTTTCCCGCTTCAGGGAACGCTTCAAGTGACCCTTCCCGTCTATCTTGACGAGGGCCTGCGCGGTAAGGCCCATCATCTTGGGGACACCCTTGTTCTCGAGGGCGATGAAGCAAAGCACGCCCACGTCAAGCGCACCGAGATCGGCGAACGCATCGACGTCGTCGACGGCGGGGGGCTCCGCGTCACCGTCCGGGTGACGCAGTCCAGCCCATCCCTGCTGTCGGGAACCGTCGTGGAGTCGGTTGTCGAGGCCGAGCCGGTCTCCCGGCTGACTCTCGTTCAGGCGCTCGCCAAGGGCGGGCGCGACGAATCGGCCATTGAATCCGCGGTTGAGATTGGCGTGCTCGGCATCGTGCCGTGGCAGGCCGATCGTTCGATCGTGCGATGGTCGGGGCAGAAGGCCGATAAGGGCGTGGCCAAGTGGCGGCAGGTAGCCCGTGCCGCCATGAAGCAGTCCCGGCAAGCATTCCTGCCGAAGGTCAGTTCCGTTGCGACAACGAAGCAGTTGGCTGAGCGAGTGCGGGAATCCACGAGTAGCGGCACCCGGATCTTTATCTGCCACGAGAGCGCCGAGACGGGGCTTGCTGGAGTAGATGTTGCGGGCGGTCCCGCGTGGATCATCGTGGGGCCCGAGGGCGGAATCAGCGAAGCGGAGCTTGAACTGCTGGTATCCGCCGGTGGTGAGCCGGTTGTCTTGGGTCCGTCGGTTCTGCGGTCGGGAACGGCCGGTGCAGTTGCCGCGACCGTGTTGCAGGTGAGGTCGGGTGCATGGGGCTAGAATGATCGCACGGCAGGAAGGTAAAGCGTGACGAAAGTTCTCAACGTACCCGACGATGTTCCACTGATCAATCTCCTTGGCCACCGAGACGAGGTCCTTCGGGCCCTTGAAAGGGGGCTAGCTCCCGCACTCATTCATGTACGCGAACGCGAGATCACCATTACGGGCGATGAAGGGCCCGTTGAACTCGCGTCCTCGCTCATCTCCGAACTCATCGAGGTTGTCCGCGGCGGAACGCCCCTGACGGTCGACGCAGTCGACCGGGCGGTCACCATCACGAAGGACGGCTTGTCCACGCCAACGGATGTGCTGACGACCGACATTCTGTCCAACCGCGGCAAGACGATCCGCCCGAAGACCGTTGGGCAGAAAGAATACGTTGACGCGATCGACGAGAACACGGTCGTGTTCGGTATCGGTCCGGCCGGTACCGGCAAGACGTATCTGGCGATGGCGAAGGCCGTGGTTGCTTTGCAGACCCGGCAGGTGTCCCGGATCGTGCTGACGAGGCCCGCGGTGGAGGCGGGGGAGTCGCTGGGATTCTTGCCCGGCACGCTCAACGACAAGATCGACCCGTACCTGCGGCCCCTCTACGACGCGTTGCACGACATGCTGGACCCGGAAGCGATTCCGAAGCTCATGGCGGCGGGAACTATCGAGGTTGCCCCGCTTGCCTACATGCGTGGCCGCACGCTCAACGATGCGTTCATTATTTTGGATGAGGCGCAGAATACGACGCCGGAGCAGATGAAGATGTTCCTCACGCGGCTCGGCTTTGGATCCAAGGCTGTTGTCACGGGCGACGTGACGCAGGTGGACCTGCCGGGAGGAACCGTTTCCGGCCTCAAGGTGGTCCGCAATATCCTCACCGACATTGACGGGCTGGCTTTTGCGCGCCTGTCGAGTGCCGACGTTGTTCGCCACCGGCTCGTTGGGGAAATCATTGATGCTTACGAACGCTGGGGTGCGGAGAACCCGCCCCAGCAGAACAATAACAGGAGGCGGCGTTGATCGAATACGCGGACGAGTCCGGTTATGAGCCGGTGCTCGATGGGGAGGAGATCTCCCGGCTGGCACGGTACGTGCTGGACGAGATGAGGATCCACCCAGCATCCGACCTCACCGTCATGCTCGTTGATGAGGCCACCATGTCCGATCTGCACGTGAAGTGGATGGACGAAGAAGGCCCGACCGACGTGCTGTCGTTCCCCATGGACGAGGTCCGTCCCGCCCCCGCGGGCCACGAACCCGTCGAAGGGCTTCTCGGCGATGTCGTTGTGTGCCCCGCGGTTGCTGCCGAGCAGGCGAAGGTGGCCGGCCACGCAACCATTGAAGAGGTGCTTCTTCTCGTGACGCACGGGATCCTCCACGTACTCGGATACGACCATGCAACACCCGAGGAGGAGAGGGAGATGTTCGGCCTGCAACGCAAGCTGCTACTGAACTTCCTCGCCACACGTCAATGACCCCCATGATCGACGAGGTCCCTGTCGGACCTCTTATCGTCACCGTCCTCATACTTTTCCTCATCGAGGTCTGTGCATCCGCGGCCGACGCCGCGCTGTCACGAATCACGCGCACCGAAGCTGCCGACGCCATGGCATCCGGCAAGCGCGGGGGAGCCCGGGTTGCCGCAATCGTCGACTCGAGGTCGGCCGCACGTGCGGCTTTGAACTCCCTGCGGGCAATCTCAGACATCGTGGCGGGTGCCGTCCTCGCACTGCTGGCGGCGGACTTCCTGGGCGCCTGGTGGCAGGTTGTTCTCGCCGTTGTCGTTGTGGCACTGCTGGTTGCTGCCCTCATGGGGCTGTTCTCGCCCCGCAGGCTTGGCAATGCTCACCCGGTGCGCACCCTCAGCTTCTTCTCGGCGCCGCTGCTGTGGGCCACGTGGGCGTTCCGGCCCTTCGTGAAGAAGGACGAGGACGAGAATGGTGATGATGACCTGTCGGTCATGATGGAAAGAATGAGCGAGTCGGACGAACTCGAAGACGACGAACGCATTCTCCTCCAGTCGGTGATTGACATGAGAGACACGATGGTCCGCGAGGTCATGGTGCCCCGCACCGACATGATCACCATTCAAAAAGATACAACGCTTGAGAAAGCCGTGTCCCTGTTCGTCCGCTCCGGATACTCCCGTATCCCCGTTATCGAAGACACCGTCGACGACGTTGCTGGCGTTCTCTACGTCAAAGACATCATGCGACGAACGCACCGCCGTTTCGACACGGATGAACTCACCGTCGGGGATGTCATGAGGGAAGCCGTGTTCGTTCCCGAAATGAAGCCGGTCGACGACGTGCTGCACGACATGCAGGCGGATGCGTTCCACATGGCACTCGTTGTCGACGAATACGGCGGTATCGCCGGCCTCGTCACCATCGAAGACCTCCTCGAGGAGCTCGTCGGTGAAATGGTTGACGAGCACGACCATGCGGCACCCGAAGTGGAAATGCTGGAAGAGGGCGTCTACCGGGTGCCGGCGCGCCTCCCGATCGACGAGCTTGGCGAACTGTTTGGCCTCGAGATTGAGGACGACGACGTTGATACGGCGGGCGGCCTGCTAGCCAAGGGACTGGGCCTGATTCCAATCTCCGGGTCGAAGACAGATATTCTAGGCCTGCACCTTCAAGCCGAACGGTTTGAAGGACGACGAAAGAGGCTGGCGACCGTGATTGCCAGGGTGGAGGAATCATGACACGAGCAGGCTTCGTAAGCCTCGTTGGTAGGCCCAACGCAGGGAAGTCCACCCTGACGAACGCGCTTGTCGGCGAAAAGGTAGCGATCACCTCGGCTCGGCCCCAAACCACCCGCCGCGTCATCCGCGGAATCGTGAACCGGGAAGGCGGCCAGGTCATCCTCGTCGACACCCCCGGCATGCACCGGCCGCGCACGCTGCTCGGCGAGCGGCTCAACGATCTCGTGCGCGAAACCCTGGGTGATGTCGATCTGGTAGCCCTGTGCCTGCCCGCGAACGACAAGCTGGGACCGGGCGATGCTTACCTGCTCGAAGAGATCAAGAAGTCCCGCACCCCCGTTATAGCGGTTGTCACGAAGGCCGACCTGGTGCCCAAAGAGCAGCTCGCTTTGCACCTGGCCGAGGTGGCCGAGTTTGCCGACTTCCAGGAAATCGTTCCCGTCAGCGCGACGACGGGCGATAACGTCGAATACCTCGCGGACCTGCTCGTGGGACTCATGGAGGAGTCTCCGATCCTCTACCCGGAGGGTGAGGAGATTCAGGAGCCCGAGCGGATTGTTGTGGCCGAGCTTATTCGCGAAGCCGCTCTCGAAGGCGTTCGGGACGAGCTTCCGCACTCCATTGCGGTTCTCGTTGAGGAAATGAACGAGCGGCCCCAGAAGCCGGGGGACAAGCGCCCGCCGCTGATCGATATCCATGCCGACCTGTACGTGGAGCGCAGCTCCCAAAAGGGAATCGTGATCGGAGCGAAGGGTGCCCGGCTCAAAGAGGTTGGGAAGGCGGCCCGCGAGGAGATCGAGAAGCTGTTGGCGTGCCGGGTGTATCTCGACATTCACGTACGCGTAGCCAAGGAGTGGCAGAGGGACCCGAAGCTCTTGCGTAGACTCGGGTTCTGATGAAGAAGGACGTGCGGCATCCGAGGACAACGGGGACCATCATTCTCGTTCTCATCCTCGGCATGTGGGGGACGATTGCGGGTCCCGGCTGGAACCCGGACCCATATTTGAACCAAATCGTTCCCGTCACGGCCGACACGACAATCGGCTCCAACGCAATCACAACCCCGCCTCGCACCTACGAGGTCGAAGAAATAATCGTCGACATCGAACTCGACGACGGTCAAACAATCCAGGCAACGCTTCGCACACCCGTCGGTGTCGACCACCCCGTCCCCGGGGTTATCTTCATGCACGGCACCGGCACCCATATGCATACGGCGTTCCGCCAGCACGCCACGACGCTGGCCTCTGCGGGGATCGCCACCCTCGTGGGCGATAAGCCGCTCGACTCCTATTCGGTGACGGCCAGGAACTACATGGATTTGGCGGATGCGTACGAGAACCAGTGGGACTGGTTCATCGAGCAACCCGGCATCGACGCGTTCTCGGTGGGCGTGTACGGCGAATCCGAGGGCGCATTCATCGCTCCCATCGTTGCCGCGAACGAACCGAACGTTGGTTTCGTCATTCTCGTGTCGGGGCCCGTGCTTCCCATTAGGCAGCAGGGTGCGCTCGCCGCGGACACGTACCTGCGGAAGCTCGGCGTTCCCGAGCAGATCCTCCAGGCCATTCCCCGCCTCATCGGTGGGGAACTACCGGGTGGCTTCGACTACATCGACTTCGACGTGAGCCCCTACCAGCAGCAGATCCACCAGCCCGTCCTCATCATGTACGGCACCGGCGACTTTTCCATGCCCGTCATTCAGGGCGCAGACCTCATCATTTCCGACCTTGCGGAAAACGGAAACACGAACTATACGCTCCGCTACTACGAGGACGCCGACCACGGGCTGCGGATAACAAACGATGAGGGGGACCTTGTCCTGTCGACCGATGCTGGACGGGACCTGTCCCGGTGGATCAACGGATTGCCGGCCACGGCGAACGCCTACCCGCAGATTGCCGGGGATCAGCCGGTGCAAAACTTTACGGCAGAAAAGCCGGGCTCGCCCCGCTGGTACGCATCCGGCACCGCCGCGATCGTCATCCTTATCGCCGGTCTCGCACTCACCGTTATTGGCTTCCTTGGCGGTCTTATCGGCCAGATCAGAATCAAGAAGAAGCCGCTGCTCGCCCTCAAGGGAATCGGGTGGCCGCTCGTGACGGCCGGGCTCACGGTGGTTGCCGCCTGGGCGGTGTTTATTTGGTACATCCTGCAAGTCGCGGAGCTCGCCCTGTCGTACCAAACAGACGCGTTCATAGTTCGCGGGGGCTGGCTCCTGAGCCAGAGCGTTGCGATACTGGCGGCGGGGATGGTGATCCGGCTACTGTATGCCTGGTGGCGGGCCAGACCGCTCAAGGGCATTGCCCATGCCGTCACCGTCACCGCCATCATCGGTCTCGCCACCCTGCTTGCGGCGCTTGCCTACTGGAACGTCTACCCGTCCCTCTTGACGGCTCTGACATAATCAATCAGGGCTGAGGCCAGAAGAACTTATGAACATGATGAGCAAGGTTAAAGAGAAGCGTCCCGCGTGGCACGCGGAGAACATGACGATCGAGACGGGGCATGCGACCGCCGTCGGTCACGTGCGCACCAAGCAGGAGGACCGCTACCTCGACGCCGCCCCGGTCATTGCCGTTGCCGACGGCATGGGAGGGCTCGACCGAGGTGACTACGCCGCTGAAACTATGATTGCGGCCCTCGAAGACTGCACGTTTGGTGGCACCACCGCCGAAGCCCGCTCCGCAATCAAGGTAGCCATCACCAAGGCCGATACGAAGCTCGCAAAGGTGCGAGCGAAAAAGAACGGCGGCGAATCCGGCACCACCGTTGTCGGTGCCGTTCTCGGCAGGGGAACTGCCCGCGACTGCTGGCTGATCTTCCACGTGGGAGACTCGCGGCTGTACACGTTCGAGGACGGTTCTCTCCAACAGCTCACCTGCGATCATTCGCTTGTCCAGGAGCTCATGGAAACGGGAATGCTGACCGAGGCCCAGGCGCGGATCGATCCCCGCCGGTCCATCGTGACCCGCGCGATTGGTACCGCAGTATCGTCGCAGCCGGACTTCCGTCTCGTCGAAGCAAGGGGACAACTCCTCATTGCCTGCTCCGACGGGATCTCCGACGAACTCGACGATGAGGATATTGCCTGGATTATCAGCGAAAACGCCGATAAAGACCCGAGCGAGATAGCGACTGCTCTCGTGGATGCTGCGCTAGAAATGGGAGGACACGATAACGCGACCGTTGTTGTTGCACGCGCCATTCCGGCTAGCATGGACCCCACACGAGGGAAGGATTAGGCAATGACCGTATCAATCGAATTTGTCGGCGAGTGGTACACAGTCGACAAGGAAGAGCCGTTCCTCATCGGACGCGAGGGACCTCTCGAGCTCGATGACAACCAGTACCTGCACCGCCGGTTCCTGACAATCAGCTTCGTTGACGGCATGTACTGGATCGAAAACGTTGGCTCCCGGCTGTCCGCGACTCTTGCCGATAACGATGGTGCAACCCAGGCCTACCTGGCACCCGGCGCCAAGCTCCCTCTCGTCTATCCCCAGACCGTTCTGCTGTTCACGGCGGGCCCGACGACGTACGAGATGACGATCTTTAACGACGAGCCCGCCTACCTGCCCTCCCACGTGGCCGACACGGACGACGCGGGGGAGACGACAATCGGTCCCGTCGAACTCACCCCGTCCCAGATTCTTCTTATCCTTGCCCTTGCCGAGCCCGTCCTCACGGGCCGGGGCACGACCTCGTCGATCCCGTCCTCCCAGCAGGCCGCCGACCGATTGGGATGGCCAATCACGCGGTTCAACCGCAAGCTGGACCACATTTGTGAACGCCTCACCCGCTACGGCATCCGCGGACTCCACGGCGGTCCCGGCAAGCTTGCCGTGAACCGCAGGGCCCGCCTCGTCGAGCACTCGGTTGCCACCCGACTGGTGACAACCGACGATCTCCACAAGCTGGACAACCCGTCCGAATACGACGACGCCAACTAGGTTTGTCTTGAACGGCATGAGAGTACGGCAAGCGGGACGCGACGCGCCTGCTTGCTTAACTCCGTGCGGATCGGCGTACACTAACGCTATGCGTAACCTCCTGCTTAGTTGCCGCGGCGAGGCCTGATCAGACCGGCCCCTCACCGCGGAGTTAGCTTGCGCCGGTCCTTCGACAAGCAGAGCAGGAAAAGCAGTGAAAACCTCCGGACCACATAATCAGCAACGCACCTCCGGCATGCCATTCGGCAAGTACCGGCCCTTCCTCGACACAAACCCCGTTGACCTGCCGGACCGTCAGTGGCCTGGCAAGCGCATCACGAAGGCACCCCGCTGGCTCTCGACCGACCTGAGGGACGGCAACCAGGCACTCATTGAGCCCATGGATCCCGCCCGCAAACGAGCCATGTTCGATCTGCTCGTGAAGATGGGATACAAGGAAATCGAGATTGGTTTCCCGGCCGCCTCCCAAACCGACCTGGACTTCGTCCGTTCCCTCGTCGACAATGACGCGGTTCCCGAAGACGTCACCGTCTCCGTTCTTACCCAGGCCCGCACCGACCTTATTCACCGGACCATTGATACTCTCGAAGGCTTCCCGCGGGCCACGGTCCACCTGTACAACGCGACCGCACCCGTCTTCCGCAACGTCGTGTTCCGCAATGACAAGGAAGCCACGAAGCAGCTCGCCATTGACGGCACCCGCGACGTTATGGACTACCTGGAAAAGGTCATGGATGACGACGTCATCGTCGGCTACCAGTATTCCCCCGAGATCTTTGTCGACACCGAACTCGACTTTGCCCTCGAGGTCTGCGAAGCGGTCATGGACATCTGGCAGCCGGCCGATGATCGCGAGATCATCCTCAACCTGCCCTCCACCGTTGAGCGTGCCACCCCCAACGTATACGCCGACCAGATCGAGTGGATGAGCAGGAACCTGTCGCGGCGCGAACACGTGGTCCTGTCCGCCCACAACCACAACGACCGCGGCACCGGCGTGGCCACCTCGGAACTGGCCATGCTGGCCGGAGCCGACCGTGTCGAGGGTTGCCTGTTCGGGCAGGGCGAGCGCACCGGCAACGTTGACCTCGTCACCGTGGGCCTCAACCTGTACACGCAGGGCATCGACCCTCAAATCGACTTTTCAAACATCGACGAGGTCCAGAAGATCGTCGAGCACTGCACTCGGATGGAAACTCCCGCACGCATGCCCTACGTCGGCGACCTCGTCTACACCTCCTTCTCCGGCTCCCACCAGGACGCCATCAAGAAGGGCTTCGAAGCGCGCCGCAAGAAGATTGAAGAGACGGGCGACGACACGTGGGATCTGCCCTACCTGCCGATCGACCCCGCCGATCTCGGTCGCACCTACGAGGCCGTTGTCCGCGTCAACTCCCAGTCCGGCAAGGGTGGCGTCGCCTACCTGCTGTCGACGACGAAGAACCTGGACCTGCCCCGTCGCCTACAGATCGAACTGTCCCAGATCGTCAAAAACCACACCGATGCATCGGGTGGCGAGGTCACGGCAGACGAGCTCTGGCACATTTTTGCCGACGAATACCTGCCGGCCTCCGAGGTCGACGGCCTGGAACCCTGGGGCATGTACGCGCTTAGGGGCACCAGCATGACAACCGATGAGGACGCTCGCTCGCACCTGACCGTCACGATCTCCGTGTCCGGTGAAGACCGGGAGATCACCACCTCCGGTAACGGCCCGATCGACGCATTCGTTGCCGCAATTGAGCAGCTCGGCCACCGCATCCACGTCCTCGACTATGCGGAACACGCGCTGTCGGAGGGCCGGGACGCAACGGCCGCGGCCTATGTCGAGGCCGAAATCGATGACCAGGTTCTCTGGGGCGTTGGTATCGACCCGTCGACCATGACCGCGTCCTTTAAGTCGATCATCTCGGCCCTGAACCGCACCCGCCGCTAACGAATCCAAGCCGGTCTTTCAGACGTCGTTGAACCCGCCGCTGGCAGGCGCTTCGTGCGTCTGCGGGGGGCCTGGAATAAGATGATCTGGTGAAGACCTACCGTGACGAAGGGATTGTCGTGCGTACCCACAAGCTGGGAGAGCACGACAGGATCATCACCCTGCTCACGAAGAACCACGGCAAGGTGCGGGCGGTCGCCAAGGGTGTCCGCCGCACCAAGTCGCGCTTCGGCGCGAAAATGGAGCCGTTCTCGCACGCCGACATTCTGTTCTATCGTGGTCGAACCCTCGATGTTGTAACCCAGGTCGAATCGATCCACGCTTACGGTGCGGAAATAGCCTGGGACTTCGACCGGTACACCTGCGGTGCCGTCCTCCTGGAAACGGCTGACAAGCTTGTCCTCGAAGAGGGTATTCCCGACACCGCCCAGTACCGCCTGCTCCACGGCGCCCTCCACTCGCTCGCCAACAACGAGCACCGCCCCGAACTTATTGTTGCCGCCTATTTGCTCCGGGCCATGGCGATCGCCGGCTTCGAGCTCTCAACCCGCGACTGCGCCTCCTGCGGCGCCGACGGCCCGCACGACGCTTTCTCGATTCCCGCGGGCGGCACCGTGTGCATGGCGTGCCGACCCCCGGGATCTGCCGCACCCTCGCGGGCCGCGATAGGCCTGCTGGATTCGCTACTGGCGGGGGACTGGGACGGCGCCGACGAACAGACGGAAGGCACCCGTCACGAAACGAAGAGCCTGGCCTCCGCGCACGCCCAATGGCATCTCGAGCACCGCATCAAATCCCTCTCCCACATCTAGGACCCCTATGCCGATCCAACCGCCTCCGCTCCCGGGCGCAGTCATGCCCCAGATCCCGAAAGAGCTTGTTCCCAGCCACGTCGCAATCGTCATGGATGGGAATGGTCGGTGGGCGAACGCTCGGGGACTGCCGCGCACCGAGGGACACAAGAACGGCGAACCGGTTCTCCTCGATGTCATTGCGGGTGCGATCGAAATGGGAGTGAAAGAACTCTCCGCCTATGCCTTCTCGACCGAGAACTGGTCACGAAGCCCCTCCGAGGTCCGGTTCCTCATGGGCTTCAACCGGGACGTGATTCACCGTCAGCGCGACACCCTGAACGAATGGGGTGTGCGCGTGCGCTGGTCCGGGCGTAAGCCGAAGCTCTGGGGCTCCGTGATTAAGGAGCTCGAGATCGCCGAAGAAATGACCAAAAACAATACGGGCCTGATCGTGAACATGTGCGTGAACTACGGGGGACGCTCCGAGATCGTGGACGCGGCTTCCGCTATTGCCCGGGACGCCGCCGACGGCAAGCTAAACCCGAAGAAGGTGAACGCCGAAACTTTTGCTTCTTACCTTCATCAGCCCATGAGCGACGTCGACTTGTTTTGGAGATCGGGAGGTGAGAAGAGGCTCTCAAACTTCCTTCTGTGGCAGTCGGCCTACGCCGAGATCGTGATCTCCGACAAGGCCTGGCCCGATATCGACCGCACCGACCTGTGGGATGCGATTGAAACCTATGCTCGCAGGGATAGGCGATGGGGCGGGGCAATCGACGCTACCGCTAGCAAGAGGGCCGACGCCGGGGTGAACGAGAGCGATGCGGCCAACGAGACAGTGGACGCGAAGGCGGACGAGCCAGTCGGGGAATAGAATGGGGGCATGCTGTCTCGACTCGACTTCCGAACCGGTGTTAACTCCGCTTCCCTGACCGACTCGCTGCCCCGCGCCGCCATCGACATCGATGCTGCCCTGGAGGCAGTCCGTCCGCTCGTTGCCGACGTGCGCGAGCATGGCGACCAGGCACTCCTCGATCAGGCCGAGCGTTTCGACGGTGTCCGCCCCGAGACCATTGCCGTTCCCAAGCAGGCCATCGACGAGGCTCTCGCCGAGCTGGACCCGAAGCTTGTCGAAGCCATCGAGCTGTCAATCAAGCACGTGCGTGCCGGCCACGAAGGCCAGATGCCGGAGGAGAAGACCGTCAGCATCGTCCCGGGCGGCACCATCACGCAGCGCTGGATCCCGATCCGCCGCGTCGGCCTCTAC
The DNA here is from genome assembly GCF_003971195.1 of Flaviflexus ciconiae. Classification (NCBI taxonomy): domain Bacteria; kingdom Bacillati; phylum Actinomycetota; class Actinomycetes; order Actinomycetales; family Actinomycetaceae; genus Flaviflexus; species Flaviflexus ciconiae. Next base: position 999,384 of record NZ_CP034593.1, on the reverse strand, counting down.
GTGCCCGGCGGCCTTGCCGTCTATCCATCGTCGGTCGTCATGAATGTCGTTGCCGCACAGGTCGCTGGCGTTCCCTCGATCGCATTGACCTCCCCGGCCCAGACCGCCTTCGGCGGCCTGCCGCACCCGACGATTCTTGCCGCGTGTGCGCTCCTCGGCATTGACGAGGTGTACGCGGCCGGTGGCGCCGGCGCGATCGGCATGTTCGCCTACGGCGCAGGTAGCTGCCAGCCCGTTGACGTCATCACGGGCCCGGGCAATATCTACGTGGCCGCCGCAAAGCGCCTCGTTCATGGCACCGTTGGCATCGACTCCGAGGCGGGAACTACCGAGATCGCTATTCTTGCCGATGATTCGGCGAACCCGCGCTACGTAGCGGCCGATCTGCTGTCTCAGGCCGAGCATGATCCGGCTGCAGCATCCGTTCTCATCACCGATTCGGTTGAGCTGGCTGACGCGGTAGATCGCGAACTTGAAGAACTCGTGTCTGCCACGAAGCACGAGGAGCGCGTGCGTACGGCTCTGTCGGGACCCCAGTCGGGGACCGTGCTCGTTGCCGACATCGATGATGGCCTCGAAGTGGTGAACGCCTACGGCGCGGAGCACCTGGAGATCCACACGCGCGACGTGGAACAGGTGGCTGCCCGGGTGCATAATGCTGGAGCCATTTTCCTTGGCGACTACACTCCCGTTCCGGCCGGCGACTACCTTGCCGGGTCGAATCATGTGCTTCCCACGGGTGGGACGGCGCGCTATAGCTCGGGTCTTGGTGTGCACGCTTTCTTAAAGTCGGTCCAGCAGGTCACCTACTCTCGCGAGGCCCTCGCAGACATCACGACACCCCTTGTGACCTTTGCAAATGCGGAAGACCTGCCCGCGCACGGCACCTCCCTCCTGGTCCGCAGGGACGAAGTGTAGCGATTGAGCGTTCATAACAATAAGGTTACGAACTGGACGTCGTTGGTAACCCCGTTGATATGATCTCTTGCGATAAGATTTCAGGAGCTGGATGTGGAGCGTTCATGATAGTGGGTGTGGCACTAGCCGCCTTAACAGCAATCGGTGGCGGCATCGATTCTGTGTCACCCTCCTATGTGGATGACGTAAACTTTGAAAGCTCAGTCGAACCGCGTTTCGCTGTCGAAGACGACGTTCGAGAAGAAGTCTCCACCTACATTGAGGTGTACGACATGCCCTGGTCGAATGCGTACACCTGGTACCTGAACGAAGACAACAGGCACTACGCCCTACTCGACGCTTCCGAGAAGTTTGAGGAGATCTACCGCGGATATAGCTTCGAAGACGAGGCCGTCACCGTGTGGGTGTCGAGTCCCGTGAAGTCCGGAGGGGTCGTTGACCTCCTCGAAGAGTACGGTGTCGAAGCTGTCGTGAAGGTCCTCCCGGGTGACACCGATGTGAACGCGGCTGCCTACAGCTTCATGAGCCATTTCGGCTCCGCCGACTACTACCAGGCCCAACCGGATAGCACCGGGGACGGCCTGGTTGTCTATTCGGCCTCGGAAGAGCACGCAGAGAACGGTCCCGCCACGTTCGGCACCATCATCAACGGCGTGCCGATCGAATACCGGTACTCAGAGTAAACGGGCGAACGGACAGGGCGCCGGCGCTCAGCAGGAGTTGCCCGGCCACCGTTATTGTCCACCCCTCCACCCACCGGTCACCGACCAGCAGAACGTGTTGCCCGGCAATAAGCCGAACATCAACAAGACTGGGGTCGAGCCGTAGCTGCCCCGCAATCCGCCGCACCCGCTCCGCCGCACTCTCCGGGCCTCGAGCATCCCGCAAACCCGCAAGCTCCCCGGCATACGTAGCTCGCAGCATCACGCCGATCCCCGAAGCAAGATGGTTCACGAGGCGCGGATGATCGGTGCTCGGTGCGGATACGACCGCACCGATCCTGGTCCTGCCAGACAGCTGGCCCCATGAGCCCAGGAGATCCTGGCAGGCCGGACGCAGCTCGGGCGGGAAATCCCCATCCGGCCCATTGAGAACCTTTGCCACATCTTCGCCGAGCCCGAGCGCCTCGAGGTGCGCAAGAGCCTTGCCGGGCAGGAGCCGCGACTGCGCGGAAAGCCGGCTTCCCGACGGCCACACACCAAGCGCGGGTAAGTCCACGCCGCGGGCTGTTTCCTCTTCGACGATGGTGCGGATTCGTGCCACCAGGACCCGGTCCGAGCTTTGATCGCGAATATCGCGAACGCGAATAACGGCGGCCCCTGACCTATCCGGAGTAGCTGTTTCCCGCCCGTTCAAGGGATCTGTCCCAGTGTTCGATGGCTGGTGACTTGTCGGGCCCAGGGGAGCGCTTGAGGGGCCGCTTGGCTCGGCGTACAGGAATCCCTTGGTGGCTCCGCGGGAGACCTCGTCCCGGGCGGCTGAGTTGCGGTAGGCGGCAACGCCGTAAATTGACAGGGGCGCTCCGGATTCCCGACACACGCGGGCGATAAGGTCCAGTTGAACGGGGGAGGAGCAGACCACGTGAACGGGACCCGGCGCTGCAGTAATGGTGCCCACCAGGGAGGCGAGGCGGCCAGGTAGGTCACGGGAAGCGGTCATGACCAAATCGTGGCACACGGTCCTGGCAGAACTCGTCATCGGCCAATTGAGCCAGATGCGTTAAAGTGGTTTGCGTGCCTCACGATCGACCAATAATTGTGGGCACGGATGGCTCCATCCGTGCGCGCTATGCCGTCCTAGAAGCCGCTCGTATCGCAGACCGCTATGGCAAGCACCTGCGGATCATGTCAGCCTATTCGCCGCTGTTCGCCATTCTGGCCTATGACCCAGAACCCCCGAAAGAGGAAAAAGAGCGGATCGAAAAGATCCTTGTCGACTCCAAGGATGCCGTTCTCCAGAAGTTCCCAGACCTTGACGTTGAAACTGAATGGGTGCTGGGCGAGTCCGCTCCGAGCCTCATTAAAGCAAGCGCTTACGCAGACCTCATCGTCGTTGGCGCCCGTGGGCAGGGCGCCGTCCACCGCATGCTGGTGGGGTCTGTCGCCACGAAGGTGGCGGCCAATGCTCACTGCTCCACGTTTGTTGTTCGCGATGCCGAGTACGACATGGATGGCCCCATCACCGTTGGCGTCGGCCCCGAAGCAAACTCCTTCCGTGCCGTCAAGGCCGCCTTCCGATATGCTCGAGCTGCCGGAACGAGCGTGCGGGGCCTTCGTGCCCACCAGCATTCCGCCGCCGGCCTTGTCAATATTCCCGACGGTCCGCGCAAGGATTGGTTACAGGGGGAGATCGACAAGTCCGTGGAACTCAGCAAGAAAGGCTTCGACGAAGTCGCCGCGAAGTTCCCGGACGTGGAATCCGAATTCGTGCACATCCAGGCGCACGCCACCGACTCGCTGATCGACGCCGCTGGAATCAGCCGCCTCATCGTTGTTGCCCCGAACGGTAACGGGGGAGACGATAAGAGCCTAGGATCGGTTGCTCTTGCAGTCCTCCACCACGCACCCGCCGTTCTCATCGCCCGATAGGTTCCGGTAGACGCGGGTTTCCCGGCTCCGGGGCTGCGATCGTTCGGACCTGACAGGACCGGGTAAGGTGCGGGGCCGGGGGGCCAGGATGACTCTTGCTAGTCCCTGCGCGCTAATGCCGGGATTGGTGGTTATCGCAGGCGCTGTATGCCGTTACCGGCTCATGCTGTTATTGGGCGGCTTCAACGCGACTTGGCGGAGATGTGGTGGTACGGACATGGACGGGAATATCGTCCGGCCTTGAGATTCCGTAGAATCGGGGCGTGAGCATTCCTTATCGCCCGGCACTTGCCGGCTTTGAACCCTATGGCGCACCGCAGCTCGACGTTCCCGTCGCGCTCAACGTCAACGAGAACCCCTATGCGCCAAGTCCCGCACTGATCGCAGATATTGCAAGTGCCGTGGCCGGCGCCGCCGGGACACTGAACCGTTACCCGGACCGGGAGTTCCTCGACCTGCGCCAGGATCTTGCCGACTACCTTGCGGTCGAGTCGAAGGTCCGGCTTGCTCCCGAGCAGATCTGGGCCGCCAACGGCTCCAATGAAGTCATGCTCCACATTCTCCAGGCCTTCGCAGGGCCCGACCGTTCGGTCCTGACATTTATTCCGTCGTATTCGATGTACCCGGAGTACGCGAGGGACACGGACTCGACCATGGTGACAGTGCCCCGCAAGGACGACTTCTCGATCGACCTTGCGGAACTCTCCGACATCTTTGCCCGGTACCGTCCCGCCGTTGTTCTCCTTGCCAGCCCGAATAACCCGACGGGGACGGCACTGAGCACTGACGAACTCACGGCTGTTATGGAGGCCTCGATCGGTAACGGCCCGAGGATGCTCCCGGATCCGATTGCCTCGTGGTCGTCGACGAGGCGTACGGAGAGTTCCGCAGGGACGGAGTTCCCTCGGCACTCGAGCTTCTCTCCACCTACGACAACCTGGCGGTGAGCCGGACAATGTCGAAGGCATTTGGGGCGGCCGGGCTACGCCTTGGCTATCTTGGCACGTCGCGAGAAATCGTTGACCAGCTCCGCATTGTTCGTATGCCGTACCACCTGTCGGCCCTCACGCAGGCCGCCGCACGCGCGGCACTTGCCCATTCTTCCGAGCAGCTCTCCCAAGTTCAGGGCATTCGGGAAGCAAGGAATGAGATGGCGGAGCGGTTAAGTTCGCTAGGCTTAGAGGTGGCACCATCGGACGCAAACTTCGTCATGTTCGGGACCTTCCCGGACAGGCACCGGATATTCGCTGATCTCCTTGATCGCGGAATCCTTATCCGAGAGGTCGGCCCCGACGGCTGGCTCCGAGTATCCGTTGGCACACCTGAGGAGAATGACGCATTCTTCGCGGCACTGGAAGAGGCACTGGCATGAGAACAGCAACAATCAACCGGGAGACAAGCGAGTCGACCATTTCGCTCACCCTCGATCTTGACGGTGACGGCACCTCGGATATCGACACCGGGGTCCCGTTCTACGACCACATGCTGACCGCGCTGTCCCGCCACTCCCTCATCAACCTCACGGTCAAGGCCCGCGGTGACGTCGACGTCGACGTGCACCACACTGTGGAAGACACCGCGATCTGCTTCGGCGAAGCACTTCGTGAAGCACTCGGTGACAAGCGGGGGATCCGCCGCTTCGGTGACGCCACCGTCCCGCTCGACGAGGCACTCGCCAAGGCAGTTGTCGATATCTCCGGTCGCCCCTACCTTGTCCACGACGGCGAACCGGCCGGCCAGGAATACCACCTCATTGGCGGTCACTTCACGGGCTCCATGACCCGCCACGTCTTCGAAGCAATCGCCTTCCACGCCGGTATCTGCATGCACATTGACGTGATCCGCGGACGCGACCCCCACCATATTGTTGAATCCCAGTTCAAGGCATTCGCCCGGGCGCTCCGTACCGCTGTTGAACCCGATCCCCGCGTCACGACAATCCCATCGACGAAGGGAAAGCTATGAGTGGAAACACGAAACGCTATGTCATCCTGACCCCGTTCAAGAAGGCCGACGTCCTCGCCGGCATCTGCAAACTCCACGGACTCGACGTTTGGGTCGTTCCCTCCAAGAACGGCGCCATGGTGGTGCACGACATGCCGGTGCCGGTCTTTGATGACTGGGACATCTCCGAGCTCCTCGGAGGAGCCCCCGGTGACGGCGAGGGCGCCGACAAGGTGGCCGCAACCGATGAGCCATCGGCAGAAGGCTCAGCCGACTCGAAGACCGAAGCTTTGGCTGCTCCTGCGGACGCTGTGCAGTCCGCGGAAGCTGGCGACGCCCCAGCAGAGCCCTCCCAGGCTGGTTCCGGCGATGGCTCCGACGCTGGCGACGGCGATAAGGATCCCGACGTTCTTGATGCTGACGATCGCGATGCTGTGGCGCGGAAGCTTGCGAGCCTGACCCGCGAGGGCGTTATCGCACTCACTGCCGAACTCGGTGAGGATGTCGGCAACGAAGAGGGCGTGTCCGGCCTCGTTACCGCGCTTGCCTTTGACTACAAGGGCAAGGTCGACGACGCTCCGGCCGGACTGATCGTGGCCACGGGGGAGTCCGTCCTCGAAGAGATGTTGCTCGGTGACACCGAGCCCTCCAAGGTTAAGGGCGCGATCCGTTCCGGTGAGATCCAGTCGAACTTCCTCGAGAAGCTCGCCAAGGGTAAGCCGGATGCTGGGGAGGCCCTGCCCCCTCGCAGGCCTCGCCGCTTCTTCGGCAAGGACGGTTCGTGAAGGTAACCGTCTTCGACTACGGATCTGGCAACGTCCACTCCGCAGTCCGTGCGCTCGCGCAAGCGGGCGCCGACGTGTCACTCACGTCCGATCCTGGCGAGGCTATGTCCGCGGCCGGTCTGGTCGTTCCCGGCGTGGGTGCCTTCGACACCGTTGTGAAACGCCTGCGGGCCTTGCGGGGCGACCGGTTCATTGAGCGCCGTCTTGCAGGCGGCTTGCCGGTGCTGGGTATTTGCGTTGGTTTGCAGGTGCTCTTCGAAGCCTCCGAGGAGCACGGGAGCCGTGAGTCCGGCCTAAACCAATTCCCGGGCACCGTCACCAAGTTGCCGTCCGAGATCGTTCCGCACATGGGATGGTCAACCGTGGAAACCGCACCGGGCTCGAAGCTTTTTGCCGGGATTAAGAACGAACGGTTCTACTTCGTGCACTCTTACGGTGTGCAGACCGATCCTGCCCAAGATGCTGACGATCATTTCGCACCTCCCGCTATTTCCTGGGCTAGCCACGGTGGCCGCTTCGTTGCGGCAATCGAGCAGGGCCCGCTCTCAGCTGTTCAATTCCACCCGGAGAAGTCCGGCGAGGCAGGACTGCGCCTGCTCCGCAACTGGCTCTCCACGCTCAAAGGATAACCATGACGAAACCACTGCAGCTCCTCCCCGCGATCGACGTTGTCGAGGGCAAGGCCGTGCGCCTGCTCCGCGGTGAAGCAGGAACCGAAACCGGATACGGCGAACCGGCCGACGTCGCCCGCGACTGGATCGCGGGAGGCGCAACCTTCCTCCACCTCGTGGATCTTGATGCGGCGTTTGGTCGCGGTGACAACCGGGAACTGCTCCGCCAGATCGTTGCCGAAAGCACCGTCCGCGTTGAGCTCTCCGGCGGAATCCGCGACGACGAGTCACTGAAGGCGGCGCTGTCTGCCGGTGCCACCCGCGTCAACCTGGGCACGGCTGCTTTGGAGGACCCGGAGTGGACCGAACGTGTCATCAAGGAATACGGCGACCAGGTTGCCGTTGGCCTCGACGTACGCGGCCGCACCCTGTCCGCACGCGGCTGGACGAGGGACGGCGGTGAACTCTTCGAGGTTCTTGACCGCCTCAACGAGGCAGGCTGCTCCCGATACGTTGTTACCGACGTGGCGAAGGACGGCACCATGGAGGGACCGAACACGGTCCTGCTCTCCGAGGTCTGTGCCCGCACCGATGCCCCCGTCATTGCTTCGGGTGGCGTCGCCACACTTGCTGATATTGAGGCGCTACGTGCGCTCACCGATATCGGTGTCGAGGGAGCCATCGTCGGGAAGGCCCTCTACGCGGGCGCCTTTACCCTTCCCGAGGCTATCGAGGTGGCGGGAGAGCAGTGAGCACCGCACAGGACAAGCTCAAGCCGAACCCGTTCGCGAACGACGACGGCAAAACAGTTCCGGCACTTGCCGAGGCGCTCGACCTGGAGGAGTTTGCTCCCCGCCTCGAGGCCATCGTCAATGTCCTCCCGGACAGCCGCGTTCTCGTTCCCGTGCTCGCCCACGATCACCCGGGCCGCACGGCCGACGGCGGGGTTGTCGATCACGCCTCCCAGGATAAGGACCCGTGCAAGGCAGCCGCGATGCTGGCTGTGGAGGCACCGGACGGTCGTGCGGCCATGCCGATCTTCTCCTCGGTTGAGGCACTCATGAACTGGAACCCGAAGGCACGACCCGTTCCCGTGCACACGCAGAACGCCGCCATTGCCGCGGTCGCCGAAGCGGACTCCCTCCTGGTTCTCGACGCAGCATCCGACCGGCCCATGCTTCTTGGCAGGCCCGCGGTCAATGCTCTCGCAACAGGGGAGCGGTGGACCGCACCCTGGCGGGACGAGGAGTTGCCGACAATCGTTGCCCGCGCACTTGCCGGCATCGAGGGCCTCAAGGGCATTCAGATCACCCCGGGCCGCAAGGCCGAGACGGCCATCGTCATTGCCGTCGACGGTGAGGCACCGCGCGAGCTGATCTCCGCGGCACTCAACGAGGCAAGCCAGCGGCTCGGCCAGATCGAAGAGCTCCAGCACAGGGTCGACTCGATCGAACTGATCCCCGCCCGCACCGCATAGCTGGCCTCGCACGGTGTGGCTTTGCTCAAAAGGTCTAGCTTGACTCGATTGCCCTGGCTTCGTTCGAGTAGCCACGATCCGTTCGACTGGCCTGGCTTCCTTTAAATGGCCTGGCTCGACGCCGTCTCGACCCAAGCCGACCACCTCCTGCACCGGAGTTCGAGCATGAGGCCCTAGGTCTGAAGTTGGGTGAGGACAGGTGCTTCGGTAACGAATGCCACAGGAACATCCGCCCCCGTAACAGAAAACACAGGGGCGGATGTTTCATGTTCTGGTACGATAGAAGCCGACCGACCGGTCAACAGGACCGGGACGCAAGCGGAGAGATCCCACCTGGGTGCCTATGGTACCGGGTTATGAGAGTCACCATGGCGGACAGTTGTCTGCCGTGACACCTCTGCTCCGTGCGCGTACACGTCGAGAATACAGAGGAGCAATTATCAACGAACCAAGAGTCAATGAGCGGATCCGGGTGCCCAAGGTACGACTTGTCGGCCCCGCCGGCGAGCAGGTCGGTGTCGTCCGCGTTGAGGATGCACTACGCCTAGCACAGGAAGCCAATCTAGACCTGGTCGAGGTTGCGCCGAACTCTGAACCTCCGGTAGCCAAGCTGATGGACTACGGCAAGTACAAGTACGAGGCCGCTATGAAGGCCCGTGATGCTCGCCGTAACCAGGTGAATACCCAGCTCAAGGAGATCAGGCTTCGCCTCAAGATCGACACCCATGACTACGAAACCAAGAAGGGCCACGCTGAGCGGTTCCTGAATGGTGGCGACAAGGTCAAGGTGATGATCCAGTTCCGTGGACGTGAACAGTCCCGCCCTGAAATGGGAGTCAAGCTACTGCAGCGGATGGCGGAGGACCTCCAAGAGGTCGGCACCGTCGAATCGCATCCGCGTCAGGACGGCCGCAACATGGTCATGGTCATTGCGCCGATCCGTAAGAAGTCAGAAGCCAAGTCCGACCAGCGCCGTCGCCGCGAAGCCGAGCGTGAAGCACGTCGGGCACAGAAGGCCCAGTAGCCCCCATAACTCCCCGCCCGCAAGGATCTTGCGGCCAACGAAAGAGGAAACAACTATGCCTAAGATGAAGCCGCACTCCGGTGCCAAGAAGCGTTTCCGGGTCACCGGATCCGGCAAGGTTATGCGTGAGAGGGCCGGCAAGCGCCACCTCCTCGAGCACAAGTCGTCGCGCCGTACTCGTCGCCTGTCCTCGGACCAGGTGCTCAGCCCGGCAGATGCCAAGAACGTCAAGAAGATGCTCGGCATCTAGCCGACCAAGGAGGATTTGAAACATGGCACGTGTCAAGCGCGCAGTAAACGCACACAAGAAGCGTCGTACCGTTCTCGAGCAGGCCAGCGGCTACCGCGGCCAGCGCTCGCGCCTCTACCGTAAGGCCAAGGAACAGGTCACCCATTCCTTTACCTACAACTACCGCGACCGCAAGGTCCGTAAGAACGAGTTCCGCAAGCTCTGGATCCAGCGCATCAACGCTGCAGCTCGTGCCGAAGGCATGACCTACAACCGTTTCATGCAGGGCCTCAAGCTTGCCGAGGTCGACGTCGATCGCCGCATGCTCGCCGAGCTTGCAGTGAACGAGCCGGCCGCCTTCAAGGCTCTCGTTGAGACCGCCAAGAACGCCCTCCCGGAGGACGTCAACGCCCCCAAGGGCGAGGCAGCCTAAGTGAGTGAATGCGGGGCCGGCACATGCCGGCCCCGTTTTCTTATCTTCTTATCCGAAAGATGACGATGCGTAAGTACCACGACTCGATGACCGGCCAGCTCCTCAAAGTCCAGGGGCTCTACATGGCAAAGAACCGGGCCACCTATTCCCAGGAGGTCGCCGAAGGACCCCAGGCTGTCCGGGAAGCCCTGTCGTGGGCGGGGGAACGAGTCCGCGACATCTACGTGACCGAAGACGTCCTTCAGCGCTACCCCGAGTTTGAAGAAATGACCGACGGCTACTGGACCCACGTCGTTCCCGAAAACGTCCTGGGTCAGGTATCGGGAGACGCTCAGGGGATCCTCGCGGTCCTCAACACGGCACCCAAGCCCGACATCGATTCCCTGTTCGATAACACCGACCTGGTGTTGCTGGGGGTTGAGATGCAGGACCCGGGCAACGCCGGAACAGTAATCCGCACGGCCGATGCTGCCGGTGCTGGCGCCGTTCTCTTCGGAACTGGCTCCGTTGACCACGGCTCTGCCAAGGTCATCCGTTCAGCCGCTGGATCCACGTACCACCTGCCGATCCTCGGCAACCTCGACCCCCGCTCCGTTATCGCCACCGCCAAGAAGCACGGCTTCCAGGTGCTCGCTACCGACGGCGATGGAGACGTCACTCTCGGATCCAACGAGGTCGATCTGACGGTCCCCACGCTGTGGATCCTCGGTAATGAAGCGCGCGGGCTGCAGGGCGAGATCCTCGATCGCGCCGATGTCACCGTGTCGATTCCGATCCCCGGTAAGGCCGAGTCCCTCAACGTCGCAACCGCCGCCGCGGTTTGCCTCTACGCAAGCGTCCTTGCCCGCCAGGCGTAGCGCACTGATTTGTTCTTGCGACACCCCGGTGCGATATCAGCGGGGTGTTCGCATCTCTCCTGCCTGAACGGCACTTGTTCACGAACGTCCTGTTCGTCTCAGGGCGAGTTCGCGTGGGGTTTACGCTGAAGGGGTCTGCTTGGCACGCGTTCTCGCAAACGATGGGATTCCCGCATTTGATCTGTACGCCCCCTGACAGTATGAAGTGGAAGAAGCTACGCCAGTGCCCGCGGTATCCAGGGAACTGAACTATCCTGGATGAGGCGAGGGGAGTGCATGTGAAACTCAGAACGGTTGCTGTCGGCGCAGGTGCGGTACTGGCCGGTGGCCAGGTCATGGCTCAGAGAGCAAAGAAGGTCTCCAATCAGAGAAGGCCGTTCGCCAGGTATTGGGAACGGTCCAACCTTGACGTGATCGCGAAGATCGTCAGAAACCGGCAAGCCGGCCTACCGGATCCGCTGATTTATGTAGCCCTGGGAGACTCGGCCGCGCAGGGCCTGGGAGCGACAGACCTCATGGATGGTTACGTCCCACGCTTGGCTGCCTCCCTGAAAGACATGACGGGCCGCGATGTTGCCCTGATCAACCTGTCTGTCTCGGGTGCCGTGATCCCCTCCGTCCTCACCCACCAGGTGATGTCCCTGCGAGGCATCCAAGCGGATGCCGATATCGTGCCCGACATCGTGTCTTGCGATATTGGCGGTAACGATGTGGGATATCGGCTGCAGCCGGAACTCATGGCCGAATACGTACAGGCACTCACCGCAGCACTGCCAGCAGGTACTTTCATTGCCGACGTACCGAGCTTCGGTCCGGGACCCCACGGCAGAAGGGCACGCGAGATCTCCACGATTATTCGGAGCTATGCGGACCGGGACAGCCACCACATGATCGACCTGGAGAACTTCACGTCGTCCTTGCCGCTCGCTGCCTACCTGTTCCGGTACCACTCCACCGACCTGTTCCACCCGAACACTCATGCCTACCAGCACTGGGCACAGCTGTGGGTGGATAAGATTGGCCCCGTGATTGGAGCCCCCACCGTTGACGTCGCAGACGTCGCCCCCTATCAACCCTGGGCCTGAGCCCAACGATCAGTTGGCCTTGGTCGCGTACGGCTTTGGTCCTTGGCCACCACTGCGGCCCGGCCGCGCCCAAATGTCGAGCGGCCCAGTGCGGCCGTGGAAGGAGAATCGTGTCCCAACTCTTCACTCCGATCACCATCGGAAACGTCACCGCCCGAAACCGGGCATGGATGTCACCAATGTGCCAGTACTCCTCAGCTCCCTTAGGAGAAGAACTGGGCAGACCCAATGACTGGCACTACGTGCACTATCCGACAAGGGGATGGGGAGGGGTTGGCGCCATCATCGTCGAATCGACGGCCGTCAGTGCTGAAGGCAGGCTATCGCCATACGACCTGTCGATTCACAACGATGACCAGATCGCGTCGTTCACGAAGCTCGCACAGCTGATCTCCGGAACGGGTGCTGTCCCCGGTATTCAGCTTGGTCATGCTGGTCGCAAGGCATCCGGCCCGCGCCCCTGGGAGGAACAGACGCTGCTCTACCCATCGGGCTCGGAGATCGGCTGGAAGCCCGTGGCACCCTCACCGATCGCTTTCTCCGAGGTATACGAGGAACCGCATGAACTCACCGAAGATGAGATCCTTGGCCTCATTGACTCCTTTGGTCAGGCGGCACGTCGTGCCACAGAGGCGGGGTTCCAGATCGCCGAGCTACACGGAGCCCACGGCTACCTGATCCACCAGTTCCTGTCACCGATCTCCAACCAGAGGACCGACAGGTGGGGGCAGGACCGCATGCTGTTCGGCCTCGAAGCAATTAAGGCAGTACGCCGCGAATTCCCGGGTGTTGTGGCAATCCGGCTCTCGGCAACCGACTGGTGCGAGTTCACGGACGATCCACGGACGGGATGGACGGTTGAGGAGACTCGCACGTTCATTAACCGGGCCAAGGAAATCGGCCTCGACTTTGCCGATATTTCCTCCGGCGGCAACATTCCCGACGTGAAGATCCCCGCTGGCCCGGGCTATCAGGTTGGCTTTGCCAGGGAGCTCGCAGACACGGGTGTTCCGAGGAGTGCCGTCGGGCTGATCACCGAGGCAGTACAAGCGGAGCAGGTTGTGCGGGAGAGCGCCGATGTCGTCATGCTGGCCCGCGTTCTACTCTCGGATCCCTATGTGCTGCAGGCATGGCGGACGCGCCTACGAGAGAAGCCAGAGTTTGCTCAGCCGTACCATCGCCAGCTCATGAGGAGCTAGCGGAATCCAAGTCTAGTCCCTACCAGTTGCTGCACGATGCAATAGGGCGGGACGAAGAAGTGGGGAGCACGCCAATAGGCATGCTCCCCACCACTTACCTTGCTGGCGATTTAGCCGGTTGATCTACGGCGGCCAAGTGAGCCGCAACTGATCCCCAACGTGTTCGCTCCGCGGCCTAGCTCTTTCCGTACAGGATGCCAACGAGGTTGTTGAGGTTTTGTTGGACGGCTTTGGTGGCGATGGTGGTTAGGTCGGAGAAGATGAAGGTTTCGGGTTTTTCGGCGAGGTAGTTTTGGACGGCTTCGAAGGAGGCTTTGTCGGCGTAGGTGTAGTAGTTGATTTTGGCGACTCCGCGTTTGATGCATTCGCGGTATTCGCTGTCGGTCAGGCCCGAGCCACCGTGCATGACGATGGGGACACCGGTTTTTTCCCGCAGGGTGGAGATTAGGTTGTAGTTGAGGTTGGGTTCTGCCTTGTAGAGTCCGTGGACGGTGCCGAAGGAACAGGCTAGGGCGGTGACGCCGGAGTCACGTACGAAGGATTGTGCCAGGTCGGGGTCGGTGTAGAGGGTTTCATTGCTGGTGCCTGTGCTTGCTTGGGAGCCGTCTTCGCGGCCGGGCATGACGCCGAGTTCTGCTTCGACGCCGTAGCCGTATTCGTTGGCGAGGGCCACGACTTTTTGGGTGAGGGCGAGGTTGTCGTCGTAGGGGAGGCGGGAGGCGTCGATCATGGCGGAGTTAAAGCCGACGTCGAAGCCGCGTTTGACGTAGTCGTAGGATTCGCCGTGGTCGACGTGGACGACCAGGGGAGCGGTGGAGCGTTTGGCGAGTTCGACCATGACGGGGCCGATGTCTTCGATGGTGTTGATGGGTTCGTGGACTTCGGCGTGCTGGAGGATGAGGGGGATGTTGTGTTGTTCGGCGGTGCGTACGGCCGCGAGGAGCATCTCGTAGGTGGGGGTGTTGATCGCGGCGATGCCGACCTTGTTTTGCTCTGCGTAATCGAGAGCTTCCTTCAAACTAATAAGCACAATAACTCCTGCTGTTTGGTGTGACCTTTCGCTGCGAAGCAGCGCGTGCACGAATCCCATGAGGATGTGGCGGTGTGCGGGACAACGGCGACCCACTCCCGATGCGATGCATGCCTCAAGCTGACTCTACCGCTCCATTCCGGTTATAAACGGACCGGAAGTCTGGGTGGGATGATCTCTTTGCACCGAGAGCTTGACCGGGGAAACTGTGCAAGAACCGTTGAACTCAGCTGGAGCGGATCCACCGTGAGACGTCGGTGGAAGGCGCGGAGGGAAGCGGCGGATAAGCAGGGAGCGAAGCACCCGTCGGTATGGCTGTGCTACTAGGCAAGGCCTTGGAGCGGGCCTGGAGAAACAATGTGTGCGGGAAGGGTGTGGACAAGGACGAGTGGCGACAAGAAAGGGCCGGGCGGAAGCTCCGTGGAACTGTCCGCCCGGCCCCGGGGTGACCGGTCGCTACACGACGCGGGAGAGCGCGACCGATCTACGCTAGCCAGCCAGCGCCTTGAGGGCGTTGTAGGACTTGCGAGCATTGTCGATGGGGCCTGCGCCGGCGGCGGGCTCCTCATCGAGCATGATGTCCTGCTCGAGAACGTAGTAGCCGTCAAAGCCAGCATCGTTCAGCGCGGAGACAATGGCGGCGAAGTCGATATCGCCCTCGCCGATCGGGACGAACATGCCGCCCTTGATGCCGTCGCCCCAGACGAGGTCGCCGGGCAGGAGCTTGTCGGTCATGTCCTTGTTGATGTCCTTGGCGTGGACAATGGAGACGCGGTCCGCGTACTTCTTCGTCAGGGCAACAACGTCGGCGCCGCCGCAGGTGAGGTGGCCGGTGTCGAGGCAAAGGCCAACGGTCGAGTTGTCGAGGACGCGCTCAACCTCGTCAACGTTCTGAACCATGGTGCCCCAGTGGGGGTGGATGCAGGCGGTGACGCCGCGGGCCGCGCAGGCCTCCGCGATCCGAGTGAGGTTCGTGAACAGGGTGTCCCAACCCTTTTCGTCCAGGACAGGGCGATCATCGTAGCCGTCGCGGCCGGAATCGGCTGCGAGGACCAGGTAGGAGCCGCCCGCCACCTCGAAGGCGTCCAGCTCCTTGTTGACCTGCGGGATCGGATCAAAGTCGGGATCGTGCATGACGGCAAGGAAGAAGGCTCCGACGGGCTCAAGGTCGTATTCGGATACTGCCTTCGCGCGTTCCTCAGCTTCGATCGGCAGCCAGCCCGGGGGGCCGAACTCCGTGGCGGTCAGGCCAATCTCCTTCATTTCGGTCAGAACGCGTTCCGGCGACATCTGGTATCCCCAGCCCGGTACTTCACAGACGCCCCAGGAAATGGGGGCTCCGGCGATCTTCATGGTGTGGTCTCCTCTCGGCAACATTGCCGCAGTTGGGTTGTTTTTGCTGACATTAAATGGGTTGTTCTGCTGTGTCTTCGTGGATTTTTAGACACGCGTGGGGTGGCCGCCCACGGTTGGTGCAGCCGCGCGCAGTGATTCCCTTAGAGAGTGACGATCGAACCCGTACGGGCCGACTTCTCGGCTGCCTCGGCAAGCTCCAGCGCCTTGCGACCATCCTCAATCGAGGGTGACGGCTTGCGGCCCTCGTCGATTGCGCTGAGGAACTCGTCGAGCTCGACGCTGTAGGCGGCCTCGTAGCGAGCAAGGAAGAAGTCGAGGTAGGGATCCTGACCGTCGGTGACAGTGCCGTTCGAGATCCGCACCGTCGTGGGGCGAATATTGTCGGCGTTGAGCGTTGCCCTGTCACCGAACACTTCGAGACGCTGATCGTAACCGGAGGCGCAGTGCCGCGAGTTCGTGATCGTTGCCGTGGCACCCTCGGCGTTGGTCAGGGTGATGACAGCTCCGTCGAAGTCACCCGTGTCCTTCAGTGCGGGATCGAGGTTCTGGCCGATTGCCACGACCGTTTTGATGTCGCCAAGGAAGAACCTGGCGGTATCGAAGTCGTGGATCGTCATGTCCTTGAAGATTCCACCCGAGGTCGCAATGTATTCGACGGGCGGCGCTGCCGGGTCGCGGGAAATGATGGTGACCTGCTCGATCTTGCCGGCCGCGCCCTCGTTGGCGAGGCTGTGGATCTTTGCGAAAGACGGGTCGAAGCGCCTGTTGAATCCCATCATGACGGTGGGATTGAGGCCTTCGAGATCCTTCTCGAGCTGGTCGACGGTGTCCATGTCCATGGCGATAGGTTTCTCGCACAGAACAGGCTTACCTGCCTTCGCGCACGCGAGCACCTGCTCGGCGTGGAAGGGAGTGGGGGAGCAGATGATGACAGCATCGACCTCCGGGTCGGCAATGAGGTCATCTGCGGATAGTGTCCATCGGGCGCCGTTGGCACGCGCCAATGCAGACGCGGCCTGTTCTACCGGATCCGATACAACGCTGAGCGTTGCGTTCGAATGGGCAGAGACAGACCGCGCGTGCACCTGCGCGATCCGACCGGCTCCAATAATGCCAATCTTGATCACGTGTGTTCGTTTCTCTCGATATTGAATATTCTTGGGTATCGACTCACGGGTGAGTAGAAATCTGTCCACTTACGGGGCGGGCAGAATGATGTCCCGAACCAGGTTGTCGAGCGCGTTGTCCGCGTCGAGGAACTGGCGGAGGGTCTTGGCTGCAGGGCCGAAGGACGAGAACTCGTCCACGGTCATGCCGTCAACGTCGTAGGCCCGGTTGAAGTCGGGGATGCGGCGAAGCTGCTCGATGTAGTGCTCGTCGACCGGCTTGCTCATGCGCTCCTCGGCAACGTAGTCGGAGTTGTTGACGATCTGCTGCCACTTGAACGGAGGGGAGACGACCAGGTCGCCGCCCTGGAACTCGGCCCACTGGTAGGGGTTGCGGAAAGCAGCAACCAGCATGCGAGCCGTGTAGCCGCGCTCCTGGAAGATTCCGTAAGCCTTCTTGACGGCTGCGATGCCGGCCCACTCGAGTGCCGAGTAGTCAAGGAAAATGTTGTCGCGAGCAACAACGTGCTTCATCCAGTCGTCGAGACGACCAACCATGATCGTGACAACCGGCCCCATCTGGGAGACGTCGTGGCCAGCGGCCTTGCGCTTCTCCAAGCCGCGCTCGATAGCGGCAGCGGCCTCAACGGCCTGGGGGACGGAGAACGACACGGTGACGTTGATGGAAACGCCGCGCTCGGCTGCATCCTCGATTGCCTCGATGCCGGTCTTGGTGGCCGGGATCTTCACGACAATGTTGTCGGCAAGGTTGTGGAACTCCTCAGCCTGATCGGCAAGAGCCTTTGCGCTGCGGTGCAGGCGGGGGTCCGTCTGCACGGAAAGGCGGCCGTTGCGACCATTCGTAGCTTTGAAAGCGGGCTCGAGAAGCTTGGCTGCCTCGACCGACATGTCCTTAACGGCCTGCCAACCGATCTCCGACTCGCTCCAGGTTGGGTTGTCGTCAGCGATCCTGCGGATCCGGTCGTTCCAGATCTCGGGGTGCTTCGACAGGGTCGTGTAGGCGATCTGCGGGTTGCAGGTTGCGCCAACTCCACCAAACGAGATCGACTGGGTGAGCTCATCGAGATCCGACGAGTCGTTCCACAGCACGGTGGGGAATTTCTTGGTGGCCTCAAGCAGAGGGCCCTCGGTGAACTGAATTTCGC
Source organism: Flaviflexus ciconiae (assembly GCF_003971195.1). Lineage (NCBI taxonomy): Bacteria > Bacillati > Actinomycetota > Actinomycetes > Actinomycetales > Actinomycetaceae > Flaviflexus > Flaviflexus ciconiae. The sequence continues at coordinate 981,576 of NZ_CP034593.1, read as the reverse complement.
TCATTGTGTCTAGCTCCTGAACTGTTTCCACCCTCCGGTGCCGCCTTCGTTGGGGGCGGGTGGTCTAAGCACTTACCAGGTTACTGACATATACCGAAAATTGTCAAGACTTTGTGCAGACAAATCGAAAGCTTGGCCTGAAAGGCTGAAATGGCAACGTTGTAGGTGGCCGAGTGTGTCCCAGTACATCCCGAACCTGGGAGGCATTTACCGGTTGAAAATACAATTGTTCGGTGCTTTGCTATGTCGAAAATGGGAAGGTCTTCTCGATGTCGAGCGCTCGGTAGCTAGCCGGGTGCCCGGTGCCCGGTAGCTGTCTCGGTGTCAGGCGCTGGGTCGCTGTTTGAAGGAGCTTAATGCCGACCGGGGCGGGGAGTGCCTGACGTAATTGTTTGAGTTGTTCGCCGGCGGGTTACGCGGTGGCAACAGATCGTGGGTGGGGGCGGTGGTCGCCGGGGGAGCGGCCGTGCCGGGTTGTGAGCCGGGCGGCGGTTCCTGCCAAGGGTCACGTCACGCTGTGTTGACTGAAGGGTGGGGTTGAGCGTCGTGGTTGCCGCATACAGAACAACGCCCCTGCCGGCGTCGGCGCCCGGGGCGTTGCTCTGTTCGGTGTGCTCATTTGCTGCTTTTGACAATTCGCACGTGGGGGCGGGGTGGAAGTCCGCGCTGGTTCACCGCTGCGGGATTGCTGTTCCTAGTCTGCGACGAGCGGGATGGTGACGGTGTACTGGGCTGCGTCGTAGACGTGCCGACCGTACTCGACTACTTCGCCGCCGAGTCCGTAGACGGTGCGTTCCATGGTCATGAGGGCTGATCCGTGCTCGAGTCCGAGGAGATCGGCTTCGCGGTCGGTGGCGAGGCGGGCTCCGAGGACCTGGACGGCCGTTGCCATCTTCACGTCACGCTCAGCCAGGCACTTGTAGAGGCCCTTCTGGGAAAGTTCGGTCAGGGACGGTGCGATGGCCGAGGGGATCGTGTTGTGCATGATGCCGAGGGGGTTGTCGTTGATCCAGCGCAGGCGCTCAATGGAGACGACCTCGTCTCCGACTTCGCAGGACAGCTGTGCGGCCTGCGCTTCGTTGGCAAGCTGCACCTGGTAGGACAGAACCTCGGTGCGGGTCTCGTAGCCTTGGGCTGTCAGGTCCTCGTTGAGAGACGTGAGGCCGATTTGGCGGTGGACGTGCGTCGGGGTGACGCGGGTGCCGACGCCGCGGCGGCGCACAAGCAGGCCGCCATTGACGAGTTCCTGAAGGGCGCGGCGCGTTGTGGGGCGGGAAACTTCGAGTCGCTGAGCGAGCGAAACTTCGTCCTCAATGAGCCGACCGGCCTCGATGGCGCCAGACATGATGAGCTTTGTCAGGGGCTCCGAAATCTGCTGGTAAAGCGGCACCGTGGAGTCGCGGTCGAGGTCAATCTCCGCGATATAGGGCGTGTCGAGCGGGTTGCTGGTCATGGTGGGTAAAGTCCTTGCGTAGATATTTGTAAACAATTAACGCACATTTCAGCCAAATGTAAAGCCGATTGAAAAAATTGTGTTGAAAACTATTCTTCAGGAATGTTAGGACAAAATATTGACTTAAGGTTACAAGTGTCGGAAGATGAGAGTGTATCCTCCTCAAAGAAGCGGAAAGGAGTCGCAATGATTGCGGCACAGGTCGACGTCGTCACTATCGGTAGGTCGGGTGTGGACATTTACCCCCTGCAGACCGGTGTCGGTCTCGAGGAGGTTAGTACATTCGGTAAGTTCCTCGGAGGTTCTCCGACGAACGTTGCGGTGGCAGCTGCCCGCATGGGACACACAGCAGCGTCGATCACCGGGGTCGGCGATGATCCCTTCGGTCGCTTCGTGCGTTCCGAGATGGTTCGGCTTGGCGTCGCTGACGAATTCGTTGTTGTGAACAGCAACTTCAACACTCCCGTCACTTTCTGCGAGATCTTCCCGCCGGACGATTTCCCGCTGTACTTCTACCGCGAGCCCTCGGCTCCGGATCTTCAACTCCGTCCTTCCGATATTCCGGAGGATGTTGTCCGCAACGCCAAGGTGTTCCTGTTCTCGGGAACCGGGCTGTCGGTAGAGCCGTCTCGTTCAGCCCACCACCACGCTCTGAACGTGCGCAACAAGCAGGGCTGGACCATTGCTGACCTGGACTACCGCCCGATGTTCTGGGAAGACGAAGAAACCGCTTCCCGCGAGATTGGAGCTTCTCTCGAATCTGTCAACGTTGCCGTGGGCAACCGCGAGGAATGCTGGATTGCCGTTGGCGAGAAGGAGCCGGACCGCGCAGCGGACGCTCTTCTCGAGCGCGGCGTTGAGATCGCCATCGTCAAGCAGGGTCCCAAGGGCACGCTAGCGAAGACCAAGGAGGAGCGCATCGAGGTTCCCGTGACGGCCGTTGAAACGGTGAACGGTCTGGGCGCAGGTGACTCCTTTGCTGGCTCGCTTTCCCATGCTCTCATCATGGGTTGGGATATCCCGAAGGCCATTCAGTTTGCTTCAACCGCCGGTGCAATCGTCGTATCCCGCCTCGAGTGCTCGACTGCTATGCCACGCGAAGAGGAGGTCTTCGACCTCATCGAGAAGACACCCCAGGCCAATCCGATCGTGAAGGCCCTGTGATGACTTCCATTTCTGATCTCACTGAGATTCGGGCCTACGAGCCCGAACGCATTGCGCAGGCACTTGCGGATCGTCAGCCGGGCGAAGGCCCCAAGCCGGGTTCCAAGGCCATGATCATTGCCTGCGACCACCCGGCGCGCGGCGCCCTCGGTGCCGGGGCTGACGGCATGGCGATGGCGGACAGGAACGACCTGCTGGCGCGCTGCGTCGCGGCACTGTCTCGTCCCGGCGTGACCGGCTTCCTTGGCACCGCCGACATGATCGAGGATCTCGCTCTTCTTGGCGCACTCGAAGGCAAGGACGTGTACGGTTCGATGAACCGGGCCGGTCTGCAGGGATCCTCGTTTGAGATGGACGACCAGTTCAACTGCTACGACGCGCAGCAGATTGTTGCCTCCGGTCTCGATGGCGGTAAGACCCTGACCCGCATCAACCTCAACGATCCGGCAACCGCGGATACGCTGACGGCGACCGCGAAGGCGATCGACGGCCTTGCCGAGGTGGGCAAGATGATCATGGTCGAGCCGTTCATGTCGAACTGGGTGGATGGCAAGGTCGTGAACGACCTGTCGCCCGACGCCGTTATCAAGTCGATTTCTATCGCATCCGGTCTTGGCAGGACCTCGGCACACACGTGGCTGAAGCTCCCGTGTGTCGACGAGATGGAACGAGTGATGGCCTCAACTACGCTCCCTGCCCTTATCCTGGGAGGAGAGGTTCCTAACGATCCCGATGCCGCATTCGCCGGCTGGGCGGGTGCTCTTGCCCTCCCGAACGTCCTCGGCCTCGTGATCGGCCGATCCTTACTGTACCCGGGCGACGGCGACGTCGAACGGGCCGTTGACAACGCTGTGGAGCTGCTATGAACGAGAATGAAAAGTACTTAATCAAGGCTGGATCGAAGGCAGACGGTGTCTACGACACCGTTGTCACAACGGAGATGGCGGGATGGGAGTTCTGCTCCCTGAAGGTCGCCGCTCTCAAGGCTGGAGAATCCGTTGAGGTAGAGACGGGGGAGACCGAGCTGCTGGTGCTTCCGCTGTCGGGAGCCGCAATCGTCGCGGTTGACGGCACCACCTACGACCTGGCCGGGCGCGAGTCGGTTTTCACCGACATTACCGACTACATTTTTATCCCGCGCGGCAAGACCTTCACGGTCACTGCAACGACGGATGGGCGCTTCTCCCTGCCCGCCACGAAGGCGTCGAAGGACCTGTCTGTCAGGTACTGCCCGCGCAGCGAGGTCAAGACCGGCATCCGCGGTTCCGGCATCATGACCCGACAGGTGAACAACTACGCGCTTGGCAACGATGTTGAGACCTCCCACCTGCTCGTGTGCGAAGTGCTCACCCCCGGAGGCAACTGGTCCTCCTATCCTCCCCACAAGCACGACGTCCACTCCGAGGACGAGCGGGTGCTTGAGGAGATCTACTACTTCGAGATCCGCGACGGCGGCCCGGACAACGCAACCGAAGGCTTCGGTCTGCAGCGCGTCTACGACTCGCCCGGTAAGGAAATCGATGTATGCGCCGAGGTCCGCTCGGGCGACACCGTCGTTGTTCCGTGGGGATACCACGGCCCGTCGGTTGCTGCCCCCGGCCACGACATGTACTACCTCAACGTCATGGGCGGTCCCGCCGAGGACTCCATCTGGCTCATGACGGACGACCCCTGCCACACCTGGCAGAGGCAGGCCTGGGAAGGGGACGACATCGATCCCCGCGTCCCCTTCACCCCCATGAACGAGGAGAACTAAATGACATTCGAGACCGTGCGCCTGACAGTCGCGCAGGCAACCATCCGCTTCCTGGTCAACCAGTACGTGGAACGCGATGGTGTCGAGCAGCGGTTCTTCGCGGGCACGTTTGGCATCTTTGGGCACGGCAACGTAGCCGGCCTCGGCCAGGCCCTCCTGCAAAACGAACTCGATCCGGAGCCGGACGGCGGCGCCATGCCGTACTACATGCCCCGCAACGAACAGGGCCAGGTGAACGCGGCCGCAGCATTTGCGACCGCTAAGAACCGCCTCCAAACCATGGTTTGCACCAGCTCCATTGGCCCCGGTGCGCTCAACATGGTGACCGGTGCAGCCGTGGCCACCACGAACCGCGTCCCGGTTCTGCTCCTGCCCTCCGACCAGTTCGCGACCCGCAACCCCGACCCCGTCCTCCAGCAGGTTGAAAACGCACAGACGCTTGACACGACCGTCAACGACGCGTTCCGTCCCGTGTCCGTGTTCTTCGACCGGATCAACCGCCCCGAGCAGCTCCTGCCTTCCCTCATGCAGGCGATGCGCGCCCTGATCGACCCGGCAGACACCGGTGCCGTCACGCTTGCCATGCCCCAGGATGTTCAGGCCGAGGCCTTCGACTTCCCGGTCGAGATGTTCAACAAGCGCGTCTGGCACGTCCGTCGCGACCCGCTCGAAAAGGCCGCCCTCAAGCGCGCCGTTGAGCTCATCAAGGCATCGAAGAAGCCCCTTGCCATCGCAGGCGGCGGCGTTATCTACTCCGAGGCCTCCGAGGAGCTCCGCGCCTTCGCGGCAGCCACCGGTATCCCCGTCTCCGACACGCAGGCCGGCAAGGGTGCCATCAACCACGACCACCCGCAGGCAGTTGGAGGTGTCGGCTCCACCGGTGCTGACTCGGCGAACTACCTCGCCGACGAAGCCGACCTCATTATCGGCATCGGCACCCGCTACTCCGACTTCACGACGGCGTCGCACACCCAGTTCAAGAACCCCGACGTTAAGTTCGTCAACATCAACGTCAAGGCTTTCGACGCCGTTAAGAACGGCGGTGAAATGCTGGTTGCTGACGCACGCGAAGCACTCGTGGACCTGACGGAAGCGCTTGAGGGCTTCCAGGTCTCCGACGAATACGCCGAGCGTATCGCCAAGGAAAAGGCCGCCTGGGACAAGGTCACCCACGACTGCTACCACTCGGGCCACGGCCCTCTCCCGTCGCAGCTCGAGGTCTTCGGTGCGCTCAACGAGATGATGGGGGATGACGACGTTGTCATCAACGCCGCTGGCTCCATGCCCGGTGATCTCCAGGCGCTCTGGCAGGCCAAGACCCCCGTCCAGTACCACGTCGAGTACGCGTTCTCGACCATGGGCTACGAAATCCCGGCCGCCATGGGCGTCAAGATGGCTCTTCCCGAGTCCGAGGTTGTTGCCATTGTCGGTGACGGCACCTACCAGATGTTGCCCATGGAAATCGCCACGATCGTTCAGGAGGGTCTCAAGGTTATCTTTGTTCTCCTCCAGAACCACGGCTTCGCGTCGATTGGCGGACTCTCCGAGTCCCGCGGATCCCAGCGTTTCGGCACCCGCTACCGCATGGGTGGCGGCCAGCCGCACAACCAGGAAGGCGAGTTCATTCCCGTCGACCTTGCCGCCAACGCCGAGTCCTGGGGTCTCAACGTCCTGCGGGTGAAGACCATCGAGGAATTCCGAGAGGCCTTCCGTGAAGCGGAGAAGGCTGACCGGGCCACGATGATCTACATCGAGACCGACCTTATGGGCCCGAACCCGCCCAGCATCTCCTGGTGGGACGTTCCCGTCTCCGAGGTCTCCCGCATTGAGTCGACCCAGAAGGCGTACGTCGAGCACGTCGAACGCAAGAAGGATCAGCGCCACTACCTCAAGTAGTCGCCAGCTCCGATCGGTCACCGCGTAATCCCCGATCGGCAGCTAGCGAGAAACGATCACTCTCCGATCGTCTGGCCATGACTGTGCCCCGCCCCGGCGGGGCACAGTTGTCCCCACCAAAGAGAAACGGTCACCTGACTCCGGCGACGAAACTTGGCAAACTCTTTCGCCACAGACGCTCGGTCAACAGTTTGCTACAAGGAAACCTGAGTAGCCGCTGAAGAACCGCCACGTCTGCCTCATCCCAGGCGCCGCGACCACCTTGCGTGGCATTGCTACGGCTCAGTGCTGCGGCTCAGTGCTTATGGCTCAGTGCATAGGGGAGAGGGTGCGTAGGGGAGAGGGTGTCGTCGAGAGGAGAGCACCTGCGCGCCAAGCCTCTCGCTCCGGGCAGAGGAGAACGGAGTGACGACAGAAAATCGCGATAGCCACACGTGCACTCTCGCCCGGGACGCGTAAGGTTCCGAGTCGTCGCCGTTCTTGATGCGTGCAGAGATGCACCTCGTATGCTCGCATGCCCCTCTTGCCAGCCTCGATTGCCAGTCCATATGTTCGCATGATCGCGACGAGCTACCAGGCGGGTTCGACTCGGACAGGGAGCTGATCATTCCTTCCCGCTGGTTGCATTGAGGGCGCCGGTGAAACCATCCGTCAAGACCGGTTGCAGTTTTTTGCCGCGGAAATTTGGCGAGAAGTCAAGGTTATTTGCGGCGCGGCTAGGCGGATTTGGGCTTGGCACTTTTGTGCGGTATGTCGGGCATTTCTGGCGCTCAGCAGTATACGGCAGCGGAGTAGGTCCCGCATTGTCTGAAATTACTTTGAGTGATTTGTGCTATTTGTTAGGACAAATGACCAAAGTCCTGTATAGTGGAGTCATCGACAGCCGCAAGCTGGCGGCTTGAACGCAACGAGGAGTTCAATAGTGAATACCATTCAGCATTGGGTAAACGGCGAGTTCTACCAGGGCACCCCCGATGGAACGATTCCGGTGGAGAACCCCGCCACCGGTGAGATCGAGGGAGAGCTGCTCAAGGCCTCCGCCGCCGATCTCGACCACACGGTTCAGGTTGCCGTTGAGGCGCAGAAGGAGTGGGCAAAGTTCTCGCTCGCTAAGCGCACCGCAATCCTGTTCAAGATGCGTGAGCTTGTTCTTGCTAACCAGGACGAGCTTGCGAAGGCGATCGTTGCCGAGCACGGCAAGGACTACTCGGACGCGCTGGGCGAGATCCAGCGTGGCCGCGAGACCCTCGACTTCGCATGTGGCATCAACGCTGCACTCAAGGGCGAGTACTCCTACGACGTATCGACCGGTGTCGACGTCCACTCGCTCCGTCAGCCCGTCGGTGTTGTCGCCGGCATTGCACCCTTCAACTTCCCGGTCATGGTTCCGATGTGGATGCACCCCATCGCCCTCGCAACGGGCAACGCTTTCATCCTGAAGCCGGCCAGCCCCACCCCGACCGCCTCTCTGATCGTTGCACGCCTCTACAAGGAAGCTGGCCTTCCCGATGGCGTCTTTAACGTTCTCTCCGGTGACCGTCACTCCGTGACCCGTATCCTCGAGCACCCCGGTATCGACGCGATCTCGTTCGTCGGTTCGACCCCGGTTGCTCACATCATCCAGGACACCGGCACCAAGCACGGCAAGCGCGTCCAGGCTCTCGGTGGCGCCAACAACCACGCCATTGTTCTTCCCGACGCCGACCTCGAGTTCGCAGCGAAGCACATCTCCGCAGCCGCCTTCGGCGCTGCTGGCGAGCGATGCATGGCTCTCCCCGTGGTTGTCGCAGTTGGCGGCATCGGCGATAAGCTCGCTGGTCTCGTGAAGGAAAACGGCGAGAAGATCAAGGTTGGCCCCGGCCTCAACGAGGGCGTCCAGATGGGTCCCGTGATCTCCGCAGCAGCCAAGAAGCGCATCGTTGGTCTCGTTGACGATGCTGAGAAGCAGGGTGCAAACGTCGTCCTCGACGGCCGCGACCTTGTCATCGAAGGCAATGAAAACGGTCACTTCATTGGCCCCACGATCGTCACCAACGTTCCGACCGACTCCGATCTGTACAAGGACGAGGTCTTCGGTCCGGTCCTCACGATCGTTGAAGCCGACACCTACGAGGAGGCCATCAACCTGGTGAACTCCTCCGAGTTCGGCAACGGCGCGGCGATCTTCACGAACGATGGCGGTATGGCACGCAAGTTCAAGATGGAGGTTGAGGCAGGGATGGTCGGAATCAACGTCCCGATCCCGACCCCGGTCGCCTACTACTCGTTCGGTGGCTGGAAGGAATCGCTCCTTGGCGATCACCACATCCACGGCCCCGAGGGCGTCAACTTCTACACCCGCGCGAAGGCCATCACCACTCGCTGGCCCTCCGAGTCCGGTGCCTACGAAGCAACGATGTCCTTCGCACGCGAAGAGTGATCTTAATCTTCCCGTCCACGCGGTGAAGGAAGGAAGCGCGCTCCCCATGCCGGGGGCGCGCTTTCACATTCCCGGGAACTACCTACCTAGCTTCCAGCTCACTGGTTCGGCATGGGTCAAGATTCCCGGGCAAAGGCTTCAGTCGTCCACTAGGCTGAACACAGGTGGTGCCGTAGCCAGATCCGAAAACTGTTTGGAGCGTCGGGGCCGAAATAGCGTGGCCGCGTGGGGCGGCGGATGAGGAGCAAGCAATGATCGAGAACCGTGACACCAGGACTGTTCTATGCGTTGGCGAGGCCCTGATTGACGTCGTCAATCGAGGAAAGAAAAAGTCCGAACACGTCGGTGGTAGCCCGATGAACGTGGCAACCGTTCTCGCAAGCCTCGAGCACCCCACCTCTCTGGCATCCTGGTGGGGCAAGGACGAACGCGGGCACGCCATCGAGCAGGAAGCTGCGAAGGCCGGTCTCACGATTGTTCCGGGCAGCGATGGTGCCGAGCGGACCTCGATCGCCAATGCCACCGTTGACGAAGAGGGCCACGCAACCTACGAGTTCGACCTGCTGTGGGAAGTTCCAGAGCTTCCCGGTCCGAGGGAAGTCGACCATCTCCATGTCGGCTCCATCGGGGCAACCCTGGAGCCGGGCGCAGCCGATGTGCTTGCCGCCGTGAAGCGCATGGCAATCCAGGGAACGGTGTCGTACGACCCGAACCTTCGCCCCGCAATCATGAAGCGATCCAGCAACGTCAAGGCAAGGGTTGAGGAGATCGTCTCCCGTGCCGATGTCGTGAAGGCCTCCGATGAAGATCTGAAATGGCTCTACCCGAACACGCCAGCCGAGCAGGTCATGCGGGACTGGGCGGCACACGGTCCCGGACTCATCGTCGTGACGAGGGGGCCGTGGGGTGCCTACGCAAAACTCGCGGGGGATCGGGACATGCTTGTTGTCGATGCTCTCGACGTGGAGATCGGCGACACCGTCGGTGCAGGCGACTCGTTCATGGGCGGCCTAATCTCCGGACTGCTTGACGCGGAACTCTTGGGAAGCGCCGCAGCCAAGTCGGCACTCCGGAACGCCCGCTGGCACGATGTGCAGCCAGCACTCCACCGTGCTGTCGTGGCCTCCGGCCTAACCGTCAGCCAGAACGGAGCCTATGCCCCGACGCGTGATGAGATCGAGAACGTCCTCATAGCGGAGCCGAAGCTTCGCTAGGGGAGTCCCGTACTCGAAGCGGGATCGCATGCGCGATGAAGAAGAAGTCTCCCCGCCGGAAAGCCGGTTGGAATTAGCGTGATTCCGCCTGGGTGCGATGGGGGTGGAACACGCAGAGCTCTCTCTTATCAGACAGAAAGACGGCATCGTCGTTACCCAAATCAGTGCACAAACAGGCACGAGTATTCGCAAGGTGATTCAGGGGCGAGGACGGCCGGAGGGTAATCGCGAACTACCGGATGCTGGGGCAACTCGGCGTCCCGACGATCAATGTACTTGCTACGACGGAGCGGGATCTTCTCCTTGAGGACGTTGCGGCGAGTGAGGAATGGCGGCTGGGAGTCGAGGCCGATCTCGCCGACACGGATGTCGCTACGAGTCTTGCTACCTGGTACCCATCCCTTCATGAGGCGGGACGCGAATAGCTCGCTGGCCACAATGTCGAGCTATACGACGAAGCTCGTGTGATCACGAGGGAGAGCGTGCGAGGGATGGCCCGGGCCACGGCAACGGAGGACCTGTTGGTCTGGCAGATGGTCGAGGACAATTTTGAAGAGCTAGTTGCCCTCATTGCTGGGCTTCCACGAACCCTCACGCACAATGACTTCTACTGGGCAAACCTCGTGGTTACGAGGGATCGAACTGCAGCCATGATGGTCGACTACGACCTGCTGGGCCAGGGCTATGCGTATGTGGATGTTCGAAATTTTTGCTCGTCACTTGAGCTAGAAGCAGCCGCTGCCTTCAGGAATTCATACGGGGCGACCTCGGAAGCGGAGAAGCTCGTTGATCGCGTTGCTGCTCCGCTCGTTACTCTGCACGAAGCCTGCGCCCGGTCAACGTTCCCGGCGTGGGCTAAAGGGTCGCGGAGAATCCTCACAACTGAGCTGAAACAACGAGTCGAAGACCTCCTGGTATCGACGCGGAAGAGCCTTGAGGGCAACTCAATTCGGGCTTAAGACGCCATGCAGGTACGGGGTTTAAAAGCTAGATAGGTGTTTAGAACACCAGGTAGACGGCAGAGACGATGGTCAGGCCGATGATGATCGCGTTGAAGAGTTTTTGGTTGATGCGCTTGACGATAAGCCGCCCGATGATGGCACCGACGATGACAATGGGGATCATGAGGGCGGCGATGGAGAGGACCTCGGATGTCATGAGGCCGATACCAGCGGAGAACGGCAGCTTGATGACATTGACGGTGAAGAAGAACCAGGCCTGGGTTCCGAGGAACCGCCTCATGTCGAAACCGGAGGCAATGAAGTAGAGATTCATGACGGGGCCGCCCGAGTTCGCCGCCATCGTCGTAAACCCGCCAAGCGCCCCGTAGAGGGAGCGGATCGACCTGCGAGCAAAGAACTCCTTGATGGTTTCCGCCGTTCCTCGCCTCATGAGTAGAAGAGTGAGCGCAGTGAGGATGAGAAGGATGATGCCGATCGAGCGGCGCATGACTCCATCGCTCACGAAATAAAGGAAGGCCGTTCCCAGCGCCACGCCGACAACGACGGAGGGGATGAGCTTCTTCAGTATTGCCCAGTCAGCATCCTTCGCGTAGATCCAGACCGCTATCAGGTCTCCGACGAGAAGCAGGATCAGGAGCGCCGCCGTTGATTCGCGGGCTGGCAGTATCGCCGCAAAGATCGCGACAGAGAGGGTGACGATTCCCGGAAGTGCGGTCTTGCCGATACCGACGAAGAGCGTGGCGAATACGAGGCCAGCCCATGCAAGAGGAGCCAGATCCGGAATAATCACTCGATCACCCAAGCTTTCTTCTAGATGTCCGAAATTTGTAAGCACAAAGGCCTAGATTTGGCCTTACAAATGAGTCTACACTGTTGGTAAGGCACGAGCAGGTCGCTAGCCCCAAGAGATTTCCAATGGAGGAAATATGTCGGTCCAGATTCCCGAAACTATGAAAGCGTCGGTCCTTCGCGATGTGAAGAAGGGCCTTCAGGTCGAGGAGATTCGCACTCCCCGCCCACGAACAGGAGAGGTCCTCGTTAAGGTACGGGCCTGCGGCATGTGCCACTCCGACCTCCACGTCATTCACGGTGACATTGCCTTCCCGCTCCCCGCGGTTCTCGGTCATGAAGTATCCGGTGAAATTGTCGAGGTCGGCCCCGGCAACGAGCACACCGGCCTCGAGGTTGGGCAGAACGTTTCCGGTGCATTCCTCATGCCCTGTGGTCAGTGCTCCGCCTGTTCCGAGGGCCGCGACGATCTGTGCGGTCCGTTCTTTGACATGAACCGTCTCAAGGGTCAGCTCTACGACGGTCAGACCCGCCTCTTCGGTCTCGACGGTGAAGAGATCGCCCAGTACTCCATGGGGGCTCTTGCCGAGTACTGCGTCATCCCCTCGACCTCGGTTGCACCGATCCCGGACAATGTCGACCCCGTTGCGGCAGCCATCATTGGCTGTGCAGTTCTCACCGCCTACGGCGCCGTGCGCCGCGGTGCTGACGTTCGCCACGGCGAGTCCGTTGCCGTTGTCGCCACGGGTGGCGTTGGCTCCAATATCATTCAGATCTCCCGTGCCTTTGGTGCGAAGCACGTCATTGCAATCGATGTTGCCGACGACAAGCTCGAAGCGGCACGCGCCCTCGGCGCCACGCACACGATCAACTCCACGAAGGAAGACGTGCGCGAGAAGGTCTTTGAGTACACCGGTGGCAGGGGAGTGGACGTGGCCTTCGAGGCCCTCGGACGCCCGGAAACATGGCAGTCTGCTCTTGCTGCACTGAAGGACGGTGGCCGCATGGTGCCGATCGGCCTCGGTGCCGGCGTACAGACCGCCGACGTGGAGATCAACCGCACGGTCCGCCGTTCGCAGTCGATCATCGGCTCCTACGGAGCTCGCACCCGCCACGATCTGCCCGCAACGATCGATCTCGCCGCCCACGGCATCATCAACTACAAGGACATCGTCTCCCAGCATTACTCGCTTGAGAATGTTGCAGAAGGATACGACCTGCTCGCCCAGGGCAAGATCCTCGGCCGCGCAGTCGTCGACATGAGCCTGTAGCCAAGGTCTGTTGGTACATGTTTGTCGAGCCAGTTCCCAAGGGAAGAACGCCGACTCGAACAGGTGCCGCAAAAGAATCCCATCCTTCTCGTGTGGGTGGGCGGATAAAAGCAGCCGGGTAACACCGCTGCAATAGAAAAGCGTGGGCCCCGTTCACACTGAACGGGGCCCACGCTGAAGTTTATGGTGGCCGATGGCCTTACAGGATTATGCGCTCCTACAGGGGAGCGAGAAGACGGCAGTGAGTGCCGTCAGCACGGTGCAGAGACCGGCAAGGATAGTCAATAGCGGGTTGGAAAGGACAACACCCGTGAAAGCAACCATCATCAGCAAGAACATTGTGGCAATGAGAGCCGGAAGGGCTGCTGCGCGGTGGTCTACGGACTTCTGGTACGCGGTCTCGGTCGGCGCGTATCCGTTCAGGGTCATGGTCGACATGCGTACTCCTCTTCTTAATCAGTTGCCGATAGGCTCGACGGGCCGGGCTGTAAAGCCGTGAAAGGTTGCGACAGATTCGGTTCTTAACTGCGTGAGATCCGTGCGAGCGTAAATGCATTGCAGTGATTGCCCACGGTTGTCGCCAGCCGCTGTTAGTTGTCGGTGTCCATGGTCGAGAGGACAATGACGGGAACTGCGACAGCGGTGATAAGGCCAGCAGCGATCGTGACGATCGGTGCGGAGAAGGCAACGCCGACAACTGCGGCAAGAGTCATAACAACCAGGAAGATCAACAGAGCCGAGAACTGAGCGGCAGAGTTAGTGACGGTAGTGTCAGATGCTTCGAAAGACTGGGCGTAAGCGTGAGCTTCGATAATGCTCGACATAATTTTCGATCCTTTTCATTGTCGGTGCAGAGCTGCGGATGGCTGCTCTGCACATCCGTGTGCTCGGCCCGTTTGGACCGGTCCCTTGTTGGAACACTTCAAGCATAAGACACATTTGTTAGTACTGCAAGCAAAATTGCAGTGGCTTACATCAAGTTTGCAAATGGGAATCTCTTAAAGGCGCGAGAATTAGCCGAAGTAGGATGTTCTTAGTTGTTAGGACAAAATGAATTGGCGATACGTTTTCGCAAGATGGGCAAAGTCTTGAAAGTTTGCTGGCCGTCATGCGTTCCATGGATTTGGTGGGGCGGACTTAGGTCACGGTTTTGCAAATGTCCTGAACGTAAAGCGGAAATTGGGTGAATTTGTTAGGTCAATTCTCTTGATTTCTCTCGGGAGGTTGTTTTACACTATTTGGAGCGCGCCAAAGACGGCGAGCCACGACGAGAAATGGGTGTTTGACATGACTTCGAAGGCGAAGAACACGAAGGATCCGAAGTACTCCAAGCTGACGATTGGCGTATGCCCCGATCAGTGGGGTGTTTGGTTCCCTGAAGACGAGAAGCAGATGGATCCCCGCCAGGCCATGCAGGAAATGGCAGAGGCGGGATTCGAGGTCCTCGAGACCGGTCCGTACGGATACTTCCCGAAGGATCCAAAGGAACTGCAGTCCTGGGCCGATGACTTTGGTATGAAGATCGTTGCCGGCACCGGCTGGGGCATCCTCCACAAGGAAGAGGCCTGGGCCGAGACCGAGAAGACGTTCCGCGAGATTGCCGAAACGCACGCTGCCGTTGGGGCCGAATACATCGTGCACCTGCCCCGCTTTACCGCGACGACAAGACATGGGAGTGGACCGATGATCGCGTCCTTTCCGACAAGGCCTGGAACCTCTATGTCGAAAATGCCAACAGGCTCGGCGCCATGCTGCTCGACGAGTACGGCCTGAAGATGGTTCTCCACCCCCACGGTGACTCCCACATTGAGACGCCCGAAGAGATCGCAAAGATCTTCGAGGCAACCGATCCCAAGTACGTCAACCTCTGCCTCGACTCCGGTCATATTGTTTATGGCGGTGGCGACCCGGTCGAACTCGTAGAGAAGTACCCCGAGCGGATCACTTACGTCCACATCAAGGCATTCGATGAGGACATTACCCGCGAGGCGCACGAGAACGATTGGCCGTTCGGCGAGGCAGTTGCCAAGGGTGCATCCGTCCGTCCACCGGCCGGCCTGCCTGAGATGAAGTCGTTCATTGACTCGCTCGCAGCCCTCGACAAGGAGCTCTACGTGATCTGTGAGCAGGACTGCTACCCCTGCCCGCCCGAGTTCCCCAAGCCCAACGCAATCAAGATGCGCGAGTACCTGGCCGAGTGCGGTCTGGGACTCCTCTAGGATGCACGGGCTCCTCTAGAATGCAGGTGGGGCCGGTACTGTTCCGGCCCCGCCCTTCCCTGCCGCGGTGCGCGGCACCACACCGCTAGGGCTGACGCTCTCTTAGCGCGCACCCACCGCGGCTACCAAAAGTCTCCGTTGGATCCCGGACCCGGGGGACTGGTCGCAGGCACCTCGAGGCGATTGTGCACGTGGTGTGCAAAGCCTTGCTCGGCGAACAACTTAGTAGCCTGCACTATCGCCTGGGTCTTTCTTCTTTTTACATCTCACTTTCTTCCACACTCTTAGGTAGGTATTTGTCATGACCGTCAAGATTGGTCTTATTGGATGTGGCGGCATGGGCCGCGCCCACATCGACCGCATCGTTAACGAACTGAGCGGTGCAGAAATTGTTGCAGCAGCCGACGTGAACCTTGAAGCAGCCCAGGCTGTTGCCGACTCCGTTGGAGGTGATGCCAAGGCCTACGGCACGGGAGCCGAGCTCATTGCCGACCCGAACGTGGATGCCGTTCTGATTGCCACCTTCGGTTCTGTCCATACCCCCGACGTTATTGGTGCCATCGAGGCCGGCAAGTACGTTCTCGTTGAGAAGCCGCTGGCCACCACGGCAGAGGACTGCCAGGCGATCATGGAGGCCGAGGTGAGGGGCGGCAAGAAGCTCGTCACCGTTGGCTTCATGCGCCGCTTCGACAAGGCTTACAACGAAATCAAGGCACTCGTTGACGGCGGAGAGTACGGCCCGGTCCTCATGGTCCACAACCGTCACCGCAACCCCTCGGTCCCCGAGAGCTACACCTCCCGCATGCTCATCGACGACACGGCGATCCACGAGATCGACACGATGAGGTGGATGACGGGGGAGGAGATCGTCAAGGTCCGCACCGACTCCGTCCGCAAGTCCACGCGTGCACACGCGAAGCTTGAAGAGCCCATCGTTCTCGTGTTCTACACCGAGTCTGGTATCCGCATCGACGACGAGGTTAACGTCAACCTGGAATACGGCTACTCGATCGAGTGCGAGGTCGTCATGGAGAACGCCGCAGCGCGTCTCGGTGACCAGGAAGGCATCTACGTTCGCGATGTGCATGGCGATCGTAATAGGATGTGCCAAGACCACAACGACCGTTTCCACGGAGCATTCAACGCCGAGGTTCAGTCCTGGATCAACGCGGTCGCTGAGGACACCCACACAGGGTCGTCGTCGTGGGACGGCTACGCCGCCACCGCTGTCGTCGACGCCGCACTTGCCTCACAAGAGCAGGGCGGTACGGAAGTTGAAGTCGAGCTCATCGAAAAGCCCGACTTCTACGCCTAGAGCCCTGCGCTCTGGGATCACCCTGGAAAGAAGGTTCTGCCATGGTCGATATCGCACTCGACCCCAATATTTACTACGCCGAGATGTCAACGGCCGATACGCTGCGCAAGGCACGCGAGCTCGGCTACGACTATGTCGAACTGTCACCGAACACCGAGTTCCACTTCTGGCACCGGTACCCCAAGGCCGATGACGACTTTGTTGCCGAGCTGAAGAAGGCGGAGAAGGAAACCGGAGTCAAGATCCGGACCCTCAACCCCGTCTTCAACTGGTCGGCTGTTGACGAGCAGGAACGCCAGGCGCAGGTCCGTAACTGGCGCAGGCTCCTCGAAATTGCCGACCAGCTTGAGGTTCGCGACATCGTCACCGAGTTCTCCGGTAACCCGAACACCCCGCTCCAGTGCGAGCATCAGTGGTACAAGTCGATCGAGGAACTCTCGGGCGACATCGAAAAGTACGACCTGAGAATCGCGATGGAAGCGCACCCGTACGACTTCGTGGAAACCCACGACGACGCGTACTCGATCGTCCGGGGCGTCAACAAGGACTGGCTCGGATACGAGTTCTGCTGCCCGCACACGTTCCACCTCGATGAGGGCAAGGGCGATGTGGAGCACATGATCAAGAGCTCCGCTCCGAAGATATTCGAGGTTCACATTGCCGACGTCTTCAACCACCATGCCGGTGGCGGTAACCGCTACATCGTCAACCCTCCGGGAGTCGATGCTCGCGTGCACCAGCACAATCCGGTTGGCATGGGCGAAGTGCCGTGGGACAAGGTGTTCGACTCGCTCCGCGACATCGACTTCGACGGTGTGCTGTCGGTATGTACGTTTGGTTGGCCGGAAACGATCGACGAAACGAACAAGACCACCCTGGCACGCCTCAAGAAGGAATTCGGTCAGGACTAGTCCGCAAAGAGTAAGCTCTTAGCCCCGCAGACAGGGCTACGAAAGGCGAGGGGACGGAAGCAATTCCGAACCCTCGCCTTTTACGTCGCCAGAATACAGTTGGTAGTTTTAAAGAACGTTGGCTACCGTCTTGGCGTGGCTCGCTTTTGGAAGCCCCCGGAAGATAATGCTGGCTCCATCACGGCGCCGCGGGGGAGGCCAAGGCCTTGTAAACCGGTTGAATGAAATTCACCGTCGGGTAAGCCCATTCGCCCGCCATGTGCGCTACAGAGGCTTGGCTGTCGAGGACCTGACAATGAGTCGGGGTTCAACCACGACGTCCTGGGCCGGCCCGTAGAGACGCTTAGCGCGGGTAGTTACGAGACTGATGGCGCGAGTGGAAATCTCATCGAGCGGCTGCGAGATAGAAGTGAAGCCGCCGTTGCCTTCGTGGGAGAGCGCGGTGTTGTCGTAGCCGGCCACCCCAACCTGCTGCCCAACGTCGTAACCTGCTCCCCGTAGCTCCGACAGGATCTGCGTGGCAATGAGGTCGTTATGGCCGATGAGGACCGTGCTATGCGGCGATGATTCCATTGCTACCGAGACTGCGGATTGCATGCTCTGCCCGGCAGATATTGCCGAGAAGGAAAGGCCCGCCTCGCCGCAGGCGGCATGAAGTGCATGCCGACGCAAGATCAGCCCGCGGTCTGCCTGCGCCTGATCGTCATAAATGTAGACGGCTCTTTGCCATCCCTGCTCCGCGAAATGGTGAGCAAGGAGCTGTGCGGCTTGAGCTTCATTAAGGCTGACGGTGTCGATGTGGGAGCCAACATCGGGTTGCCCAATGACGACAAGAGGGATCCGCCCTCCGAAACGAGACAGGCTTTCCGTGCCTGTTGCGGGGGAAACGGAGATGATCCCGGTTACACGTAGCTCGAGGAAGCTCTGCATGATCTTCTCTTCGCGATTTAGCTCATTCGATGCTGTAGCGATAAGGGGGAGAAGGCTGGGCTCATCCGCGTCCTTTTGAATCGCCGAGATCAGACCCTCAAAGTAGGGGTTAGCGAGATCGGGAAGAATAAGGCCGATGATCGGTGCAACCTGGCTGACCAGGGAGGCCGCCGAGATGTTGCGAACGTATCCGAGTTCGCTCGCCGCGGTCAGGATCCGCTTCTTCGTATCCCGGGCGACCTTGGGGGAGTCGGACAGGGCCAGCGAGACGAGGGCGCGCGAAACACCTGCATGTCGCGCAATGTCATGCTGCGTAACGTTGCCGGGCTCCACCTGTCCTCCTAACGACCTGACCATGGCAGGCGGTCATCTACCGCCGATGAGCAACAGTTTGTTGATGCGAATCTCTTAGAGAAAATCTTTCTGGGAAGCGATGTCAGACAGTCTGCTCGTGAAGCGACCTTCAGACGTTCTTCCTGTGAAAAGAACTTCTCGTCGATGTTCTCGTGAAACGTGCTTCGCCGGTCAAGATCCTCTCGCTAAGCGGCAACGTCTCCCGGGGCAGTGAGCCACCGGGAGACGCACCTATAAGTCTTTACCGAAAAGATTCTAGGCGATGAGGATCTCCATGTTGCTCCTCAGTGTCTTGGCGACCTGGAGGAAACCGAACTCGGCGGACTTATCATGGAAGATCTCCGAGCACCACCATCCGTCATAGCCCGTGGACTTCACGGCATCGACCCATTCCTGGAGCGGGATGGAGCCGCCGCCGGTCCACACGTTGCGGGAAACCGACTGATCCGGGATCTCACCGACCGGAACCGGAACTCCGTCGCAGACGTGCACTGCGTGAATGATCTCGGGGTCGAGCTTCGCAACGTCCTCCGGGGTGTCACCGGCAACCCAGAAGTGCCAGAAGTCGACAACAATGCCTACGTTGTCGCGCTTAATGATGTCCATGATCTGCTGGGCCTGAGCCAGGCGGTTGATCGGCGCCCATCCCAATGGTTCGAGGAAAAGGCCGAGGCCGTGGTCATTTGCGATGTCGGCAGCGAGGGCCACGCGTTCGGCAGTCTTCTCGACCTGATCCTTCTCCGGCAGGCCAAGGACACCGGTGAAGCGGGGATCGTCAGCTGCGATCTTCCCGGCCTTGAAATCCTTGACGGTCTGCACATCGACAGGACCGGTGCACATCTGCATTGTCGGGGCGCCGTAGAGCGCACCGAGCTTTCCGATCCTCTCGGCTTCTGCGCGGAAAGTTTCCAGATCGGATTCTTGAAGGGCGCCGATGGCGGAAACCTCGATGCCATCGAGCATGGGAACAACGGACTCGGCAGGCAGGCCGGTAGCCAGGTAGCGATCAAGCTTCGGGTTCTGAAGCTCGATGCCGGTAAAACCAGCGGCCTTTGCCATCTCAATATCGTTGACCACGTTGCCGTGGAAAGTAGACGTGACGTTCATCGACAGTTTCATAAAAACTCCTCAGTGGATTCAGAAGTAAGACGTAGTTAGATTCAGAAGTAATACGCGGTTAACGGTCATGCGTAAGGAATGGGGGGTTAGGCGATTTCGACGGGCATGCCGCTCTTGAGAGATTCGGTCGCGGCGTCCGCTATGCGCTGGGCGCGCAGACCATCGGCGAGACCAGCGGAGGGCTCGCGGCCCTCCTCGAGGGCAGAAACGAACTCGTCGAGAGCGAGCGGGAAGGTGTGTTCGATTCTCTCGAACCAGCCCGCATCCATGCCGTCTTCGCGGATCTGGCCCATGCCGTAGCGGCGGGTCCAACCCGTCTGCTGTCTCTTTGCCTCCATCATCTCCGCCGTGCCCGAGACTTCGATGCGCTCGTCGTAGCCATAGGGTGTGCGGCGCTGAGCATCGATTTGGCACAGCGCACCGTTCGAGAGCTTGAGAATTGCGATTGAGGTGTCGACATCTCCGACCTCGGCAACCTCCGGGTCGGCCATTGCCGACCCGTGCGCAAAGACCGAGACGGGCTCGAGGCCCGTTATCCAGCAAAGCAAGTCAAAGAAGTGAATGACCTGGTCCCTCATCTGACCACCCGAGACCTCCAGGTAGGAGATCGGGGAAGGGACGGGCCGCGGGTTGACATCTGGACCATCTCAACCTCGCCCAGCTCGCCAGCAGCAACCGCTTCCTTGATTGCTGCGTAGGCAGGGTCGAAGCGTCGGCAGAAGTCGATCATGACTGGAACGCCGGCCTCGCCTGCGACCTTTGCGGCGCGCTCTGCAACCTCGTAGGACAGGTCGATCGGCTTCTCGCAGAACACTGCCTTGCCCGCCTGCGCCGCCTGCTCAAGAAGATCGGCATGAGTGTTCGTTGAGGTGGCGATCAGAACAGCATCGACATGGGGATCCCCAAGAATATCCTCGAGGCTCCGGGAAGCAGCTCCGTGCTTCTTCGCCAGTTCCTCTGCCCTGGCGGTATCCACGTCATAAACGGATGTGAACCGGACGCGGGGATTGGTTGCCAGGCTACTGGCGTGGACCTGACCGATAAAGCCTGCTCCGAGCAGGGCAATGTTCTGCATGGGTTCTCCTAGGAATCGTGGCCGTGACGCGATAGTGCGCTACGGAAAGCGTGAGTGACGTGCATCATTGACACGTGTTAATACATGATATCTTCCCACCCGCCATTTGTTCTGTCAAGCCTTCGGGTGGGGCGTCCGGGGATCTTCTCGGTGCGAGATAACCCGGTATCTATTCCCCGCCCAACTGGTCCGGTTTTGCCCACAGAGTTCGATGTCAACGCACGGTACGGGCAGATGCCAACTCGCGGCACGGGCGGATAAGGGCGGGGTAATGCGGTCTCCCCGCTATCCTGAAACGGTACGCATGCGCTTTTGGCTGTTTCGTCACTGATTGAGACGGGTGGCCGAAGGATTTAAGGGGATGAGAGTGAACAAGCCGTCGCGCCCGACCCAGGTCGATGTTGCCAAGATGGCGGGAGTGTCCCGTCAAACGGTTTCACTTGTCGTTCAACGAGATCCCCGCGTCTCCGATATTTCCCGTGCGGCCGTTGAGAAGGCCATGAAAGAACTGGGTTATCGCCCAAACCTTTCGGCACAGGCCTTGGCGGGTCGTCGAACCGGCTTCCTCGGCATCGTCCTCTCGGGCCTGGAAAATACTTTTCATGCCGAGCTTGCCGAAGGGTTGCGCCGCAGGGGAGAAGAGCGCGGCCTTATTCCATTCGTCTCCGTCGTCAGCGACTCGATGGAAGAACAGTATGCTGCGGCCCAGCGCTTTACCGAAGTAAACGTCGATGGTTTAATCCTTGTCTCCCCGGTGTTCCCGGACGAGACGATCTCCGAGTTTGGCAGTCGGCTCCCCACCGTCCTTGTCACCCGCAATGTTGGCCCGGCCGAGGTGGATCTGGTTCATTCCGATGATCGCCTCGGCGCTCAGACCGTTGTCCAACACATTGCTGCCGCCGGCTACGACCCGCTGATTTATCTCGGCTACGAGCGTGCTGTCGAAGGTGACTCGTCGAGTACTCGTATCGCGGGCTACCTGGAAGCGATGGCAGCCATGGGTCGTGAGCCGGCGATGTTCGATGCGGGGGAGACCCCGCTCGGGGAGCTGTGCCGCGAAATTGTCGGAACCTACGGGCGCGGCTTCGGTATCTCCTGCCACAACGACCTCATTGCGTTCCAAACGGTTGGCATTCTCAACGACATGGGTCTTGTGCCCGGCATCGATTACGGTATTGCAGGCTACGACAACACGACGTTGGCAAGCTTCCCCGGTGTCTCGCTCACAAGCGTCGATCAGAAGACGGGAGAGCTGGCGAAGCTTGCCGTTGACCTCATCATCGAACGCATCGAGGGTCGTTCCGAACGCAAGGACATTACGCTCCCATTTCAGCTTGTTGAACGCCGAACAACGGTTCCCGCGGTGCGGTAGGCGACGCCCATCCGCACAATTGCCCGTACAAAACCATCCGCACCGGCACGAGGATGCTCATCTACCATGCTGACCGACGGCCCCAATCAACACCTGCTCATGAGGACCTGTTCATAAGGTAACGAGCAAACTGGGGGAGGCCGCGCGTTAGCCCCCCGTCCGTATCGGTCGTCCAATGCTCGTGGCCACGCTGAGCAATCGCCTGACAGCAAGGCACTCGTAGGCCGTTAGAAGCGGAAATATCACCCGAAATCAGCTGTGACTTTCATCACTGTAAGCTCTGAATGGGGCTGCAAAATTCTGCAAGATCTACACAGTTAGCGCGCTCCAAAAGTGCGGGGCGAGGTTCATTTTGGCGCGCGCCAAAGCGGATTCGAGGAAAAGTGTTAACGCGAGTTAACACCGTCGATTCAACGCAATAGATGTGCAATCTGGAATGGTCTGGAATTGTTACGCGACCCTTGGGAAATGTCCGAACATATGTAAGGATCGACCAGTAGGGCGAGTGCAGTGAAGCATCGCACCGCAAAAGAGGAGAACGAATGTCAATGATGACTCTCGAAAACAGGGTCATGTCGGATGGTCGAGTTGCTCGATCGTTCCGCGTGATGGGGCCCGTTGCGTTTGCGCCTGGCCCGATGCTCGCTCCGAGCACTTTCGTCTGGACTAGGCAGGGAAGGTAACGACATGTCCCAGAATGTTGAATACCCCACTGGGGAAAAACTTAAGAAAATGGTGGATGAGACCCCGATGTCCGGTAAGCACCGGTCAATCGGGTGGGTGGCAGGTATTGCCTGTCTCGGCTCGTTCCTGTTCGGCTACGACACCGGTGTGATCTCCGGTGCGCTGCCGTTTATGCACATGCCCTGGGATGCTGGGGGCCTGTACCTGAACTCTGTTGAAGAGGGCCTCATCGGTGGCATCCTTCTCATCGGCTGTGCTTTCGGCGCCCTCTTCGGTGGTCGCCTCTCCGACCGCTTAGGCCGTCGCCACAACATCATGGTGCTCGCCATCCTATTCTTTGTCGGCGCCCTCATGGTTGCGTTCGCTCCGAGCCTCTGGTTCATGTACCTGGCTCGCTTTGTTCTCGGCCTCGCCGTCGGTGGCGCTTCCGCAACCGTCCCGGTTTACCTGGCTGAGACCGCCCCGAAGCGTATTCGCGGCACCATCGTGGCCATTGACCAGCTCATGATCGTGACCGGTCAGCTTGCTGCCTTTGTTGCCAATGCCATCATTAACCAGGTTGTGCGCGGCCCCCGTCTGGAGATCGACCAGGCTGCTTCGCTTCCCGATGGTGGAACCCTCACTGCCGGTGAGTACACCTGGTCTGAGATCACCGATCTCGCTACGCTCTTCGCATCCGACGAGGCTTTCCAGTCCTTCGTTGGCCAGCTCTCCGTCGACACCGGTAACGGTGACGCATGGCGTCTCATGATGCTCATCTGCTCGATCCCCGCCATTGCGCTGTGGCTCGGCATGCGCATGATGCCGGAGTCGCCCCGCTGGTACGCGGCAAACCACCGTTACTTCGATGCCATCGGTGCTCTCAAGCGCGTTCGTGACCACCGCGATGCCCCGGTCGAAGAAGAGATGGCGGAGGTCATCGATGGTCAGATTGCACAGGCCCGCACGAAGAAGGGCACCTTCTCCGAAGTCTGGAACACGCCGTGGCTACGCAAGCTGTTGCTGGTCGGTATCTTGATCGCCGTTGCCAATCAGACAACGGGCGTCAACACCGTCATGTACTACGCGCCCCGCGTCCTCGAGGCTGCGGGCATGACCACCCAGGCTGCCATTACTGCCCAGGTCGCGAACGGCGTCATGTCGGTTCTGGGCTCGTCAATCGGCCTGTACCTCATCTTCAGGTTCCGCAGGCGACAGGTCCAGCTCGTCGGTGTTGCCGGCATCTTCACCTGTCTGTTCATCATCGCAGGACTGTTCGGCACGCTGATCCAGCCGCACCTCGACGATGGCACGAACCCGGCCCCGGCCGCTGCCTTCCTCGTCCTCGGCTTCATGGGTCTGTTCATGCTCATCATGCAGTCGACGAACGCACCGGTGACCTGGACGGTCCTGGGTGAAATGTTCCCGAGCCACGTCCGCGGCATCATGAACGGCGCAGCAGTGTTCTGCCTCTGGATCGCCAACGCAATCGTGACCTTCGTCTTCCCCACGATGATCGATAACCTCGGCGGCATGATGACCTACGGAATCTTCGGAGTCATCAACGTCATCGCCTTCATCATGCTCTGGAAGTGGATGCCCGAAACCGCGGGTCTGTCCATGGAGGAGATCGAAGCAGAGAACGAGAAGCGGTTCTCGTAAAAGCCCGGTGCTGCGGGGAGTGCTGTGTGGTGCACTTCCCCGGGGCGCCACTCGCTCCCGATTGGGGAGTGGCTCCACGAAGCTAGAACCAACAGGTTCACAGCTGAAATGACGCGCTGATACCGCAGAGCTGACACCGCGGTATCAGCGCGACATGGCGAGAGGGGGTAGGCAAAGGAGTGGCGGGTGGATGGTCGCAAGCGAAGATCTGTTGGGTCGAGGAGTACGATGAGTTGACAAACAAAATGTTCGGGTTGCGGGCTGTGAGTTCGCGCACAGCAACGCCGAGATTGATCAGCGTTCCTCCATCGGTTTGTAATTATCTTTAGTTGAAATCTTGGCATTTGTGCTGACATATGCGAGACTCTTTCCTAGAAGTTGGGGCAACGTAGCTCCCGCTTTGGTAAGAGGAGAAAGTATGTCAGCGAAGACTCTGAATGTCGGTGTCATCAGCCTTGGCTGGATGGGCCGACTTCACACCCGTAGCTACAAGCAGCTGCAGGAACGGTTCCCCGAGGTTGATGTCAAGATCAACCTCGCCGTCGCCTGCGATCCGATTGAGGAGACGCGCCGCGTCGCCGTCGATGAGCTCGGCTTCGACCGAGCTGTTTCCGATTACCGCGAACTGCTCGCGGATCCCGAGATCGATGTCGTGTCGATCTGTTCCCCGAACTTCCTGCACCGGGAAATCGCGCTTGCCGCGATCGAGGCCGGGAAGCCCTTCTGGATCGAGAAGCCCATGGGTGTCTCGGCCGCCGAGTCCCGCGAAATCGCGGAAGCCGCAGAGAAGGCCGGTCTCATCACCGGTGTGGGATTCAACTACCGTCACACCCCCGCTATTGAGAAGCTTCGTGAGCTTATCAACGAGGGTCGTCTCGGCCGTATCACCAATGTGCGTGCCTGGCTGCTTGCCGACTATGCGTCGCAGCCCGATGGCCCGCTGACCTGGCGCTACAACCGCGAACTCGCGGGTGCCGGCGTTGTGGGTGACCTCATGAGCCACGGTGCGGACCTGATCCAGTACCTGGTCGGACGCATTGATACCGTCACCGCGCTCACGGACACCTTCATCCCCGAACGCCCCATCCCGACCAAGGCCGGCGTTGGCCACTCCGGCTGGGAAGTTTCCGACGAGCTCGGCCCGGTCGAAAACGAAGACTACGTTGCCATCCTGGCCCGCCTCGACAACGGCGTTGTCGGTACCCTTGAAGCTTCGCGCGTCGCTGTTGGCCCGCGCGCCGAGTACATGGTTGAGGTGTACGGCACGAACGGTTCGGCACGGTGGAACTTCGAAGATCTCAACGATCTCGAGATCTGCATCGGTCGTAACAACGAGTTCCAGGGCTACACCCGGGTCATGGCAGGACCTGCTAGCTTCCCGAACTTCGCTCGGTTCCAGCCCGGCGCTGGCACCTCGATGGGCTTCGACGACCTCAAGGCTGTCGAAGCGGCCAAGTTTGTCCAGTCCGTCCTCACCGGCGAGCAGCTTGCTCCGTCCGCAGCGGATGGATGGTCAGCGGCCGAGGTTGACGAAGCGGTTGTCCGCTCCGTCGAGTCGGGACAGTGGGAGAAGGTTGCTGCCGTCAACGGCACGACCACCTTCGATCTCGGCAGGAAATAAGGAGGCGGGACCATGTCAAAAATCAATGATGCTCCCCTGGAGGGGTACCCCACGGGCGAGAAACTCAGCCGGATGGTGCAGGAGACACAGCCCTCCGGTAAGCATCGTACGATTGGCTGGGTTGCCGGCATCGCCTGCCTCGGTTCTTTCCTGTTTGGTTACGACACCGGAGTGATCTCGGGCGCCCTGCCCTACATGTACATGCCCTGGGATGCTGGCGGCATGCACCTGAACTCTCTCGAAGAGGGTCTTATCGGCGGCATCCTCCTCATCGGCTGTGCCTTCGGTGCACTCTTCGGTGGGCGTCTTTCCGACCGGTTCGGGCGCCGCCACAACATCATGCTGCTGGCAATCTTGTTCTTCGTTGGCTCCCTCATGGTGGCCTTCGCACCGAACCTGCCCTTCATGTACGTTTCCCGCTTCGTTCTCGGCCTCGCCGTCGGTGGAGCATCCGCAACCGTCCCGGTCTACCTGGCCGAAACTGCTCCGAAGCGCATTCGCGGCACCATCGTCGCTATCGACCAGCTTATGATCGTCGTTGGTCAGCTTGCTGCCTTCTCGTTCAACGCGGTCATCAACACGATGGCGGGCGGCCCGAAGTTGACGATTATCGAGGACCCCACGGGCACTCTGCAATCCGGCGAACAGCTCTGGTCAAACGTCACCTCGCTTGAGAGCACGTTTGAAAACCAGGAAGCGTTCCAGATGTTTGTTGATCAGCTGGTTATTGACACTGGCAACGGCTCGGCATGGCGATACATGCTTCTGCTCTGCTCGATCCCTGCAATCGCACTCTGGTTCGGTATGCGAGTCATGCCGGAATCACCGCGCTGGTTCGCACACAACCGCCGCTACGTTGATGCGATTGGTGCCCTGAAGCGCGTTCGCGATCATCGCGATGAGCCGATCGAGCAGGAGATGGCAGAGGTCGTCGCTCTTCAGATCGAGCAGAACCGTACCCGGAAGGGAACTTTTGGAGACATCTGGCAGACGCCATGGCTACGAAAGCTCTTCTTGGTTGGCCTGCTCCTGGCGGCATGTAACCAGCTGACCGGCGTCAACTCGGTCATGTACTACGCGCCAAAGGTCCTCGAGATCGCTGGCATGACCACGTCGGCCGCCATTACCGCACAGGTCGCTAACGGCGTCATGTCGGTCATCGGTTCCTCTCTCGGCCTGTACCTGATCTTCAAGTTCCGCCGCCGTACGATCCTCCTTGTTGACGTCGCAGGCGTGGCAGTCTGCATGTTCATCATCGCAGCCCTGTTCGG
The DNA here is from genome assembly GCF_003971195.1 of Flaviflexus ciconiae. Lineage (NCBI taxonomy): Bacteria > Bacillati > Actinomycetota > Actinomycetes > Actinomycetales > Actinomycetaceae > Flaviflexus > Flaviflexus ciconiae. The sequence goes on along the minus strand of NZ_CP034593.1, from coordinate 954,140 downwards.
AACCCTCATCGAGCCGCACCTGGACACGGGAGGTAACCCGGCCCCGGCCGCAGCCTTCGCCATCCTGGCAGTCATGGGCGTGTTCATGCTGATCGTTCAGTCATCGAACGGCACGGTCGTGTGGACCATGCTCGGTGAGATCTTCCCGGCCCACGTTCGCGGCATCGCCAACGGCGCCTGCATCTTCTTCCTCTGGATCACGAACGCACTTGTCACCGTGACCTTCCCGGTCATGATCGACAACCTCGGTGGTATGGCGACCTACGGAACCTACGGCGTCATCAACCTCATCGTCTTCGCCGCCCTGTGGAAGTGGATGCCAGAAACGGCTGGACTCTCCATGGAGCAGATTGAGGTCGAGATGGAGAAGAAGTACTCCTAAAACCGAACGGAGAAGACCTTCAGTCACACTGACGGGCTTCTTCCTATTCCAACGGCAAGGGCGGTCCTGCGGGGCCGCCCTTGCCGTCCCGGATTGCCCCCTTTCTGAGCTTCGTTTGCCGAGCTTCCTTTGCCGAGCTTCCCTTCGTCGACTGCCGTTCCGAGGTCGCCTGTTTCTCGGCCGTTTCTTCTCGGGTAATCCTTTCTCTTCCTGTCTCGTTCCTGGTTTTCTCGTCCGATTCCGAGTCGGCTCTGGGCACTATTTGTGCTGACTGGCTACCGACGTAACCGATCGTGAGCAACGGCGGCGGTGACGATAATGGGAGCGTTTGCCGTGGCGATCATGGGGGAGTGGCATCACTGGCGTAAAGTTTTATCGGAGGAGAATTATGCAGGCTGCTATTACCCAGAGCGACGTCGCCCGAGAGGCCGGCGTCTCGCGCGGGCTCGTTTCGTTAGCGCTGGCTGACTCCCCGCGAGTTGCGACCGAGACGAAAGAGCGTATTCGCGAGGTCGCGGCCCGGCTCGGATACTCCAGGAACTTCGGTGCGGCGGCCCTCGCCTCGTCGCGGAGCATGCTTATCGGTGTCGTTCTTCCAAACCTGCGCAATCCCTACTTTGAGTCGCTCGTTGCGGCCTTCCAAGCCGAAAGCGAAGCGCGCGGATACACGGTTCTTGCTGCAACCGCGTCAGGTGATGAGGCGCGGGAGAGAGCAATGCTCGAACACTTCCAGACCATGCGGGTCGGCGGCCTGATCCTTGCCACCCCATCACGCCCCGCAAGCCACTACGTTTCTATCGCTTCCCGGCTCCCTCTCGTTATTGCTGGGTCGCCGTACGATGGCGGGCCGGCACACGTTGTCCATATCGATGAGTTCGAGGCAGCGCGCATAGCCGTCGCCCACGCCGTGGACCGCGGCTACTGCCGCGTTGTTTACCTCGCAGAAGACGTCGACTCTGAGGCTGCCGGTTACCGCAGGGCGGCCATTGTTGCGGCGGCGGAAGCCGCCGGGCTTGAGGTTGATGTTATGACCCCCGTTGCGAGTGCGGAGAAGTTTGGCACGCAGGCGAAGCGGGAGCCCGGCACCGTCTGCATCTTCGCCCACAATGACTACCTCGCCATCGATGTCGTCTCCCAGCTCCGCCAAGCCGGTATCGTTCCCGGCTCCGATGTTGGCATTATCTCCTACGACAACACGTTCCTTGCCCGTCACGCTGGGTTTGATCTGACATCTATTGACCAGCAACCCGACGTTCAGGCGAAACTCGCACTCGATGCAATCGAGGCACTTGCCGCCGACAGCGGCCCGTCCGGCGGCGACATAGTGGTGTCGCCTCAACTCGTTGTCCGGACTTCCTCCTAGTCGCTGTCTATTCGCGGGCGCGAACGACGTTCGGCGACTCGACCACCCAGCTGTGACGCACCTCTCAGTTGTCAAATCGGAAAACCTTCTCGAATTGTATTGACATTGTTCTTGAGCCGGGGCTATTCTAAAGACATTGTTAACGCGCGTTAACTCGCTCGTATTAAAGGATATATTGACGAAGGAGTCCCATGTCCACGAAGCCCATTTCGGTAGCAGTCATCGGTGCAGGCATGGCTGGCCGCACCCACGCCAATGCGTGGCGCCAGGCATCTACGCTCTACGAGCCGGGAGTTCTTCCCCCGGTACGTCTCGCAGCTATCTGCGATGCATTCGAGCCGTTCGCGAAGGCCTCGGCCGAGTCCTACGGTTACGAGCGCTACACGACGGACTGGAAGGAGATCGCGGCCGCGGACGACATTGATGTCGTGTCGATCGTTGTTGCGAACCGCCTCCACCGCGAGATCGCTGAGGCTCTTATCCTTGCTGGCAAGCATGTCCTGTGCGAGAAGCCCCTGACGGACACCCTTGAGGACGCGAAGGCCATGACCGAGGTGGCTGAGGCTCACCCCGAGGTTGTGACCGGCATTGGCTTCGGTTACCGTCGCCATGCCTCAATCGCGAAGATCGCTGAACTTGCTCAGAATGGTGACCTCGGCGAGGTGTTCCACTTCGATGGTCGCTACTGGTGCGACTACGGCGTTGACCCGAACACGCCGATCGCATGGCGGTACAAGGGTCCGATGGGCTCCGGTGCGCTTGGCGATGTTGGCTCGCACATGACCGACGTTGCCGAGTTCATCTGCGGTCCGATTAAGCGCATTTCCGGTGCCACCCTGTCCACCGTGATCAAGAAGCGTCCCCGGCTGTGGAGGGCGTTGCTGGCGGTCGCGGCGTGGCGGTTGAGGCAGAAGCAACCGAGGTTGTTGAAAACGATGACGTTGCCATGTTTAACGCCGAGTTTGAGAACGGCGCTGTCGGCTCAATCTCCGTATCGCGCGTTGCCTTTGGTGACCCGAACGCTCTCATGTTTGACGTCATGGGCACGAAGGCGAAGGCTTCCTTCGACCTGGCCCGCGGCGGCGAGATCCTCCTCAATGACGAAACGGCCGAGCCGGGTATGCGCGGACCCCGCCAGATCCTGACGGGTCAGAACTTCCCGTACTTCAAGGGCGGTTCCTCCATGGACTTCGCCGGTGTGGGTACCACCCAGATCGACCAGTTCAACTTCCAGGCACGGGCCTTCCTCGGCCAGGTTGCCGGTATCGACGAGGGGCTTCCCCCGGTTCCCTCCTTCGCGCATGGCTACCGCGCCATCCGCATCCAGAACGCTGTCGCTGAATCGGCTGCCAACAACGGCGCCGCAGTCGAAATTAACTGAAAGGATCCATTTCCATGGCACTGACCCTTGGCGCATACACCGCCTGCCTCCACGATCGTCCCCTCGCTGATGCTCTCGATGTTCTCAAGGAAGCCGGCCTGACCGGTGCTGAGATCAACGTCGGCGGCTTCATTCCCTCCCCTCATGCACCCGTCGATGCTCTCCTCGCATCGCAGGCTGCCCGCGACGAGTACCTCGGCCTCTTCGACGAGAAGGGCATCAAGCTCGCTGGCCTTACCGCTTCCGGTAACTCCCTGAACCCGCTCCCGGACATCGGCCCCCGTCACCACTACGACCTGAAGCGCGGCATTGAACTTGCTGGCAAGCTCGGCGTGGAAGAGCTCGTCTGCATGTCCGGTGCACCCGGCTCCGATCCGGATGCGAAGTACCCCTCCTGGGTTGTTAACCCCTGGGATGGTGTCTATGGCGAGATTCTTGACTACCAGCACTCGGTGCTCGACCCGTACTGGCGCGAGATGGATCAGCGTGCACAGGACAACAATGTCAAGCTTGCAATCGAACTCCATCCCCACAACACGATCTTCACCCCCGTGGGCTTTATGGACTTCGCCGACCGTATTGACGCGAAGAACGTTGGCGTCAACATGGACCCCTCGCACCTCATGTGGCAGCAGATGGACTCGATTGAGGCCACCCGTTACCTCGGTGACAAGGTCTTCCACGTCCACGCCAAGGACACGAAGATTGAGCCCGGCGTCGGTATCCGTGGCGTCCTCGACACCTCGCACGGCCGCCCGCCGGCCGATGAGTCGAAGCGCTACCCGTCCGGTATGAACCACTGGTGCCAGGTATGGCCCGAGGATCCTGCATGGCGGTTCGTCCACGTTGGCTCCGGTCACGACCAGGCCTGGTGGACCGAGTTCCTCCGCGCCGTCTACGAGATCAACCCGAACATGAACGTCAACATCGAGCATGAGGACGGCAAGTTCGACAACGTCACCGGCCTCAAGCTCGGTGCCGACACCCTTATCGCAGCCGAAGCCGCGATGTAACAAGACAGCCGTGCGTCTCGGCAACGCATGGTGGCCCTCTCGTCGGGCCAGTGCGAACAGCGTAATGTGTGGGCGCTGAACGCATGTGGGCGGAAACCATTGAACCTGGTTCCCGCCCACAATCGTCTCTAACGAAAAACGGGAGGCAGCCCCGCCCTGGGGTAGATAGTCGCGCTCGTAGTAGAAAGCCATTCAAAATATCGGCGCCTCCACGGATGTATTCTCAAAAAGTAGCTATCTGTTTAGTCGTCGTGTCGGCCACTTGTTGGTAAAGAAAGCGGAGGCCCCTGGGGGAGCCTCCGCTGAAGTCTTCTCATTCGCGTCAATCGCGAGTAGATCCACGGGGTGCCCCGCAGGGCTACGTCCCGATATCCGTCTTTAGGCCGGATGATGAATACCTCCGCTGTTTGGAGGGTGCCCGGCACGGCACTGTTCTAGGCGTTGTACTGGGCGTTCTTGACTGCGGCAGTGATGATCGTGCCGAGTGCGACGGCGCTAGCGATAAGAGTAACTATGGGCAGGTTCAGGAACAGACCTGCAACTGCAACGATGAACATGAGAGCGAGGAACGAAAGGATTGCCGAGGCGTTAATATCCTTGGATCCGTCAACGGTCTCGTGCGAGGCCTCAAACTGTTGGGCGTAAGCGTGAGCTTCAATGATGCGCGACAAAGTCGAACTCCTTGTGGTCGTGGGGTGCAGGTACGCGGTCCGTGCCCTGCACTGCCGTGTACTTGATCCCGGAGGACCCGTTCCGGTTGGAACACCTCAATCGTATCAAATCCTGTAATGCTTACAAGCGTGCTTGCATTATTGTGGCAACTTGCTGAGCAACTCGCCATTGAATTAAGCAGTTAAATGGCGTCATAGAGCTAATAATGTGTACGTGTCGCAACCGCTTGAGTGTGCAAATATGTTGCATTCAGTTGCACTCGTTGTTGGAGAACTAGCGATTTCTGGCTCGCCTCCCGTCACCAAAGCGCCGCGGGGCTTGCGCGTCTGTGTTGGCTCGAATATATTCTTCAGCATGTTGAAGTAGTGCAGTGATCAGATCCGCGACCGAGGCGAGGCCCGGCGGATACTTTTTGCACTTTCAAGGACCCTTGTGAATTATCACCATCATTCTGCCGTGCCCGGTTTTGCTCACTCAGCTGTTTCCCGCGGTAACCATATCCGCGTTGAGGGCGTGTCGAAGTCTTTCCCCGATAGGCGCGTGCTGACAGATGTTAGCTTCACTGTCCCCTCCGGGAGCCGTGCCTGCCTGGTGGGCGAGAACGGTAGCGGTAAAACAACACTCTTAAGGATCCTGGCCGGGCTCGATCAGGACTTTGTTGGTTCAGCGCGCGTGCCGGGAACTGTCGGGCACTATCACCAGGAGCCGCCCTTTCCGCTGTCGTGGACCGCTCGGGAAGTTATAGAGGATGCCACAAGCAGGCAGCGTGCCGTGCTGGAGACGATTGAACGATCGGCGACGGATATGGCGCGACCGGATGCGAATCGAGAGGACCTATCTCGTGCCGCCGACGTCTACGAAGCTGCGCTGGCCGAGGCTGAGCGATTGAATGCGTGGGATATTGACTCCATTGCCGAGCGCGTTCTGGATGCCTTTGGGCTGAGCGGAATTGACCTGTCCCGAAAGGCTCTGCACATGTCGGGCGGTCAGGTGGCAAGACTGTCCCTCGCGTGGCTGATTCTCAAGCGGCCGGAGACACTTCTGCTTGATGAGCCGACGAACCACCTGGATGATCGGGGATCGGCCCTGCTGGTCTCGATGCTTGCGTCCTGGCCCGGGCCGGTTGTGATTGCGAGTCACGATCGAGCGTTCCTCGATGAAGTTGCCACAGTCATTCTTGATCTTGATCCTGCTCCGAGCCCGTTTCGGGATGCTCCGCAAGATGATTCACCGGGATCCGGCCTCGGTATCACGTCCTACACCGGTACCTACACGGACTATCTCGACGTGCGGGAAGCGGAAAGAAGGCGTTGGGAGGAACGATTTAATGAGGAACAGGCGGCGCTCAAGGAAGCTCGTGCACGGGTAGGGTCGTCCCACAGTGTTGGTCATTCATCCCGTGCTCCGCGCACCGAGGCCAAGATTGCGAAGAAGTTCTACTCGGACCGGAACGCCAAAGTGGTATCCCGGCGGGTCAAGGATGCTGAGCGTGCACTCGAACGGCTTGAAGAAGACCAAGTTCGCAAACCGCCGAAGAGGCTGAGCTTCGCGGGGCTCTCCGCCGGCGTTGAGGACAAAGGGGCCGAGCGGGCTGACACCGGTGGTGACGGGGGACAGCGGACGATTCTTTCCGCAAACAGACTCGCCATTCCGGGAAGGCTCGCACCCGTTTCTCTCGATATTAGAGAACATGACCGGCTCCTCATTACGGGAGAAAACGGTAGCGGTAAGTCAACAGTGCTGAAGATTCTGGCGGGGGCTGTTACCGAGTTTGATGGGACCTTACATCACCCAAGCCGACTCACGATCGCATCTCTGGCGCAGGAAGTGGGTGTGATCTTCGAGCGTCATACCGGAGCCGAGCGACGTGGCTCATGGCGGGAAGAGACTGTGGAGCGCCTCTACGTGCGTGCAGTTGGGGAAGAACGTGCTGAGCACGTATCGCTCGGCACCTTTGGCTTGATTGCGGGGCGAGATGTCCAAAGGCGCGTCGGTACCCTCTCGACCGGGCAGGTCCGCAGACTGGAGCTGTCTGTTCTTCTTGCAAATCCGCCGGACATCCTCCTGCTCGATGAACCAACGAACCACTTCTCGCTCAAGCTTGCCACCGAACTCGAGGACTCGATCCCTGACTATCCGGGTGCCGTCATCGTGGCAAGCCATGATCGTTGGTTACGAGAGCGGTGGGAGGGGCGCAGGCTCAACCTCACCCAGTGTGGCCCGGGCACCGCATAAATGATCGGTCCGCGAAAGCGCCATACGTGGCAAGGTGCCTTCGTGTCATTCGGTGGGTGGACCCTTCCCATTGATCGCTACCGGGTGTTGAATCGAACCCAGACCGGGATCGCCGCATCGGATCGCATCGCTCAATTCAATTGCCACGCCGTAGGCGCACCAATCCCTTGAAGCGACGGAGTCATCGGTGATGTTGGCGGAGTCACCATTCGGTGGTAGGGGCAGGGTCATGCGCGGCGTGTGTCCCACGGCCACTTGGTCGTCCGTTCTCCACGACCGTGCGTAGCCTTCTCTGTCAGTAACAGTCAGAACAATCGAGTTCCGGTCGGCCGTGGTGTAAGGCGAGGTGGAACAATGCTCGTGCGGCAACGTCAGCAGATAATCGGGGGAGAAGACGAGCGGTATCGAACGCCAAGCCGCCGCAGCTGTTGCCAGCACTCGGCGTCGGCAGTGAAGATTTGGGCTTCGCCAGCGATCTCTCAGACACGAACCCGGGTGATCCGAAAAATTTGAAGACGACCACCCTCGGGATTGTTGGGCGAGACTCTGCGGCAGCTACCTTCCTCGGGTCTGGCTGACTCTCGCTACGTGACCAGTAAGTGGAAGTTACAGAACGACGGGTACGTGTCCGCCCTGTGCAATAAAGGGTTCCGTAAAGGGTTCCGCCTTCCTTACTGCACAAACCTATTTGCTTGGTAAACGCTTCCATCCGACAGCCTTGGCTCCGAGAATGGTTATGCCCGCCGGGAAGGCGGGCATAACCATAAACCGTTAAGTCGGTTTCCGTTTGGCCTTGGAATCGGCGCTTATCGGCTAGTCCTTCTTGAAGGTGCCCTTGATCTTCTCGCCAGCTTCCTGAGCGAAGTCCTTCACGGATTCGCCAACATTCTTAGCCTTGGCGCTGAGCTGCTCGCCCTTACCCTCGGCCTCAAGGTCTTCGTTGTCGGTAGCCTTACCGAAGCCCTCCTTCATCTTGCCGCTGGCGTTCTCAAACTCGTTATTGGCCTTGTCATCAATACCCATGACAGATCCTTTCGATAGTTATGACGTACTGTCTCTGACAAACTTATTGTGGTCCACATCTCAAGCCCTCGCATCATATTACGCCAAGGGAAAAAGGCCTCTGATCTGCGCAAACCCTGGGAAAGTGCTTCATCAGGGTTCGGGCTGAAAGATCACGGAGCTATCCTCACTAGTTCCTATCCTTACTGGTTCCTATCCTCACTGGTTCCTGTCGCGATGATCAATGGCGTGGTTCGCCCAGGCGGACGGAAATGATGTTCGCAGACGACTTCGGAACCTCGGCCACCAAACAGTCTCACGGTGGGAATGGTTCACGCGGCTTCGTGGCTATCCCCAGCGTGCTCGTTTCCACATCGTGTTCTGATAACAGGACGGGCGTCCGCGTTCGTTAGGATAGGGGAAGGTTTCCAAGAGAAAGGCCGATATGTCTCAAGCACCGGGATTGGACCCGCGCGACGAAGCAGGAGTGGGCGCCGCAGTAGAAGCGGCACAGGCAGCATTTAGTGCCTCCACCACTTTTGACGAACTGAAGACCGCTCGGCTCGCCCACAGCGGCGACAACGCCCCCATTACCCTCGCCAACCAGCAGATCAAGGGCCTCGATAAGGCCGACAAGCCCGTCGCCGGCAAGATCATGGGAATGGCGCGCAAGAACATCCAGGCCGCGCTCGCGGAAGCGACTGAACGGCTTGAAGCTGAGGCCGCGGAACGGATTCTTGTGGAGGAGACCGTTGACGTGACGGTCCCGACGAGGCGTGCACCGCTTGGCGCCCGTCACCCGCTGTCGGTTCTGCTTGAAGACATCTCCGATTTCTTTGTTGCCATGGGCTGGGACATCGCCGAGGGGCCCGAAGTCGAGCACGAATGGTTCAACTTCGATGCGTTGAACTTCGGTCCGGACCACCCGGCGAGGCAGATGCAGGACACGTTCTACGTCGACGGTGTAGACGAAGGTGGCGAGGTTGATCGCCAGGACGGCCTCGTCCTACGCACTCACACCTCTCCCGTTCAGGCCCACGAGATGCTAGAGCGGGGAGCTCCGATCTATGTTTGCGTTCCCGGTAAAACCTTTCGCACCGATGCTCTTGACGCGACCCACACCCCGGTTTTCCACCAGGTCGAGGGCCTCGCGGTCGATAAGGGGCTGACCATGGCACACCTGAAGGGCACCCTGGACCGTCTTGCCAAGCACCTGTTTGGTCCCGACGCGAAGGCACGTCTGCGCCCCTCCTTCTTCCCGTTCACCGAGCCGTCCGCCGAGCTCGACATTTGGTTCCCCCAAAAGAAGGGCGGCGCCGGCTGGATCGAATGGGGTGGCTGCGGCATGGTCAACCCCAATGTGCTCGCCTCGGCAGGTATTGACCCGAACGAATATTCCGGCTTCGCATTCGGCATGGGAGTGGAGCGTGCACTCATGCTCCGCCACGGCATCGCCGACATGCGTGACATCGTCGAAGGAGACGTGCGTTTCTCCGCACAGTTCTCAACTAATGGAAGGAGCATCTGACATGCCACTCATCCCGATCGACTGGCTCTCCGCCCACGTTGAGACCCCCGAAAACCTGACCGCCGAACAGCTTGCCGCCGACCTCGTCAAGGTTGGCCTCGAAGAAGAAGAGATTCACCGCGGTGAGGTGACCGGGCCGATTGTTGTCGGCAAGGTCCTCACGCTCGCCAAAGAAGAGCAGAAGAACGGCAAACTCATCAACTACTGCCGCGTTGACGTCGGTGAGCACAACGACGCTCCCGGCGAAGGCAAGGAACCCGCCGAGATGGCTTCCCGCGGCATTATTTGCGGCGCCCACAACTTCGACGTAGGCGACTACGTCGTCGTGAGCCTCCCGGGTGCGGAACTACCCGGCGGCTTCGCTATCTCCGCACGCAAGACCTACGGCCACATTTCCGACGGCATGATTTGCTCGTCGAAGGAACTCGGCCTCGGTGACGATCACGACGGCATCATCGTTCTCGCCAAGGCAAACGATGATGCTGCGATCGCCAGCATCCCCGCGCCTGGCGAGGACGCCATGGGCTACCTCGGCCTGGACCGCGAAACCCTCGAGATCAACGTGACCCCGGACCGCGGCTACTGCTTCTCCATGCGTGGCGTTGCCCGCGAGTTCTCGCACTCCACCGGAGCGAACTTCACCGACTTCGGTCTGCCCGAGAATCTTGAGAATCCGCTCCCTGAGCCCCGCGGCGATGAGAATGTCCGCGTTGACGACGTTGCTCCGATCAACGGCAACGTCGGATGCGACCGCTTCGTCACCCGCGTCGTCCGCGGCATCGACCCGACCGCGAAGAGCCCGAAGTGGATGACGGACCGCCTGACGGAAGCCGGGATGCGGCCCATCTCGCTTGCCGTTGACGTCACGAACTACGTCATGCTGGACCTCGGTCAGCCGCTCCACGCCTACGACATGGACAAGATGGCTCTGCCGATCGTTGTTCGCCGTGCCAAGGACGGCGAGAAGCTGACCACCCTCGACGATGTTGAGAGGACCCTCCATTCGGAGGATCTCCTT